>JBJTOU010000001.1:0-8275 GCA_046074725.1 Planctomycetia bacterium
CAACAACAACGAGGAGGGCAACCTTGCCTGGCAGATCGGCGAGTTCAAGAATGTGACCAACCCGTTCGGGTTCTCGAACTCCACCGGCGGCAGCATGACCGTGGGCCGGCTCGTCTACCTGCCCGTCTTCGAGGACGAAGGTCGGAAACTGCTCCACCTCGGAATCTCGGGCCGCACAATGGAACCGCGTCGGCAATACACGTCGTTCGACAGAACGACCGGGCTGCCGACCGGCGACCCGATCACGGCGGTTCGGTTCCGCAGCCGAGGCGATATCCGCAACGGACCGCCGGGTCCGCTCAATTCGATCTATGCCGATTCGGGCGTGCTCCAAGGCACATGGCAGAACATGATCGGCCTGGAACTTGTCGGCAACAACGGACCATGGTCGTTTCAGTCGGAGTACTTCGGAAACTGGCTTTACAATGCCCGCACGACGTCCGCTGGTCCGCTCGTGACCAACGGCTACCAGCCCAAGCCGGGCACGAACGTCGGCACGGTCTATTACCAAGGCGGCTATGCCGAAGTGCTCTACTTTCTCACGGGCGAGAGCCGCACCTACTCCCGCACCGAGTACCGGTTCGACCGTCCGGTTCCCCACAACAATTTCTATGCGGTGCGGGGCGGCCGATCGGGACGGCGGATCAATGTGAGCGAAGGGGCCTGGCAGGTGGGCATGCGCTACAACTACCTCTGCCTGAGCGATGGCGAGGTGAACGGCGGTGTACTCAACGGCTGCACGCTGGGCCTCAATTGGATGCTTAACCCCAATGCCCGCGTCTACTTCAACTACGACTGCACCTACCGCGACTTCGTGAGTACTCCGTGGAAGAAGGACAGCACCGGGAACGTCGTGTCAAGCACGAGCTACGACGGCAGCGGCTGGATTCACGGCTTCGGCACGCGGCTGGCCTTCGACTTCTGAAACGACTTCAACGGGAGGAAACAGATGCGACCCCAAAAACTCATCGTCGGGCTGTGCGCCATCGCCTGCCTGGCGGGCATGGCATGGGCTGCGGACTGCTGTGACGATCCGGCCGGATGCCTTTCGTGCACGGGCTACTGTGTGCCGCGGTGCAAGGCATCGTGGGACGAGACGAAGACCAAGAAGCCGAACTACTCGATGAAGTGCGAATATGCCTGTGCCCGCGGCCGCGATTCGTGGCATTCCCCCGAAGCCGATTGCCGCTGCACGCCCCCGTGCGGGAAGGTCTACGTGAAAAAGCGGCTCTACAAGGCCGACGGCCCGGAGAAGAAGGAGCGGGTTCCGAAATACGAGGTGGAAATGGTGCCCGTCGAGCCGTGCGGGTGTAACGACTGCGGGCACGGCGGGCTCTGCTGGTGGAACCCGCTGAACCTAATCGGTTTGTTTCACGGGCATTAGAGCGAATCCGACGTTGGTGCGGCACCGGCTTCGGGGCGGCAAAAGTCTCGTCGCGTGGGCAGGATAGCCCAATGCTCCTCGAGCTTTCGCCGACCCCTTCGCCTCCTTCTCCCGGTTTCGCGGGTCGTCGTTACAGGTATCTCGGATGCGATGGAGACGATCCCGCTGGAGTCATGCGATGCGTCATGGTCTTGTTGCAGTGATCGCTGCGGTGGCATTCGTCTCGGCAGTGCCGGCGCGTGCCCAGAATGACTGGCAGTTTCCCGATCCCTACTTCGGTGCCTTCCAGCATCGCTACGCCGGCACGCCAGAGGCGGAGCGACGGTACCGCGCCGAAATCGCGCCCCAGCAGCCGCTGCGGCTGTACGAACTTCGACAGTCCCGCGCGGCGAGCGGGCCACGGCATCGGCCCTCCAAGCAGCGGGCCCGCACGCGGTAGCCGCCGCAGGATGCGGCGACCGCCGACCATGGAAAACCCTGGCTTTTCCATCGGTCGGCCACGTGGACAAAGGTCAGGGGTGACTGCGTCCACGGACAGTCAGCGGGCGGTGAGATCGAGGCAGACGAGGTGATACTCGGAGGCCGACATTCCGCCCGGGCCGGGGCGGCTGCGGCAGCCGGTGATGAAAAGCCGCTTCCGGGAGAGGACCGGCGCCGTCCAGCACGGGTACTCGAACTCGGGGAGTTTGAACCGGCTGATCTCACGGAATCGCTCCGGCGACAATTCGACGAGGGCCACCGCGCCGCGTTCGCTCATGACGATCAACCGCCCGTCGGCGAGGATCGCCGAGCCGCGGCCGTACGAGCCGGCTCCCCCCTCGGGACCGAACGCCTGCCAGACGAGACTCCCATCCGAGACGCGGATGCACCGCAGATCGGTGTTCGATTCGTGCCGGCCGCTGAAGCCATAAAGAAAGCCGTCGTGCGCGATGGCGGTGGACCAGTGTGACTGCATCGCGTCTTCATCCTTCCAGGCCACCTCGGCACGTCGGCCGTCGGGGGCGACGTCGAGCATCATCGCGCCGGTGTCGTAGGCCGCCGTGAGGAAGACCTTGCTGCCGATGACGACGGGCTGGGCGGCGTTGACCGAGTCGTGGAGATGGGAGCGGAACCAGGCAGTGAACCGGATCGCACCGGTTGCCGGGTCGAGCGACACGAGACCCGGCCGCATGAGGCACAGTAGATGCCGCTGGCCGTGGATCGTGGCGATCACGGGCGAGGCATATGCGGCGAGCTTGGCGGGAGGGCGGTCGCGCTGGATGCGGATCGTGGGTTCCGGGAAATCGTCGGGGCCGACCGCCTCCCAGAGCGTCTTGCCGGTGGCCGTGTCGAATGCGACGACGCCCGATCGCGGGTGCGCGCCGATGATGACGAGCAACCGCTCGCCATCGACCAGCGGCGTCGCGCCGACGCCGAAGAAGGCCTGCGGCACCGCGAACTCCTTGTTCGTGTCCCGCTGCCAGATGAGCCTGCCTGTCGCGAGATCGATGCAGGAGAGGATGCCTGCGGCACCGAACGTGAAGCAGCGATCACCGGCCAGGACGGGAGAGCTGCGAGGGCCGCCGTTGTAGCCGTAGGGATCGGTGAAACTGGTGGGATAGGCGAACCGCCAAAGGGCCGCACCCGTCGCGGGCTCGAAGCACTCGATCACTTCCTCGTCGCCGATGCGGTGAAAGAAGACGAGCCGGTCGCCGAGGACGGCCGGCGCGGCGTAGCCTTCACCAACCTTCTTCCGCCACAGCACCGGCGGTCCGCCGGCGGGCCATTCGCGAAGGAGCCCGGTCTCTTCGGACACGCCGTCGCCCCGCGGACCGAGGAACGCGGGCCAGTCTTCGCCGTCGCGGGCTGGCGTCTCTTGTGCAGCATGGGCCGTGGCCAGGCTGATGGTCGCCACCATGGCGAGGATCACACGGTGTTTCATCGGCGGCTTTCCCGGGGATACGGCCGGCAACTCCGAGGCAGGGGTGATCATGAAGCTCGGGCCCTCTGGTCAGCCGCGGAGTCCCAGGCCGAGTTTCGTGCGGCAGAAATCGATGCTGCGGGCGAGTTCGGCCAGTTGATACTCCGCCTCGCTCTCTTGTCGCGGCCGCGTGGGATCTGGGCGAAACGGCTCGAGTGGCCGCCCCTTCTTCGCCATCGCCAAAAACGCCGCCAGGTCGGAAGCCCGCGCATCGGGGTAGGCCTTCCAGAACTCGCGATCACGGATCGGAAAAGTTTTTGCGAATCCCGAGATCGTTTCGATATGCACCGTCACGCTCGGACAATGCTTCGCGAAATGGTCGAAGAACGCCGGCACGTCGCTGCAGCCCTCTCCCATCGCCGTCCACTGCACGGCCACGCCGTCATCGGTCTCCCAGAGCATCGAATCGCGGAGGCTTGTCGTGACGACGTGCGGCGCAAGACGCCGCAGGGCATCGACCGGGTCTTCCAGGGCCCAGCAGGCGTTGCCCGAATCGAAGTTGACCCCCACGGCCTCCGGCCCCGCCTCCTCGACCAGCCGCAGCAGTTCCCGCGACTGCATGTCGCCGGCATGATTTTCCACGGCGATCTTCACTCCGGCGTCGATCGCCCGTGAACGTGCCGCCCGCAGCACCTTCACCATGTCGGCGATCCGGGCGTCGATGCCGCCGGGCGTCTGTCGATCGGCCGCGTTCCCGAGGATCACGCGGAAGGCCGGCGAGCCGAGCGCCTTCGCCATCCGAATCCCGAGCGCCAGATGCTCTTCGGCCGTGCCGAAGTCATGCTCGAATGTCGTGGACGTCGGGCAGACGCTCCACGACCCGAGCACGGCATCGATGCCGCGGTCGGCCGAATAGCGGCGGATATCCGCGAGCGATGCGTCGTCGAGCCGTCCCTCGAAGGGCCCGAAGTCGGTGATGAAAACCGAGTCGCAGCCGAGCGCCACGGCATGATCGACCAGCCGGCGTGCGTTCCAGCCCAGGGCCCGGACGGCGAAGTTGTCGAAGCCGAGTTTGATTCCGCGGCGGGCCGGCAGGTCGGCCACCGCGAACCGACCTGCGGCCTGCACGACCGTGGCTACGATGCCCGTAGCGAGAACCTGGCGGCGAGAGATCGGGCCGGCATGCATGCGATGACGAACCGTTTCCGACTCCCCGATTCGCTCGGTAGTGGGCGATATAGGACTCGAACCTATGACCCCCAGCTTGTCGAGCTGGTGCTCTAACCAACTGAGCTAATCGCCCTGATTGCTCGTGGAAGAGTCTCACGTCGCTTGCCACCGCAGTCAAGCGATGCCGATGCGGCGCGGCGGAATGCCCTTGTACGCCCCGTGTGGGACCGGATACTTTCGATTTTCCAGGTCGTCATCACCCTTCGGGTCGCCTCGGCGCCATCCCACGGATCACGTCCATGCCCAGCGTTCGTCTTCCTGATGGCGTCGTTCGAGAGTTTCCACAGGGAGCCCGCGTAGCCGATGTCGTCGCTGAGATCATGCCCGGGGCTGCCGCCGGCAAGGGAAAGAAAGGACGGCCGATCGCGGCCATCCTTGGCGGCAAGGCCGTGGGCCTCGACGCGCCGCTGCCCCCCGACGGCGCGGCCGACCTCGAAGTGCTGTTCAAGGGCGACCCGCGGGCCCTGCCCGTGATGCGGCACTCCGCGGCGCACGTGATGGCGCGGGCCGTCATGCGGCTCTTCGACGGCGTCGAACTGGCCTTCGGGCCGACGGTCGGTGCCGGCTTCTATTACGACATGCGGGCCTCCACCCCGATCACCGACGAGGACCTGCCGAAGATCGAGGCCGAGATGAAGAGGATCATCGAGGCCGACGAGTCCTTCGAGCGCGTCGAGGTGCCGCGGGCGAAGGCGGTCGAGATCATCCGTGGGCTCAACCAGCCCCTGAATGCCGAGCACATCGAGACGGGGCTGGCGGAACACCCCACGCTCTCCTTCTACCGGCAGGGCGAGTTCGTCGATCTCTGCCGCGGGCCGCACGTGCCGAGCCCGGGCTGCATCGGCGCGTTCAAGCTCACCAACATCGCCGGGGCCTACTGGAAAGGCGACGCCAACAACGCCCAGCTCCAGCGGCTCTACGGCACGGCATGGTTCTCACAGGAGGATCTCGACGCCCATCTGGCGGCGCTCGAGGAGGCCCGCCGCCGCGATCACCGGGTGCTCGGCAAGCAGCTCGATCTCTTCACGACCAGCCCGCTCGTCGGCTCCGGCCTCGTGCTCTGGATGCCCAAGGGCGCGGTGCTGCGGAGCACGCTTGAAAGCTTCGTCCGCGACGAGCTGGCCGCCCGCGGCTATCAGCCCGTCTACACGCCCCACATCGGCAAGGTCGATCTCTACAAGATCTCCGGCCACTATCCGTATTACGCCGACAGCCAGTTCAAGCCGATCGTGATGAGCGAGGACGAGCAGTACCTTCTCAAGCCGATGAACTGCCCGCACCACACGATGATCTACAAGGCGCGGCCCCACAGCTACAAGGATCTGCCGCTTCGGCTGGCGGAGTTCGGCACCGTTTACCGCTATGAGCAGTCGGGCGAACTCGGCGGGATGACCCGCGTCCGCGGCTTCACGCAGGACGACGCCCACATCTTCTGCATGCCCGAGCAGGTGGAGCAGGAGGTCGAGGGCTGCATCGACTTCACGCTGAAGGTGCTCGAGAGCCTCGCCTTCGACAACTTCCGGGTGCGGCTGGGCTTCCGCGATCCCGCGAGCGACAAATATGTCGGCCCGCCCGAGCGGTGGGACGAGGCCGAGGCGGCGATCGAGCGGGTGGCCCGCCGCATGAACCTGCCGGGCTGCGAACCGGAGCCGGGCGAGGCGGCCTTCTACGGTCCGAAGATCGACTTCGTGGTCAACGACTCGCTCGGCCGTGAGTGGCAGCTCGGCACGGTGCAGCTCGACTACAATCTGCCGAGCAGGGAACGCTTCGACCTGGAATACATCGGCGCCGACAACGCCAAGCACCAGCCGGTGATGATCCACCGGGCGCCCCTGGGCAGCATGGAGCGTTTCGTCGGGGTGCTGATCGAGCACTTCGCCGGCGCGTTCCCGTTGTGGCTCGCCCCGGAGCAGGTTCGGGTGATCCCGGTGAGCGAGAAGAGCGAAGCCTACGCGCGGCAGGTGCAGGCGAGGCTGGAGGCCGCCGGCCTGCGGACGGGGATCGACCTCGCCGCCGAAAAACTCGGGGCGAAGATCCGCACGGCCCAGCTTGAACTGATCCCGATGATGATCGTCTGCGGCCCTCGTGACGAGGCGGCCGGCACGGTCAGCCTCCGCGACCGGCTCGACGGCGACCTGGGTGCCATGAGCCTCGATGCCGCGGTCGAACGGCTCCGCGACGAGAACGCCCGCCGCGCCGTCCGCCACAAGCCCAAGCCGCTCGTGCTTCCGGGTGAGCAGACGGCCGGCGATGAGTATTGACGGAGCCATGCCCCGCTTCGCGATGCTCGAACATACCGGCGCTCCCGACGACCCCGCGGGCCGGCATTTCGACCTGCTGCTCGAAGACGGGGAAGCGTGCCGGACCTGGCGGCTCCTCGCATTGCCCGCGCCCGGGGCCGTCCCCGTGGCCGGCCTTGAACTCCCGCGGCACCGCCTGGCATGGCTCGACATCCTCGACGGGGAGGTTTCGGGAGGCCGGGGCCATGCCCGTCGGATCGACGCCGGCACGTTCGAGCCGCTCTCCCTCGATGCCGGCTCGCCTGGCACGGCGACGAGCCTGGTGCTGCGGGTGACGGGCGGCCGGATCGCCGGGCGTCTCCGGCTCGAGGCCGTGGGCGAGGGCTGGGCGGTGAGTTTGTCCTGAGCCGTCGTATGATGGTGTGCCCCCTCGGAGGATCCGCATGAAGCCGCGTGAAGTGCTCGCGATGTGCCGCGAGAAGGAAGTAAAGGCCGTCGACCTGCGGTTCACGGACTTTCTGGGAGCCTGGCAGCATCTCACCGTCCCCGTGGGCAAGCTCGAGGAGGAGACCTTCGAGGCTGGCATCGGGTTCGACGGCTCCAGCATCCGGGGCTGGCAGGCGGTCAACGAGAGCGACATGCTGCTCGTGCCCGTGCCCGACACGGCATTCGTCGATCCCTTCACGCAGATCCCGACGCTCGCGATGATCTGCATGATCCAGGATCCGATCACCCGCGAGGACTACACCCGCGATCCCAGGAACATCGCCCGCAAGGCGGTGAATTATCTCAAGTCGACCGGCATCGCCGACACCTGCTTCATCGGACCCGAGGCCGAGTTCTTCGTCTTCGACGATATCCGCTTCGACCAGAACGCCCACGAGGGCTACTACCACATCGACTCCTCCGAGGCGGAGTGGAACCGCGGACGTGGGGGCTCGCCGAACCTCGGCTACACGCTCCGTCACAAGGAGGGCTACGCCCCATGCCCGCCTGCGGACCAGATGATGGACCTCCGCAACGAGATGATGCTCACGATGATCCACTGCGGAATCGACGTCGAAGCCCAGCATCACGAGGTGGCGACGGCCGGGCAGTGCGAGATCGACATGCGGTTCCAGGAACTCGTCCGCATGGCCGACCAGATGTGCCTCTACAAGCACATCGTGCGGAACGTCGCCCGGCGGCACGGCCGGACGGCCACGTTCATGCCCAAGCCCGTCTTCGGCGATGCCGGCTCCGGCATGCACACGCACCTGTCGCTCTGGAAGGAGGGCGCCCCGCTCTTCGGCGGCTCCGGCTACGCCGGCCTCTCCGAGATGGCGATGCACGCCCTCGGGGGCATTCTCCGGCACGCCCCGGCGCTCCTGGCGATCACCAACCCCACCACCAACAGCTACAAGCGGCTCGTGCCCGGCTACGAGGCCCCGGTCAATCTCGCCTACTCGCAGCGGAATCGTTCGGCGAGCTGCCGGATTCCGATGTACTCGGCCAACCCGAAGACCAAGCGGATCGAGTTCC
>JBJTOU010000002.1:0-6128 GCA_046074725.1 Planctomycetia bacterium
ATCGCCCGCACCATCGCCGCTCCCATGTCGGCGGGGCTTTCTGCGATTTCGATCCCGGCATCCCGAAGGGCGGCGAGCTTCGCTTCGGCCGTCCCTTTGCCACCGGAAATGATGGCGCCGGCATGGCCCATCCGCTTGCCGGGCGGGGCGGTGCGGCCGGCGATGAAGGCCGCCACCGGCTTGGTGACGTGCTTCTTCACGTATTCCGCAGCCTCCTCCTCCGCCGAGCCGCCGATCTCACCCATCATGAGAATGGAGTGCGTGTCGGGATCCTTCTGGAAGAGTTCGAGGATGTCGATGAAGCTCGATCCCACGAGCGGATCGCCGCCGAGGCCCACGCAGGTGCTCTGGCCGTGTCCCAGCTGGGTGAGCTGCCAGACGGCCTCGTAGGTGAGCGTGCCCGAGCGGCTCATGACGCCGACATGACCGGGCGTGTGGATGTAGCCCGGCATGATGCCGATCTTGCACTCAGCCGGGGTGATGACGCCCGGGCAGTTGGGGCCGATGAGACGGCTCCTCGACGCCTTCACGACGGGCATCACGCGGGCCATGTCGAGGACGGGAATGCCCTCGGTGATTGCGACGACCAGTTCGATGCCGGCATCGACCGCCTCGAGGATGGCATCGGCGGCGAAGGCGGGGGGCACGAAGATCATCGTGGCGTTGGCGCCGGTGGCATCGCTGGCTTCGGCCACCGTGTTGAAGACGGGGAGGCCGACGATGGCCTCGCCCCCCTTGCCCGGCGTGACGCCGCCCACCATCCGCGTGCCATAGTCGAGGCAGCCACGGGTGTGGAATTCGCCGACCTTGCCGGTGATGCCTTGGCAGATGACGCGGGTATCGCGATTGACGAGGATGCTCATGGGATTGTTCCTGGTGTGTGTGGCTCGATGCTCAGGCCTTGCTGGCCGCGACGACTTTCTTGGCGGCGTCGGTGAGCCCGTCGGCGGTGATGATGCTCGTGCCGCTCTCGGCGAGGATCTTCTTGCCCTGTTCCACCTCCGTGCCCTCGAGCCGCACGACGAGCGGGACGGTGAAGCCGACCGTCTTGGAGGCCTCGACCAGCGCGGTGGCGATCGTGGTGCACCGCATGATTCCGCCGAAGATGTTGACGAGGATCGCCTTCACATTCGTGTCGGAGAGGATGATCCGGAAAGCCTCGGTGACCTGATTCACGTCGGCGCCGCCGCCCACGTCGAGGAAGTTGGCCGGTTCGCCGCCGTGCAACTTCACGAGGTCCATCGTGCTCATGGCGAGGCCCGCGCCGTTGACGAGGCAGCCGATCGTGCCATCGAGCTTCACATAGGAAAGCCCCGCGGCGGCGGCACGGGTCTCCGCCGGCTCTTCCTCGGCCTCGTCCCGGAGTGCGGCGATGTCCTTATGGCGGAAGAGGGCGTTGTCGTCGAACGTCATCTTGGCGTCGAGGGCGACGAGCGTGCCGTCCTTCGTGAGCACGAGCGGATTGATCTCGAGCAGCGAGGCGTCGAGATTCACGAAGGCCTGGCAGAGCTTGCGGAAGAAGGTTTCGGCATGCCGCCAGCTGGCGGTGGGAAGGTTGAGCTTCGAGGCGAGCAGGCGGGCCTGGTATCCGCCGAGGCCACGATCGGGATCGAAGGGCTCGGTCAGAATGAGTTCGGGCGTCTTGGCGGCGACCTCCTCGATATCCATGCCGCCGGCCGTGCTGGCGATGAGGACGGGGGAGCCGACACGGCGATCGACGAGGACGGCGCAGTAGAGTTCGCGGTCGATCGCACATCCGCTCTCGACGAAGACCTGCCGGACTGTCTGCCCCTCGGGCCCGGTCTGGATTGTGACGAGCGTCTTCCCGAGGAGGCCGGCGGCGATCCGCTTGGCATCCTCGGGGCTCTTGGCGAGTTCCACGCCCCGTTGCTCGGAGCCTTTGACCTTGCCCTTGCCGCGGCCACCGGCATGGATCTGAGCCTTGACGGCGCAGACGGGTGTGCCGAGGGATGAAAAGGCGGCGGCGGCTTCGTCGGGCGTGCGGGCCACCTTGCCGGCCAGCACGGGCACGCCAGCGGCCCGGAGGAGGTCTTTGGCCTGATATTCGTGGATTTTCATGGGGGCCTTTCGTAACGCGGGGGTCCGACAATATGGCAGGAAACCGCCTGTGGTCGAAAGCCCCGCTTCTCACGGCCGAAAGAAGCTGGGCTCAGGTTGTCGCCTGCGAAAAACGACTGAAATGCGATTCTCTTCCGGGCACGCAATCGGCTAGCCTCGCAAACCTATGGAATGGTTCCGAAACCCGCGACCCTCCCTGTGCATGCCGCTTGATGGGTGACTGCGTGCCATGACATCAGCCGGTTCCCTGCCGCGGGTTGCGATCGACCTCGAGAAGCTTCGCCATCTCAACACGGGGCTGGGGCGATTTTCCCTTCACCTCGGCACCGAACTGATCACGATGGCGGAGGGCCGCTTTCACCCGGTGTTTTTTATTCCCGATGGGTGCGAGTCGTACTTCCCAGAAGCCGCAGTCGATCGGATCACGGCTACCGAGTGGAAAAAGGAAAGCCTTCGCCGAATCGCACGACCCTTGCTGCAGCCGTTGCTGCCGCGGTCGAGGCTTGCGCTGTGGCATGCGACGCACCAGTCCGCGAAGTATCTGCCACTCGACTCGCGCATCCCGGTCCTGCTCACGATTCATGACCTCAACTTTCTCCACGACGCGGATGCCCCGGAGAAGGGGCGTGGGCTGACGGCCAGGCAGCGTCGTAAACTCGCGGGAGTTCAGCGGCTAGTTGATCGCTCGGCAGCGATCACGACCGTCTCACAATTCACCGCCGACGACGTGAGGCGACATCTGCGCGTTGGGCGCAAAGCCATTCACGTCATCCCCAACGGGGTCGCCCCGCCCGGAGTGGCGTCAGCTGCTCGGCCGAAGTGGGTGCCCGCGGGCGCGTTTTTCCTGACGGTCGGCAACTGCGTGCCGCACAAGAACTTCCATGTCCTGCTCGGCATGATCGAGGCCATGTCAGAATCGCGGCTGGTGATCGCGGGCAAGAAAGCAACGTCCTACGGAGCGTCGATGGAAAGGGAGATCGTGAGGCGTGGGCTCACGGATCGGGTGTTCATGCCTGGCGAGGTCTCCGACGCCGACCGCCAATGGCTTTATCAGAACTGCGAAGCATTCCTTTTTCCCTCTCTCGCCGAGGGTTTTGGGTTTCCTGTGCTCGAAGCGATGCAGTGCGGAAAACCAGTCTTCGTGTCGCGAGCGACGAGTCTTCCTGAGATCGCGGGGGAGGGTGGTTTTTTCTTCGACAGTTTTGATGGAGCGGCGATGGCTGCCACTGTCAGGGCCGGTGTGACTGCCGCGAGCCAGGAAGCGGGTCGCGCGGCCCGGGCCCGGATGCAGGCAGCGTCGTTTTCGTGGACGAACGCGGCGCAGAAGTATGCCGATGTGTACGAACGTGTGATGGAATCCTGTGATGCTCAGGGGAGCCGCGGCCATGCTTGATCTGCCGGATGTCACGCTGCTGTGTGTCGATACTCGTGCGCCGGCGCTCGCGACATGGGCGATGGGAAAGTGCCTCAAGCACGCTCGCTTCGCGAAGGCCGTTCTTCTCACAGATCTCGCCCGGGTCGGCGCTCGGCGGGAAGGAATCGAGTATGAGCAAGCGCCAGGCCTGAGAAGCGTGAACGACTATTCGCGATTCATGCTTACCGGCATCGGCAGCCACGTCGTCGGATCGCACGTCTTGATCGTCCAGTGGGACGGCTTCATCGTGCATCCAGACATGTGGGATCCGCAGTTTCAAAGCTACGATTACATCGGTGCGGTATGGCCGCAATTTCCGAACACTCCGGTGGGAAACGGGGGATTTTCACTGCGATCACGGCGACTGCTCGACGCCCTATGTGACTCGGGCATCAACCCCCGTCCCCCGGAGGATAAATGCATCTGCGTGCGAAACCGGGAACTGCTCGAGCAGCGCGGCATCCGTTTTGCACCCCCGGAGGTGGCGAACCGTTTTTCGGTGGAGCGACTTCCCTGGCACAAGGCGTTCGGATTTCATGGGTTTTTCAACTTTCCGAGTGTTCTGGCGCCGGATGAGCTTCGATCCTTCGTGCGAGACATGCCGGCATCGTGCTGCAGCAATATCGATGCCTACGATCTGGTCGATCGGCTGTGGGAGGACGGCGAGGGGACGACCGCCGCGACACTCACCGAGAAGCTTCGCTTCCGATGGAAACTGTGGACCCGCTACGGCCGAAACTGGCTCCGAGCGCGGCAATGGCAAAAGCGGGCTGATTTGTAGGCAAAAAGTGCTGTTTTCCGCCCCCGGGATGGCTGCTACTGTCGGGGGGAGAGGCAAGCGATCGGCCTGCGCCAACCGCAAGGCCGCAAGAAGGGTTCCGAGATGAGCGAAAAACGACAAACCACGATTCACGATGTGCTCATCAAGCCGCTTCGTCGGCATGGCGACGCTCGCGGGTGGCTGGTGGAACTCTATCGAGAGGATGAAATTGGGGCCGAGATCCACCCGGTCATGGCGTACATCAGTCAGACGCTACCCGGTGTCGTGCGCGGCCCCCACGAGCATCGTGACCAGACGGATTACTTCGCATTCATCGGGCCCGGTGAATTTGAACTGGTCCTGTGGGACGCCCGACCAGGGTCGCCGACGTTCGGCGCGCAGACGCGTGCCGTGTATGGCGAGTCGAACCCGTGTGCCGTTTCGATTCCGCCTGGTGTCGTGCATGCCTACAAGAACGTGAGTGACGTTCCTGGGTGGGTCTTCAATGGCCCAAATCGGCTCTACGCCGGCTATGGGAAGAAAGAGCCCGTCGACGAGATTCGCCACGAACTCGACCCCCAGTCGCCGTATCACGTCGATCCTCCGTCCGAGCAGGCCGCCTAACAAGGAACTCAGTCCATGGCATCCTCTCTCAAGGGCATCGTGTTGGCGGGTGGCTCAGGCACACGTCTGCATCCGATGACGCTCGCGTTGTCGAAGCAACTCTTGCCGATCTACGACAAGCCGATGGTCTACTATCCGCTCTCGGCCCTCATGTTGGCGGGCATCCGTGACATTCTCGTGATTTCCACGCCTCACGATCTGCCGCATTTTCAACGGCTCATCGGAGATGGATCAACGTTTGGCATCTCGCTTTCGTACGCCGCGCAGCCTCGTCCTGAAGGGCTCGCCCAGGCCTTCCTCATTGGCAGCGACTTCATCTCCGGAGACCGGGCGGCGCTCGTGCTCGGAGACAACATCTTTTACGGCCATGGCTTTCAAGGCGTGTTGAGCGCTGCCGCTGGCCGGCAGACCGGGGCGACCGTCTTCGCGTATCCCGTTCGGGATCCCGAGAGATTTGGTGTCGTGGAGTTTGATGCCACCGGCCGGGCGCTGTCGCTCGAGGAAAAGCCACAGCATCCAAAATCGCATTACGCTGTGCCCGGACTCTACTTCTACGATTCGGATGTCGTATCCATCGCCCGAGATCTCAAGCCCAGCCCACGAGGCGAGCTTGAGATCACCGATCTCAACAGGGTCTATCTCGAGCGTGGGGCTCTTGCCGTCGAGAAACTCGGCCGCGGTTTCGCGTGGCTCGACACCGGCACGCCGGATTCGCTCCTGCATGCATCGTCGTTCGTTCAGACGATTCAAGAACGGCAGGGGCTCAAAATCGCCTGTCTCGAGGAGATCGCCCTCGGGCTCGGCTATCTCACGCCCGAAGAGTTGATCGCGTCCGGCAGCCGGATGAAGAGCGATTACGGCAGATACGTCGTCGAGATCGCAGAAGAGGCAGCGACACAGAGGAATCATGAACTGGAAAAAGTCCAGCATCGCGGTGACCGGTGCGACGGGCCAGCTCGGACGGGAGATCTGCCGTCGACTGGGCCCGGCCGCCGTGCCGCTGCCTAGATCGCGCATGGATCTGACCGACCCCGCCAGCGTTCGGCTGGCCCTCGAGACGCTGCGCCCGTTGGTGGTGATCAACTGCGCAGCGTGGACGGCAGTGGATGCCGCGGAGAAAGAGCCCTTCGCATGTCGTACCATCAACGCCGATGCCGTGGCAGCGATGGCGGATGCCTGCAACGGGGTCGATGCCACACTCGTCCAGATCAGCACCGATTATGTGTTCGGTGCAGACGTCGAGCGATCGAG
>JBJTOU010000003.1:0-12875 GCA_046074725.1 Planctomycetia bacterium
CGCCGGACGTTCGTTGCGCCCATCCTGGGCTCCACTCACTCGGACCTGGCTGCGCTTCTGCATCCATGCCTGCGCTTGCCAGCTACGCCGGCTCTCGCGGCACGGGCCGCCCCGAACCTCGCGGATCGGCAGGCAACCGTCCACCGCGGATCTGTTCCACATGAAACGCGGCGATCTCACCCTCGCCGCGGAAGCGGCAACGGCCGCCAGGAAGGCGGCCGTTTGGAGGGCCATGGAAACCTCGCGCTTTCCGTGGCCCGTCTCCGCATCCGCCGGGGCCATGGATGGCCCGGAGGATGCAGCACTGAGCCGCCGAAGGCGGCTCAGTAGCGGTAATACTCAGGCTTGAACGGCCCCTCGACGGGGACGTGCAGATACTCGGCCTGCTCCTTCGTGAGCTTCGTCAGCTTCACGCCGAGCTTGTCGAGGTGGAGGCGGGCCACCTCCTCGTCGAGCTTCTTGGGCAGCAGGTGCACACCCACGTCGTACTTGTCGGTCTCGTTCCAGAGGGCGAGTTGGGCGAGCACCTGGTTGGTGAAGCTCGTGCTCATCACGAACGACGGGTGGCCGGTCGCACAGCCGAGGTTCACGAGCCGGCCCTCGGCCAACACGATCACGGAGTTGCCGGAGGGGAGCGTGTAGCGGTCCACCTGCGGCTTGATCTCCACCTTCTTGACGCCCTTCGTCTTCTCGAGCCAGGCCACGTCGATCTCGAGGTCGAAGTGCCCGATGTTGCAGATGATCGCGTCGTTGGGCATCTTCTCGATGTGCCTGCCGAGGATCACGTCGCGGCAGCCGGTGGCCGTCACGAAGATCTGGCCGCGGCTGGCGGCCTCTTCCATCGTGGTCACTTCATACCCCTCCATCACCGCCTGCAGGGCGTTGATCGGGTCGATTTCGGTCACGATCACGCGGGCCCCGAGAGCCTTCATCGCGTGGGCGCAGCCCTTGCCCACGTCGCCGTAGCCGGCCACCACGACCACCTTGCCGGCCACCATGACGTCGGTGGCCCGCTTGATGCCGTCTGCCAGGCTCTCTCGGCAGCCGTAGAGGTTGTCAAACTTGCTCTTGGTGCAGGAGTCGTTGACGTTGATCGCCGGGAGCTTGAGCTCGCCGTTTTCGTGCATCTGGTAGAGGCGATGCACGCCCGTGGTGGTTTCCTCCGAGAGGCCGCGGATGCCGCCGAGCAATTCGGGATACTTCTGGTGCACCATGGCGGTGAGGTCGCCGCCGTCGTCGAGGATCATGTTGAGCGGCTCGCCGTCCGGGAAGAAGAGCGTCTGCTCGATGCACCAGTCGAATTCCTCGTTGGTCATCCCCTTCCAGGCATAGACCGGGATGCCGGCCTTTGCGATCGCCGCGGCGGCATGGTCCTGGGTCGAGAAGATGTTGCAGCTGCTCCAGGTGACCTCGGCGCCGAGTTCCTTTAGCGTCTCGATGAGAACGGCCGTCTGGATCGTCATGTGGAGGCAGCCAGCGATCCGGGCGCCGGCGAGCGGCTTCGAGCGGCCATACTTTTCCCGCAGCGCCATCAGGCCCGGCATCTCGTTCTCGGCGAGCATGATTTCCTTGCGACCCCAATCGGCAAGGGAGAGGTCGGCGACTTTGTACGGCAGGCGGGTTTCAACGTGGGCCACGGAGATCCTCCTCGGGGACGGTTGTCAGCTGGGCGTGCGTCGCCCAGACGGGCATTGTTCAAACACGCCAATCTTAGCGATCAGCCGCGAATCGCACAGGTGGGACCACGGCCGGCCACAACGGGCCTCAGCCGTGTCCCAAAGCCTGGAGTGCAGCCTCGACGAAGGCCCGGACCATGGCGGGGTCCTTGCGGCCGGGTGCCGCCTCGACCCCGCTGGCCGTATCGACGGCCGTCACCCTGGTCGCCCGAATGGCCTCGGCGACATTGGCGGCGTTGAGACCGCCGGCCAAGGCCGTCGGGATGTCCAGCGGCCTGGCCCGCGCGAGCACCTGCCAGTCCACACGAGCCCCGGTGCCGCCGAGTTGCCCCGGTGCGGTTCCACGGGAAACGGTCGCATCGATGATCGCCATGGAGGGCGCGTGGCCGAGCCGACGTGCCTCCTCGATCCATTGCCGCCCGGCGGCAAGCGGGTCTGCCTCGCCGGGTGACTCGAGCCGGAGAGCGCGGAGGATCCGCAGTGGCGCCAGGTCGCGGCACCGCTCCGGGGGATCGCCCGCCGGGTGATCGGCATCGAGGTGGCCGTGCAACTGGATCGCGTCGAGGGCCACGGCGCCGGCCACCCGCCGGATTTCCTCCGGCGGCATCCCGGCGAACACGCCCACGGTGAGCACACCTGGCGGCACCGCGGCGCGGACCGCGCGGGCCGCGGCGATATCGAGACACCGGGGCGACCCGGCGACGAAATTGAGACCGATGGCATCGGCGCCGGCCGCCACGACGAGCCGGGCGTCGGTGTCGGTCGTCACGCCGCAAATCTTCACATGAAACATCAAAGTTAGCGACCGCCGCTCGATTCGTCGCCACCTGCCGTGGGAAGCCTGGTTTTCGGGATCGGGAAAGTTTACGCCGCCCGCAGATGGTGCAGGAAGGCGGTGCCTCCTGTCGAAACCAATTCTTGACGGGCGACCCATCTGGACCGTCGCCATCACTCCTTCCGACGCAGGGAATCAGCAGACCTGATGCGCACCACCCGCCGGCATCCCTCCAGCCGACCTTTCATGGCCGCCCCCCGTGTGGACTTCTACCATCCAGCGCGGGAGATCGACGCCGCCCTCCATGCCATCGAGCGGGCCATCCGCCGGGCGGAGGGCATCGGCCTTGTCGTCGGACCGGCCGGCAGCGGCAAATCACTGCTCTTGGCCAAACTCGCCGAACACCTCCGCGACGACTTCGACGTCACGGTCCTCTCGGGGGCGAGGATTTGCACACGGCGGGCACTGTGGCAATCGATCCTGGCCGAGATCGGCGAGCCCTATCGCGGTCTCGATGAAGGGGAACTGCGGATCGGGATCGTGGAGCGGATTCGCGGCCTGGCCGCCACCGGCTCGGGACTGGTGATCCTCGTCGACGAGGCCCACACACTCCCGACCCGGCTCCTCGAGGAACTACGGTTGCTGACCAACGTCCCCACGCCGATGCCGTCGGTGCATGTCGTGCTCTCCGGCACCGCCGAACTGGAGGAGATGCTGGGGTCGCCGAAGATGGAAGGTGTCGCCCAACGGATCGCGACCCGGCATTACCTCGAGCCGCTCGATCATGCCGAAACGATGGCCTACCTGCGGGCCCAGGTGAAGGCGGCCGGCCAGTTATGGGAGTCGCTCTTCGAGCCCGGTTGCGACGACGCCGTCTACGCCGCCAGCGAGGGCGTGCCCCGTCTCATCAACCAGTTGTGCGACCATGCGCTGGTGCGTGCCGGCGAGGCGCGGCGATCAAAGGCCAGCGTTGCCGATATCGCTGCGGCGTGGCGCGACATCCAGCGTCTCCCGCCGCCGGCGTCGCTCACGCGGGCCGAAGCCGCTGCGCCTGTTGCCTCACCGCAGGAAGAGATCCGCGATGCCATCGAGCGATTCGACGGCGATGGTGCGATCGAATACGGCGTTTCTTCCGACGTGCCCGCGGTCGATCGATTCGCGTCGTTCGACGAGGGTGAGGGGGGGGGCGTGATCGAGTTCGGCGAATTCGAGGACGACCCGATCGCCGATGCGGCCATCGAGCCGCCGAGAAAGGGCATGGAACGGAAGGAGCGACCGGATGATCCCGTTGCCGGGCCTGAGGTCGAACTCGTGTTCGACGGATCGGCAGACCCGTTCGAGCAATTTTTTGCGGAGGGGAAAAAGATGGTGGAGCGAGTCCTCATGCAAGGCCCTGACGACTTTAGCAGCCAACGGCATGTGGCCAGCCGCGAGGGCAAGGCGATGGCCCGGCAGCTTGGTCCGTTCGAACTGTCGGCTCCCGTCGTCAGGGAGCCCGATCCCCCGGCGGCCGATCCGATGCCGCCCCATGGGGAGACTGCCGTCGCCACTGTTGAACCGGACGATTCCGACATGGTGGTGATCGAGGAAGACATCCTCGAGCGGCCGTCGGCCGCGAGGCATTCGATCGTCGCGGTCAGGCCCGGCGACTACCGCAGGCTCTTCGCGCGGCTTCGCCGCGGTGACGGCTGAGTCGTTAGAATCCCCGTCGATGGTGATGAAGAAACCACGCATCGGCCTGCTCACCGGCGGTGGCGACTGCCCCGGCCTGAACGCCGTGATCCGTGCCGCCGTGAAATCGGCCGAGCGTCTTGGCTATGAGTGCCTCGGATTCCTGAGGGGCTTCGAAGGGCTCGTCGAGCCCGTTTCGTACATGCCGCTCAACGCGCGGAACACCGCCGACATCCTCGCCGAGGGGGGCACGATCCTCGGTTCGACCAACCGCGGGCGTTTTGCAGGAAAGGTGGGAACCGACGAGCGAGTGGCCCTCGATCCAGCCCTCCTCGACGAAGCCGCCGCCACCATCCGGGATCTTTCGGTGAGCGGACTGATCTGCATCGGGGGGGATGGCTCGCTCACGATCGCCGAGCAACTCCACACGCACGGCGTGCCGCTCGTCGGCGTGCCGAAGACGATCGACAATGATCTCGGTGCGACGGCCTTCACGTTCGGCTTCGATTCGGCCGTGGCCACCGCCACCGACGCGCTCGACCGGTTGCGGACCACGGCCGCCAGCCACGAGCGGATCATGGTGCTCGAGGTCATGGGGAGAAACACGGGCTGGATCGCGCTGCATGCCGGGATCGCGGGCGGCGGCGACGTGATCCTCATTCCCGAGATCCCGTGGACCTTCGAGCAGGTCTGCGCCAAGGTGCTCGAACGCGAATCGATGGGGAGGCGATTTACGCTCATCGTCGTCGCCGAAGGAACGAGGCTTCCGAACGGCGAACTCGTGGCGGCGGGCGATGCCGGACGCGGGCAGGTGAAACTCGGCGGTATCGGCCAGTTCGTGGCGGATGAAGTGGGGCGGCGGCTGGATCGCGAGACCCGCGCGGTCGTCCTCGGTCACCTGCAGCGAGGCGGCGACCCGACCACATTCGATCGCGTGCTGGCCACCGAACTGGGAGCGCATGCCGTCCGGTTGGTGCACCACGGTGAGTTCGGCAGGATGGTCTGCTTTCGGCCCCCCGAGATCGGGAGCGTGTCTTTCGCCGAGGCGGTGCGGACACTCTCGCGGGTCGATCCGAATGGATCGGCGGTGCAGGCGGCGCGGGCCATCGGCATCGGGTTTGGCGACGCCGCCGACGCGTTCAGCCCGTTTGCCTCGTGAGTGCCGCCGGGAACTCGATACCGCGACACTCATGCGGGACGTAGTCTGCCCACGTGAAAGGAGCCCCCCACGTATCTGGGCGACCCGCTCGAACGCCCTCCCGTCTCTCTCGCTTTGAGCCGGCTTGTTCGTCTTCGAACGGCGGTTCCCCGTTGTGGGGTCGGGCCGCGGCGGCTACCCTCCCCGCGCCCCGTGAGTCCGCGGGCGAACCGGAGGCCGATGGCCGTGACGCCTCGTATCCCCCGCCCCCCGTGTCCGACCGCCATCCTCGCGATGCTGGCCTGGAGCATGCTCGTCGCTTCGGCTCACGCTTCGGAGGGCGATGTCGCCGAGCCGCCGCGGATTGCCGCCCTGCCGCCCGTCGAGTTCAATCTCGAGGAAGAGTTCTTCGCCGGCGAACCGATCGCCGACGCCGACCCGAATCCCGTCCCCTCACGGCCTCCGCGGCGGGGTGGCGGTCCGTTCGGTGCCGCGGCTCCCGTATCGCTCGGCGGCTTCTGGGCGGCACCGACCGCGGTGGTTGGTCAGCCAGCCACGCTTGGCATGAATGCCCAGTTTGCGCGGGTTGCCGCACCGCTGGTGCCACCGGCCGACGGTGCGCCGCTGTGGATCGGGATCGGCCGCTTTGGCCGGCTCGAATTCGACACCGCGGCGATCCTGCCCGACTCGCGCCAGCCGGTGCCCGATCAGTTGTGGCTCGTGGAGACCGGCCTGACGCACGTTCGTCCCCTGGCGGGCGGCGGCACCGCCGGCGGGACGTTTCTCTTCGGCTCAGCGAGCGATCAGCCATTCGCTGCGGCCCGCGACCTCACGCTGATGGCGATCGCCTTCTGGAATACACCAGCGAAGAACGACCGCGACGAGTGGAACATGAGCCTCTTCTATTCGCCCACGTCGCAGCTTCCCTACCCGCTCCCCGGCCTCGCCTATGCCTGGCGGCCCGCCGACACGTTCGAGGCCAAGCTCGGCGTGCCGGCGTCGCTCGAATGGCGGCCCGACGCCGACTGGACCATCTCGGCGGCCTACTTCCCGCTGGTGAACGTGAACGTCGAGGCCCGGCGCCGGCTCGGCGACGACTGGAGCGTCGTCGCCTTCTACCGCACCGACACGCAGATCTACTTCCTCGCCGATCGTATCCGCGACGCGGAGCGGTTCTACGTCTTCGACCAACGGGCCGCCGTCGGCCTGGAGCGGTCGCTCGGCGGCGGCTTCACGGTGGAGGCGCTCGCCTCGTGGCTCTTCGACCGCGAGATCTTCCAGGGGACGAACTTCACGTCGGGCCGCACCGACGTCGTCGAGTTCGACCCCGGCATCGGGTTGTCGTTGCAGCTGCTGTGGAGGCGGTGACACCCACGGCTCACGCATCGCTCGTCGCCTGAGGAATGCTCGCAGAAGCGACATTGACCGTGCTCTTGTTTCGCCGAGGCGGTGCGGACACTCTCGCGAGTGAAGTGATTGCCTGCCTGCAGGGCGAGGCTTTGAGAGCGAAAGGAGGTTCGCCAATCACGCAGAGGCCAGGATGACGACGCGTGCGTATGGTAAGGTTGAGGAATGAGCTTGCCTCCACTTCGTGCGTCCGAGCATCTCCACGGCGTGAAATACGAGATCCGTGGGGCGCTCGCCCGGCGCGCCGAGCAACTGGAGAAGGAAGGCCATGAGATCATCAAGCTGAACATCGGCAATCCAGCCCTGTTCGGCTTCCGCATGCCGGGATCGATGCGGGTGGCGATCGTCGAGAACCTGCATCAGGCCGATCCCTATTCGCACCAGAAGGGGATCTTCCCGGCCCGTGAGGCCGTGGTGATGCAGCAGCAGAACCGCGGCGTGATGGACGTGACCGCTGACGACGTCTTCATCGGCAACGGCGTCTCCGAACTCATCATGATGGCGATGCGGGCGCTGCTCAATCCGGGCGACGAGGTGCTCGTGCCGAGCCCCGACTATCCGCTCTGGACGGCGTCGGTCGTGATCCATGGCGCCACGGCGGTGCACTACCCCTGCCGACCGGAGCGGGGCTTCGTTCCGGACCCGGCCGAGGTCGAGCGGCTCGTCACCGACAAGACGCGGGCGCTGGTCCTCATCAATCCCAACAACCCGACGGGCGCGGTCTACCCGCGCGAGGTGATCGAGGCGTTGGCCGACATCGCCGAGCGACGGCGGCTCGTGCTGTGCGCTGATGAGATCTACGACGAGATGCTCTACGACGGCGCGGAGTTCGTGCCGACGGCGACGCTCGCGCGGAACGGCCTGTGCCTGACCTTCGGCGGCTTGAGCAAGATCTACCGGGCCTGCGGCCTGCGGGTGGGATGGCTCGTCTTCTCGGGCGAGCGGAAGCACGCCCGCGACTTCATCGATGCGGTCGAATTGCTCGCCTCGTTGCGGCTGTGCTCCAACGTGCCGGGGCAGTATGCCGTGCAGACGGCGCTCGGCGGCTACCAGTCGATCCTCAACCTGACGCGTTCCGGAGGGCGGCTCCATGCCACGCGGGCGGCGATGCTCGAGGCGGTGCATCGCAGCAAGTATCTCTCGGTCGTGCCGCCCCGCGGGGCGATGTATGCGTTCGTGCGTGTTCATGCCGAGCGGCTGCCGGGAGGCGTGGAGGCGTTCAGCGACCAGGCGTTCGCCCTCGATCTCCTGCAGCGGAAGCATGTGCTCGTGGCGCCGGGGTCGAGCTTCAACGTGCCCTATCGCGACCATTTTCGCGTCACGCTCCTGCCCGACGCCGATCAGATGGCCGATGTCTTCGGCCGCATCGAGTCCCTGCTCGACGAATACGCGATGGATGGGTGAAGTGGTCCCCGAGGTCGCGCCGCCGTGCTGCAGCCACGCATCCTGATCATCGACTCCGAGGGGATCGAGGGGCTTCCGTATGCCCGGCTGGTCGCGCGACTGCAGCCGATGGAATTGCGTTTCGAGCCGACGGTTGGGCAGGCGATCGACACGCTCGCCCGTGACAGTTGGGACGTGGGCATCCTCACGGCGCGTACCAGAGGACACGCCGAGGCGATGCGCGCGGCGGTGGCGGAGGCCGATCCCCAGTTGCCCGTCGTGGTGGTCGATGCGTTTCCCAGCGTCGATACGGCCAGGGCCTGTCTCCGGGTGGGCGGTGGCGACTACCTCGACATCGCGCGGGCCGAGGCCGATCTCGAGGACGCCCTCGTGCGGCTGCTTGGCGATTCGAGGCGGCGCGCCGCCGAGGAACTGCTGCGTCGGGCGGTCGAGAAGCCCTACTCGTTCGATGATTTCCTGGGGTCGAGCCCCGTGATGCAGCAGGTCTACGCCATGATCGACCGCGTGGCGGGAAGCTCGGTCGACGTGCTGATCACGGGCGAGACGGGCACCGGCAAGGAACTGGTCGCTCGCTCGATCCACCGCCGCAGCCGCCGGGCCGCCGGGCCCTTCGTGCCGGTCGATTGCGGTGCGATTCCCGACGCGCTGATCGAAAGCGAACTATTCGGGCACGAGCGGGGCGCATTCACCGGTGCCGATGCCCGACGCATGGGGCTGATCGAGTTCGCCGACGGGGGCACGCTCTTTCTCGACGAGGTCGGGGAACTGCCGCCGTCGCTCCAGGCGAAGCTCCTCCGTGTGCTCCAGGAGCGCCGCGTTCGGCGTGTGGGGGCCCGGGTTGAAAATGCCGTCGATGTCCGCGTGGTGGCGGCGACGTCGCGATCCATCGACCAGATGGTGGAGCGGGGAGACTTCCGTCGCGATCTTTTTTACAGAATCAATGTCGTGAGGATCGACCTGCCGCCGCTGCGTGCCCGCGGCGACGAAATCGGCCTGCTCGCCGAGTCGTTCGCGTGTCGCGCGGCCCGTGAGATGGGGCGGGGCACCGGCGCCCTATCCCCCGACGTCTACCAGGTTCTCAAAGCCTACTCGTGGCCTGGCAACGTCCGTGAGTTGCAAAACGCCATCCGACGGGCGGTCGCGATGACCGACTCCCCGACGGCCGGCGTGGACGATCTGCCGGACGAGATCGTCGCCGCGGCGGGCCGTGTGCCAGCCGATGCGGCCGATGATGCCGGCCCCGAGGGATTCTTCGCCCGCCGGGCACGACATGTCGCCCAGTTCGAGAGGCACTACCTCGTCGATCTGCTCACGCGGCACGCTGGCGACGTCTCGGCGGCCGCGCGAGAAGCCAGTCTGCCGCGAGGCACGCTCTACCGTCTCATGAAGGGGCACACCCTCGACAGCGCCAGTTTTCGGAAGTAGTCCACGTCCGGTTGCATCCGCTCATACGGTCTCCACTGCATCAACATCGTGCGGCCTCTCGCGTGGCGAGACCTACGACACCCTCTCGAGCTTCGTCACGCGGCCCGTGGCGACCCACTCGGCCACGACGATGTCGCCCGCGGGCGTGAAGCAGGCGTCGTGGGGGTGGACGAATTCGCCGTCCTTCCACTGGTCCGGCATCTCGCGGAGTTTGTCGATCTCGGCGAGCCGTTCGACCGCCCGGCCGAGCTGAACGACAGGCTTGTTGTCCTGATCGAGCAACGTAACGCTGGCCTTGAGGTCCGGCACGGCCATCAGGTTCTTCCAGGTGTCGAGATTGGCCGGCAGGCCGAAGCCGGGGATCGTCTCCTTGTAGTCACCGTCCAACGTGAATGTCTGAAGCGTGCCGTGGGCCCGATCGCAGATCACGATCGAGGGCTCCTTCGCCGAGCCGTCGGCCGCAGGGCGGCGGTCGATCCAGATGCCGTGCGGCGTGTTGAACGTCCCCTTGCCGTCGCCCGCCCCGCCGAAGCAGCTCATCCATGTCGCGTCCTTGTCGTAGCGATGGATCTTGAAACTGCCATAGCCGTCGGCGAGCAGGAAGCCGCCGTCGTCGAGAAAAGCGAAGTTCGTCGGCAGGAAGCCTTGGCGGGTCCAGTTCGGCTTGGTCGATATGTCCTCGCGGTCGGCATAGACCCCCGACTCCATCGGCGCCTTGCGGAACCAGACGATTTCACCGTCAGTCGTCATCTTTGCGAACGACTTCACGCCTTGGAAGCCGCACACATAAAGAAAATCCTCGGAGCCCTCCTTGCGGACCTCGATCCCGTGGCCGCCCCCCTGGAACTCGCTGCCGAAGGCGCGAATGAACTTTCCCTCCGGGCCGAAGACAAAGATCGCAGGATGGTCTTTTTGATCCTTCCGGCCTTCGTGGATGACATAGAGGTTGCCTGTCGAGTCGACGGCGACGTTGTGGGTGGTCTGCCAGGTGAACCGATCCGGCAACTGCGGGAAATTGTGGCGAACGCGATAGCGATGGGCCCCCTCGCCGATGATCGTCTCGTTGCCGAGGCTGCGGGCGCGGGCCACGGTGGGCCGGGCGAGCAGGGCTGCCGTGGAAGCCGCAGCGAGGCCCGTCAGCGTGCGACGGGAGAGACGAGGCTGGTGGGTGTCCGGATGGGGTGCAGTCATCGTCGGGTGCCTCCGAAAGTGTTCGTCGAGTGAGTTCGGCTGTGTCATGTGCGGCCGTGCCGCGCCACGCCGGCGCGACGCCCCGAAAATCGTGGGAGTGTAGCACGTTCGGGGCCGTTTCAGCGGGTCCACGGTAGGGTGGCGCCGCGCCGGCGCGACAGTGGCTCTTTTCCAACCCGGGTAGAATGCGGGCGAAATGGCGATGCCTTGTTTGGCACAAGGTGTGCATCGCTCTTCGCCAGACGGACGCCGATCGGTCGATCGGCGTCACGAACCATAACGAAACGAGAGGATTCAGCCATGAAGAAGATCGAAGCCATCATTCGCCACTTCAAGCTCGAGGAAGTCAAAGACGCGCTCAACGCCATCGGCGTGAAGGGGATGACCGTCACCGAAGTCCGCGGGTTTGGCCGTCAGCGGGGCCATACGGAGACCTACCGTGGCGCCGAATACTCCGTCGATTTTCTGCCGAAGGTGAAGATCGAGGTGGTGGTCGATGATGCCGAGGCGCAAAACGTCATCAACAAGATCATGACGACGGCTCGCACCGGCCAAGTCGGCGACGGCAAGATCTTCGTGACGCAATTGGCCGAGGTCGTGCGGATCCGCACCGGCGAAACAGCGACAGCCGCCATATAACTGCTGCCGTAGCCCTCGAGACGGGCGGTCGTGCAGCAGGCGTCCATGCGAGGGAGGGCGGGGGTGGCCCCGCCCGAACTCATCGCGCACCGCTGCGGCGGCCATCCGAGACAGGGAGGTTCAGGGCTGCCCGTGCCCCGGGAGCCGGCGTTGCTGGCCAGCGTAGCCAGGATGGCGGAGCGCAGCCAGCATCGAGAGAGCGAAGGGCATGGATGCCCGTAGCGAACGTCCGGCGACGGGGCGTGGGCAGCCCTGGACCGAAGCCGAATGAGTCTTAGGGCTTCACGTCGCCAGCGGGCGGGTCATCTCCACCGGCACGACCCACTGGTCGTATTGTTGGGGCGTGACGAAGCCCAGGGCGACCGCCGCCTCTTTCAGGCTCGTCCCGTCCACGTGGGCCTTCTTCGCGATCTTCGCTGATTTTTCGTAGCCGATGTGCGTGTTGAGCGCCGTCACGAGCATGAGCGAATCGTCGAGATGGTGCTTGATCCGGGCGAGGTTCGGCTCGATCCCGGTCGCGCAGTGGACCCGCATCGAGTCGCAGGCGTCGGCGACGAGGTCGGCGCTTTCGAGCACGTTGTGGATCATCACCGGCTTGTAGACGTTGAGCTGGAAATTCCCCTGCGATCCGGCGAAGGCGACCGCGGCATCGTTGCCGAACACCTGCGCGCAGACCATGGTCATCGCCTCGCACTGGGTCGGATTCACCTTGCCCGGCATGATCGAACTGCCGGGCTCGTTCTCCGGGATCGAGATCTCGCCGATCCCGCACCGCGGCCCCGAGGCCAGCCAGCGGATGTCATTGGCGATCTTCAGCAGCGCCATCGCCAGACCTCGCTCCGCCGCGCTCACTTCCACCAGCGCATCGTGGGCCGAGAGGGCGGCGAACTTGTTGGGGGCCGACACGAACGGGTGGCCTGTCTCCTTCGCGATGTGGGAGGCGGCCGTATCACCAAACCGGGGATGGGCATTGAGGCCGGTGCCGACGGCCGTGCCGCCGATCGCCAGTTCGTAGAGCCCGGGGAGCGACCGCTCGATCCCGGCGATCCGGTCGTCGAGTTGGGCCCGCCACGACGAAATCTCCTGACCGAGCGTGATCGGGGTCGCATCCTGCAGGTGCGTGCGGCCGATCTTCACGAGGTCGGCATGCTTCTTCTCCAGACCGAGGAAGACGTCTCGCAGCGCACGCACCGCGGGGAGCAGCCGGTCGTGAATCACCTCGACCGCGGCGATGTGCATGGCGGTTGGGAAGGTGTCGTTGCTCGACTGGCCGCGGTTGACGTCGTCGTTGGGGTGGACGGGCTTCTTCGAGCCCATCACGCCGCCGGCGATCTCGATCGCCCGGTTCGAGATCACCTCGTTGGCGTTCATGTTCGACTGCGTGCCGCTGCCGGTCTGGAAGACGACCAGTGGAAAGTGGTCGTCGAGCGTGCCGGCGATCACCTCGTCGGCCGCCTGCACGATGAGCTTCACCGTCGCGGGCGGCAGCTGGCCGAGATCGCCATTGGCGAGGGCGGCCGACTTCTTCAGGATGCCAAGCGCCCGCTTC
>JBJTOU010000004.1:0-28037 GCA_046074725.1 Planctomycetia bacterium
CATCCCGAACCCGGCCGAGTTTGAGTTTGGGACTTTGTCCTCTCCGAAAATCATCAAAAACAACTAGGCCCGGTGTGATTCGAACACACGACCAAGGGATTATGAGTCCCCTGCTCTAACCACTGAGCTACGGGCCCGAAAGAGATTTTTATAGGCTATCGGCGGCCACGAAAGCCACCAGGCCGATCGTTCCTCCCCAAATGCCTCCCGGAGCAGTGCCATCATGGGACACGTCGTCCTCGCCGGCATGCTGACCATGGCCCTGTGCCTGAGTATTCATGCGATCGCCATGTTCGCCACTCTCAAGACGCAGGTGTGGTTTCGCAGACGTTTTCCAGGCGCCCACGGCATGGGCCTGATCGTTCCCTCGATCCTCTTGGCCACCGTCGTGATCGTCATGTCGAGCGGCATCCAGATCTGCATCTGGTCGGCCCTCTGCTGGACGACCGGTCACTTCAACTCCTACCGCGACGCCCTCTATTTCTCCGGTACGACCTACACCACGCTCGGAACCGGGGAACGGGGACTGGCTGCACCGTACCGGGCGTTCGAGCCGATCGAGGCGATGAACGGGATGCTGGCCGCCGGGCTCAACACCGCCATCCTCTTTGCCATCCTCGCCAACGTCGGCCGCCGCCACTCGTCACTGAATGAGTTTTTCGAGTGACTCGCACGCCGTCGATTCGATCGCGTGGATGGTCCGCGGCTATCGGGCCGGCTCGCTGCCGGATTGCTTGAGGAGACGGAAAAGGTCGCTGTCGGTCGTGAGGATCAGCGTGGCGTCGCGACCGAGTGTCTCGCGATAGGTGTCGAGCGTCTTCATGAACGTGTAGAAGTCGGCCGCCCGCGGGCTGGCGGTGTAGGCCTTGGCGTAGATCTCCGACGCCTTCGCGTCGGCCGTGCCGCGGATCTCCTGCACCTTCCGGTAGGCGTCGGACTCGATCCGCCGCAGATCGCGCTCCTTGCGGCCCTCGATCTTGGCGGCCTCGCCGGCACCCTCCGACCGAAACCGCTCGGCGATCTGGAGCCGCTCCGATTTCATGCGGTCGTAGATCTTCTCGATCACGCCGCTCTTGTAGTTGATCCGTTTCACCCGCACGTCGAGCAGCTCGATTCCCCAGATGCCCACCTTCTGCGATGCCGCCGCCAGGATCTCCTTTTCCAATTCCGCGCGGCCGAAGCGGATCGGCGGCAGTGATCCGACGGCGGCTCCCGCCTCGGCGATCGTGGCGTCCTGCTCGGGCTTGCGATCCTTGTCGGACCGCACCAGCTCGATGAGATCGTGCCGGGCGACGACGTTGCGGGTCTCGCTGCCGATGATGTCGTCGAGCCGGGAGAGGGCGCTCCGCTCGTCCCGCAGACTCTGGAAATACGTGAGCGGGTCGGCGATTCGCCAGCGGGCGAAGGTGTCGACCACCACGAAGAGCTTGTCGCGGGTGGTCATCTCGCCGGGCGGGCCGTCCCACTCGAGGATCCGCTTCTCAAACCGGTTGGCCTTTTGCACGAAGGGCAGCTTGAAGTGGAGCCCGGCTCCGGCCCTCGAGCCGGCCGCGTTGATCGGCTCCCCGATCGGCCTGCCGAATTGCGTGAGCACCACCTGCTCCGTCTGATCGACCGAGTAGGCACAGCCGAAGATGCCGATCGCCGCCAGCACGGCCAGAAACCCGCCGAGAGGCGAGATGATCCATTCAGCCAGCCGGCGGAGAAACTGCAGCAGCGGATGGTTGATCGGCAGCGGGCTCATGACGTCTCTTTCGGGCTACTTCCTCGGCTGCGGCGGCTGGGCCTGAAATTGCTGCAGGTTCATGAAGGGGAGGAACTGCTTCACGTCGGCATCGAGGATCACCTTGCCGCCGAGCTGCGGCAGCACCTCGCCGATCGTTTCCAGATACAGCCGCTGCCGGGTCACCTCGGGGGCTTTTTCATACTGTTCGAGCAGCGAGCGGAAGCGGGCGACGTCGCCCTCCGCCTCGTTGACCCGTTGGAGTGCGTAGCCTTCGGCCTCGCTGAGTTGCTTCTGGGCTTCGCCGCTGGCCCGCGGCACCACCTTGTTGTATTCGCCGTTGGCCTGGTTGATCATCTGTTCGCGTTCCTGCTGGGCGCGGTTGACCTCTTCGAAGGCCTGCTGCACCGCCGTCGGCGGATGAACGTTTTTCAGCTGGACCTGCTGCACGCGGAGCCCCATGTGCAGGTTGTCCACCAGTGAGCGAAGGTTCGCGATCGCCTCGTTCTCAATTCCCTGCCGGCCGATCGTGAGCACCTCATCCACCGTGCGGTCCCCGATCACCTCCCGCATCACGCTCTCGGAGAAATCTCGAAGCGTCGGGCCGGGCTCACGATGATTGAAGAGGAACTGCTCCGGGTCGCTGATCTCGTATTGCACCACCCACTCGACATACGCGGCGTTGAGGTCGCCGGTGACCATGTCGCTTTCCTGCTTGGTCTCGTCGGAGACCTGATCGGGATTCTGGGCGCCGGGCGTGCCGAAGCCGAACTCCATCTTGAGCTGCCGCTTGACGGGCAGGATCGTGACGGTGTCGATGCCGAAGGGAAGCTTGAACCGAAGGCCCGGGCCGACCGTGCCGATGAAGCGGCCGAACCGTTGCACGACTCCGATGCTCTCGGGCCCGACGGTATAGACGCCGCGGGAAAGACCGGCGAGGACCGCGACGACCAGGGCTGCCGCGAGGATCATCGAAAGGGGCAGGCCGCCCCCGCCCGTCGGCATCCCGGGCCGGCGAGGAAACTGTGGGGGGATCGGAATCCGTGGGAAATCAGCCATGGTGAAACAGTACCCTCGCCAGCGACGGAAGCAAAACCGTCGTTTTTAAAGGGCTTCGGCGATGCCCTCGGGGGCGTGGGCCGGAACAAGCGACCCCCAGTCGACAGGCTCGCGCGATAGACTCTCGGGCCGATCCCTCACAAAGGAGTTTCCTCGATGCGACCCCTCTGCCTCCTGGCTGCCCTCGTTTCGCTCACCGCCATGGCCGCCGATCCATGGATCACCCTGCCCGGTGGCGACGGCCCGGGGAAAGGCAAAAAGATCGTCCTCGTAAGCGGAGACGAGGAATACCGCAGCGAGGAGGCGCTCACGCAACTGGCGAAGATTCTTGCGAAGCACCATGGGTTCGAGTGCACCGTGCTCTATGCGATCGACCCGGCGACGGGCGAGATCAATCCCGAAGTCACGAACAACATTCCTGGGCTCGAGGCGTTGCGCACAGCCGATCTGATGGTGATCGCCACGCGGTTTCGAGACCTCCCGGACGATCAGATGAAGGAAGTCGATGATTACCTGCGATCGGGCAGGCCCGTGGTTGGAATGCGGACGGCCACGCATGCCTTCAATCCAGCCAAGGGATCACGCTACGCTCACTACGGCTGGGACAACAAAACGGAACACTTTACCGAGGGTTTTGGCCGACAGGTGCTCGGCGAGACGTGGATCAGCCATCACGGCCACCACGGTCACGAGAGCACGCGTGGCCTGATCGCTCCCGGTGCGAAGACTCACCCGATCCTGCGAGGCATCAAGGATGGCGACATCTGGGGGCCGACCGATGTCTACGGCGTGCGGCTGCCGCTGCCCGGCGACTCGCATCCGCTCGTGCTGGGTCAGGTGCTCGAGGGGATGTCGGCCGATTCGCCCGTCGTGACGGGCGAGGATGCGAAGAAGAACGACCCGATGATGCCGGTCGCGTGGACGAAGACCTCCAGCGTCGAGGGAGGCCCGAAGGGCCGTATCTTCACGACGACGATGGGGGCGGCGACCGACCTGTCGTCGGCCGGGATGCGGCGGCTTTTGGTCAACGCCTGCTATTGGGCGGTGGGGCTCGAGGACAGAATCCCGGATGGATCGAACGTCGATCTCGTGGGCACGTATGAACCCAAGCCGTTCGGGTTCAAGGGCCACAAGAAGGGCGTGAAGCCTGCGGACCTGAGATAGGTCAGGTTCGCGCCTGATGATGCGGGATGGTCGCAGCGAACCTTTTCGTCGCGGGGAACTGAAAGGCACCCGGGTGAAGGATCTCGGCGAGAACCTCGAGCGAGTCGACGAGTCTTGGCCCGGGGCGGTTGAAGAGATGGTGCCCGTCGATCGCCCAGGCACGCCCTTCGCGGACGGCCCGCATTTTTTCAAGGTGCGGCCAGACGGCTGGTGATCGTGCTTCGGCGATCACGCGGTCGAGCGGGAAGCCGCACGGGATCAGTACGACCACGTCGGGGTCGGCGGATGCGACGTCGTCCCAGGTGATCCAGTGCGAATGCTCGCCCGCCCTTCCGAGGGCATCATGGCCTCCGGCCAGTCGCACCATCTCGGGCACCCAATTCCCTGCTGCCATCGGCGGGTCAAGCCATTCGATCATGGCGACGCGTATCGCGGTTTCGGAATGCGTTGTCATCGCCCTCAGGCGGCAGGCCACGGAATCGCAGCGAGCGTGCAGTCGTGCCACGACCTCCCGCGCCTTTGCCAGCCGGCCCGTGGCATCGCCGAGCGCGAGCACGTCACGGAAAACATCGTCGAGCGTGGTTGGTGAGAGCGCCACCACGCGAGTCTGGATGCCGCTTCGTCGCACGGCTTCCGCGACATCCTCTTCGGAGATCGCACAGACGGCGCAGGTCGCCTGAGTGATCACGAGGTCGGGCTTCAGGGCGGCGAGCCGCTCCACATCGAGCGAAAAGAGCGGGTCTCTCGCCTGCTGCACCTGCTCATGAATGCCACTGCTGGGTAGCGACGGATCGAGGCACGGCGTTGTGAGGGCAGGAAGGGCCGCGATGGCGGCCGGCTCATCGCACTCGTGCGACCGCCCGACGAGCCGGTCGGCGAGGCCGAGCGACGCGACCATTTCGGTGGCGGCGGGCAGGAGGGAGACGATGCGGGGGGGAGCTTGAGGCGTTGGCATGGGAAAATGGGAGGACATTCCGATCGGACGAGGCCGAAAAGTCGACTTACATTAGCAAAACAACCGTTCTTTCGTGATCGGAACGGAAAGAGCCACGGTCACGACCGGCAGGACCCGCAGCCGAAATCCCCCGCATACGGATTCTTTCGTGGGAGGCTGTATCACCATGCACGGTCGCACGGGTTCCATCAAGCTGCTTGGTTTCGTATTGGGTGCGGCTCTTTCGTGTTGCACGCATGCCGAACCATTTGACGGTCTGGTCGTCACGGATGGCGGCCCCTCGCATCAGTCCGTCCTGATCTCTCCTGCAGAGCCATCCACGGCATCGTCCGGCTCCCTTGAAGGACCGTGCGAACTGAACATGCCGTCTCGCTTCGACCACGAGTCATTTGCTGCTGTGTCGTGCTCTTGCGTCGATGCCTGTCAGTGCGAGTGCCGGCGCTCCAGCGACTCGCGCGGGGGATGCATCAATCGCTTCCTGGATCGTTGTGGATGCCGCTCATGGACAGCACAAGTGGATGCACTCATGCTCTGGCAGGGCAACATCCCGAGCCGCCCCCTGCTTCGCCAGGACACCGCCCCCGGGGCGACGGTGCTCGATGCCAACCAGGCACAGACCCAAATCGGAGCCGGACCCCGATTCGGCCTGTTCTTCAATCTCGATCCGTGCCATGCGATCGAAGGCAATTATTTCTGGGTAGAGGGTTTTGACGGGGAACGAACGGTTCCGGCCGGAAGCTATTCGACGGTCACAATGCCGAATCCCCCGGTACCGTCTGCCGTCAGTGCAGCCACGCTCCTGACGACCGGCCAGTTCAAGAGCGCCGAACTCAACTGGCGCTGGAAGAACAACGAGGTTCTCACCTGGCTGATGGGCTTTCGTTGGGTGGAGTGGAATCAGGCTATGGGGCTCGTTGGCCAGGCTGTCGCGAGCGAACCGTTCGTGGTCGCCGGCGTCACCGGCAACGATCTCTATGGCAGCCAAATCGGGGCCGACTTGCTCATCTGGGACGCCGGCCGCCGTTTCCGTCTCAATGGCGTCGGCAAGGCGGGCGTCTTCGGAAACCGCGCCTACCAGACTGCCTTCGGTGAGACCACTCTTGGACCTAGTGGACCGGTGAGCGTCACGGGCAAGCAGGTCTCATTCTTCGGTGAGGTCGGCATGTATGGCGATCTTGCGATCACACGGTGGCTCTCATGGAGGACGGGCTACGTGCTTTTCTGGGGCACAGGGTTGGCACTGCCCGCCGAAAACTTGTCGCTGGTGAACTTTAATCCGCCCCCCACAAGCCGCATCAACACGACCGAGAGCGTACTCGTGCACGGCGTGACGACCGGCCTCGAGGCGCGGTGGTAGCCGCAGCCGCCGCCTGCACGAGCCCGAACGCATCGAGGGCTTCGCCGGTGTAACTGCGGAGCGTTTCCGCGGGAGAGCCGGAGGTCGCCCCCGGGGCCCGCTCGGACCGCGCGTGGATGACGATGTCTTCCGGCGGCCCCTCGCAGACGATCCGGCCGCCGCCATCCCCCGCCTCCGGCCCCATGTCGATCACCCAGTCGGCCGCGGCGATCACCTCGAGGTTGTGCTCCACCACCAGCACCGTATTGCCCGCATCGACCAGCCGCTCGAGCACGTGCAGGAGTTTCTCGATGTCGGCGAAGTGCAGGCCGGTCGTCGGCTCGTCCAGGATGTAGAGCGTGCGGCCCGTGCCGGGCTTGGCGAGTTCCCGCGAAAGCTTCACCCGCTGCGCCTCGCCACCGGAGAGTTGCGGGGCCGGCTGCCCGAGCGTGATGTACCCGAGGCCGACATCCACGAGCGTGCCGAGAATCCTCGCGACGTGCGGGACGGTCTGAAAGAGCATGGCGGCATCGGCCACGCTCATCTCCAGGACATCGGCGATGCTCTTACCGTGCCACTTCGCGTGGAGTGTCTCGCTGGAGTAGCGACGCCCCTTGCAGGCTTCGCATTCCACCCACACGTCTGGCAGAAAATGCATCTCCACGCGACGCTGCCCGAGCCCCTCACAGGCTTCGCAGCGGCCCCCCGGCACATTGAAACTGAACGTCCGCGGCGTGAAGCCACGGGTGCGGGCTTCCGGCGTCTTCGCATAAAGATCGCGGATGTGGTCGAAGACGCCCGTGTAGGTGGCCGGGGTCGAGCCCGGCGTCGATCCGATCGCCTCCTGATCGACGAGGATCACCTTGTCGATGCCGTCGAGCCCACGAATCGAATCATGCTTGCCCGGCTGCTCGCGGGCTGCATGGAGCCGGCGGGCCAACGCCCGCCAGAGCACCTCGAGCACGAGCGATGTCTTGCCGGAGCCGCTGGGGCCCGTGACGGCCGCGAGCACGCCGAGCGGAATCCTCACGTCGATCCCCTTGAGCGTGCGGTGGCGGATGCCGCGGATCTCAAGCCACTGCTTTGGCTCGCGTCGGCCATGCTCGTGTTTCTTCTCGAGCACGGCGTCGCAGGCCCGCCGCTTCGTGAGGTATGCCCCCGTGACGCTCTGCTTCGCCGACTCGAGCTTCGCCGGGACCGCGTGGGCCACGATCCGGCCCCCCTCGCGCCCGCTGCCGGGACCGAAGTCGAGGGCATGATCGGCCGAACTCACGACGTCGCGATCGTGCTCGACGACGACGAGCGTGTTGCCGAGATCGCGGAGCTTACCGAGAGCCCGGATCAACCGGATGGTGTCGCGGGGATGCAGGCCGATCGTCGGCTCGTCGAGCACATAGAGCACGCCGGTGAGCCCGCTGCCCACCTGTGCCGCCAGACGAATCCGCTGCAATTCGCCACCGGAAAGGCTGCCGGCGGGGCGGGCCATGTCGAGGTAGTCGAGGCCCACGTCCACGAGGAAGGCGACCCGAGACTGCAGTTCACGCAGCAAGTCGCCGGCGATCTTCTTATCGGCGTCGTCGATCGAGACGGTGGCAAGCTCCTCCTTCAATCTGCCGAGCGGCATCCGGCACCAGACATCGAGCGTGCGGCCCCAGAGGGTGACGGCACTGGCCACGTCGGCCAACCGGCTCCCGCCGCAGTCGCTGCACGGCACCTCCCCCATCACCGCATCGACCTTGCCTCGCAGGCCGACGACCAGCCGGGCCGCCTCCTCGCACGCGTTTTCGAGCCCCTTGAACTGAAAGGAGAACCCTCGCGATTCGATCCATTTTTCGCCAGTGCACTCGAAGAGCACACGCTGCTGCAGGCCGGAAAGATCGGCCAGCGGCACGTCGATCGGCAGGCCCGTCGCCCGGCAGAGCGATTCGAGCATCGCCCGGCCCACCGGCGCCGAGAGCGACGGCCACAGGTCGAGCGCCCCCTCGCCGAGCGATACCGATGGATCGCGCACGAGCGAGGCATGCTCCACGCCCGTCCGCGTGCCGAGGCCATCGCAGCCGGGGCACCATCCAAGCGGGCTATTGAACGAGAACTGACGCGGTTCGAGGGGCTTGAACCCCCGGCCGCATGATGGGCAGGCGAGCTTTCGGCTGTGCACCTCGACCGGCCACTCGGGCTCTTCGGCCCCGTCGATCGCACGGGCCACGAGCATCGTGCCGCCCCCGGCCTCGAAAGCCGCCTCGACGCTCTGCGCGAGCCGGCTGCGATCGGCGGGATTGGCCGTCACCCGGTCGAGCACGATCTCGATCCGGCTCTTCCGCTTTCGGTCGAGCGAGGGCTTGTCGTCGAGGTGCATGGTCGTGCCGTCGATCCGTACCCGCACGTAGCCCGCTGCCCGCAGGCCGGCAAAAAACGCCTCCGGGGACTGGCCGACACGCAGTTCCGCCGGCGCGAGCAGAAGCAGCCTCGTGCCCGCCGGAAAGGCGAGCAGCCTTTCGACGATCTGATCGACGCTCTGCGCCCCCACCGGCGTGCTGCAATCAGGACAGTGCATGACCCCGAGCCGGGCGGCCAGCACGCGGAAAAAGTCGTACATCTCCGTGAGCGTGCCGACGGTCGATCGCGGCGTGCTCCCTCCAGCCCGCTGCTCGATCGCCACGGCAGGCGAAAGCCCCTCGATCCGCTCGAAGATCGGCTTCGGCACTTGGCCGACGAACTGCCGGGCGTAGGGGGAGAGGCTCTCGACGTAGCGGCGCTGCCCCTCGGCATAGAGCGTGTCGAATGCGAGCGACGTCTTTCCCGAGCCGCTCGGCCCACAACAGACGGTCATCGCGCCGCGCGGAATGTCGGCATCGACCTGCTTGAGATTATGCTGCGACGCGCCGCGGATCATGATCGCCGGAGGGCCGGGATCCCGCGATGCCTTCGCGACGGCGTCGAGCGTCGCCTGACGGATGGCGGCGGCGTCGGTCGCCTTGCGCCGCCGCACGGCGGTCGTTTTTCGCGAGGCCGACTCACGATCCTTGGCGGCTGCGAGCACCGGCACGAGGGCCCGGCCCGTGTGCGACGATTTCACCTTCGACACCTTCTCGGGCGTGCCCTCCGCCACGATCCTTCCGCCGCCGGCGCCACCCTCCGGCCCGAGGTCAATGACCCAGTCGGCACGCTTCACGACATCGAGGTTGTGCTCGACCACGAGGACGGTGTTGCCCGCCTCGACCAGCCGCTCGAGCACCGTGATCAGCTGCCGCACATCGGCCATGTGGAGGCCCGTCGTCGGCTCGTCGAGGATGTAGAGCGTCCTGCCCGTCGATCGCTTGGCCAACTCGCGCGAGAGCTTCACCCGCTGGGCCTCGCCGCCGGAGAGCTTGGGGGAGGGCTGCCCCAGATGTAGGTAGTCGAGGCCGACGTCGTGGAGCGTCTGCAGCTTGCGGGCGATGTCGGGGGCGTCGGCGAAGAGTTCCTTCGCGTCGCCGATCTCCATGTTCAGGAGTTCGGCAACGTTCTTCCCCTTCCAGCGGACCTCGAGCGTGTCCTTGGCGAACCGGGCTCCGCCGCACTGCTCGCAGGTCATCCAGACGTCGGCGAGAAAATCCATGTCGAGCCGCGTCGAGCCGTTGCCCTCGCAGGCCTCGCACCGGCCGCCGGCCACATTGAAGCTGAATCGGCCCGCCTTCCAGCCACGCTTCTTCGAGTCCGGTAGCATCGTGAAGAGATCGCGGATGTCGTCCCACACCTTCACATACGTCGCCGGATTGCTCCGCGGCGTGCGGCCGATCGGCGACTGGTCGATCACGATCACCTTGTCGAGATGCTCCGCCCCCGCGATCGCGTCGAAGGCGCCGGGCATCGCCACCTCGCTGCCGAGGAGCCGCCGCAGCTCGGGCTCGAGCACGTCGCCGACGAGCGAACTCTTGCCGCTGCCCGACACCCCCGTCACGCAGACGAAGAGCCCCAGCGGGATGTCGATATCGATCCCTTGAAGGTTGTTGTGCCGCACGCCCTCCAGCCTGAGCGACGGGCCCGAGGGCTTCCGCCGTTTCTCGGGCACTTCGATCGCGTCGCGTCCTGAAAGAAAACGCCCCGTGACGCTCCGATCGCTGCGGGCGATCGCGTCGGGCGTGCCCTCCGCCACGACCTCGCCGCCGCGCTTCCCGGGGCCCGGCCCGAAATCGACCACCCAGTCGGCGGCCCGGATCGTGTCTTCGTCGTGCTCGACCACCACGACCGTGTTGCCCTTGTCGCGGAGCTGTTCGAGCGCCCCCAGGAGCTTGACGTTGTCGCGGGGGTGCAGGCCGATCGACGGCTCGTCGAGCACGTAGAGCACGCCCGACAGCCCCGACCCGATCTGGGCGGCGAGGCGGATCCGCTGGCTCTCCCCGCCGGAGAGCGTGGGGGCCTTTCGGTCGAGGGCGAGGTAGCCGAGGCCGACCTGGTCGAGGAATTCGAGCCGGCTGCGGATCTCCTTCAAGAGTTCCGTGGCGATCACAGCCTGCGTGTCATCGAGGACGAGGTCGGCGAGGAAGGCGCGGGCGTCGGAGATGGGCAGGCCGCAGAGCCGGTCGAGAGAAAGCTCGGTGCTTCCTTCACGCCGGGCCCGGCCATCCCGGCCGGCCCTGCTTGGCGACCTCCGGTCGCTGGTGCTGACCCGGGCCTCCGGCCCTGGCATCTCACCGCTGATCCCCGAGCGGCTCGTGATTCGCACCGCGCGGGCCTGCCGCGAGAGCCGCGCGCCCATGCAGTCGTGGCAGGGCGTGATGCTCATCAGCTTTTCGAGCATCCTCCGCATGATGCCGCTCTTCGCGTTCCGCCAGCGGTTGGCGAGCAGCGCCAGGATGCCCTCGAACTTCGTCTTCGCGCCGCGCTCCGCACGGCCCCGCTTCCACGAGATCGAGATCTCCTCGACGCCCGTGCCCGTGAGCCAGACCTTTTTCTGCAGCGAGGTGAGATCGTGCCACGGTGTGTCGAGGAGCGTGCCCGCCGACCACTTCCGCTTCTTTTCGGCATGGACCGCCACACCGTTGAAGAGACGCCGCATCCAGCGGGGCATGTCGCGGAACGATCCGAGGACGCCCATGCAGCCTTTCTTCAGCGACTTCTCCGGGGCCGTGACGAGCTTCGCCGGATCGATGCCGTAGATGTCGCCAAGGCCGTCACACGTGGGGCAGGCCCCCTGCGGGCTGTTGAAACTGAACAGCTGCGGCTCGGGGGTCGAATAACTCACGCCGCACTGCACGCACGCATACCTGCTCGACAGGATGAGGTCGTCGGGCTCGTCGCCGTCGCGGGCCACGATCACTTGACCACCGCCGGTGCGGAGTGCAAGCTCCACCGCCTCGGCCACGCGGCTTCGCGTCGCCTCCGCCGGCACGAGGCGATCGACGACGACATCGATCGTGTGCTTGAGCAGCTTTTCCAGCGCCGGCGGATCCTCGACGCGGCACACCCTGCCATCGACGCGGGCCCGCGTGAAGCCCTGCCGCACGAGGTCGGTGAACAGGTCGCGGTGTTCCCCCTTCGCATCGCGAACGAGCGGCGCCAGCACCATCACCTGCTCGCCACCACGGGCGACGAGAATTCGCTCCACGATCTGGTCGCGAGGCTGGGCTTCGAGCACCGCATCGCACTCTGGGCAGTGGGCGGTGCCGACGCGAGCGTAGAGAACCCGCAGGAAGTCGTGGATCTCGGTCATTGTGGCGACCGTCGATCGCGGATTGGTGCCGGCCGACTTCTGGGCGATCGAGATCGACGGCGAGAGCCCCGTCACGGAATCGACGTCGGGCCGCGGCAGTTGGCCGAGAAACTGACGGGCGAACGTCGAAAGGCTCTCGACGTATCGACGCTGTCCTTCGGCGTAGAGCGTGTCGAAGGCGAGACTCGATTTTCCGGAGCCGCTCACGCCCGACAGGCAGACCAGCCGCCCTCGCGGCAGTCCCACCGTGACATCGCGCAGGTTGTGCTCCCGTGCGCCGCGGACAACGATGGGGGGGACGTTCATGGGACTATTGTAGCGCGTCGCGGCCCGTGCGATGGGGGAAGAGCCGATGATGCTGGACAGGCCGTCGGGGGTGCCGTAGGATCAAATTTCCCGAGGGAAACCGGTTTCACGACCCTTCCCCGATCGGGGCGGTAGCTCAACTGGGAGAGCGCGGCGTTCGCAATGCCGAGGTTGGGAGTTCGATCCTCCTCCGCTCCAGTTTCAGGCCTGCGGGGCCATCCATGGCCCCCGCAGGCCTTGCTCGAGGAGCGAAAGCCAAGGTTTCGCTCATCGAGCGGCCGCTCGCACCTCCGGGCGAGCTGGGCCGCTGCGGGGCAGCGGCAGAGAGGGGTTGTCCGTGCCAAGTGAGTCAACGGTGAAGGTGAGCGGCTTTGATCCCTCCACCGCGCTCATGGTTCGGGTGCGGGAGGGGGATGCGGAGGCGTTCGAGGAGTTGGTCGCGCTCTGGCAGGATCGGCTCATCACGCTCTTCCTCCACCACACCGGTGACCATTCCACTGCCGAAGACCTCACCCAGGACGTCTTCATGCGGGTCTATCGAGCCCGCGCGACCTACACGCCGTCGGCAAAGTTCACGACCTGGATCCACACGATCGCCAATAACGTCGCCAGCGACCTGCGGCAACGGGCCTACCGACGCAAGGAACGGGGTATGCCAGTCAATGGGTCGGCGTCGTCGAGCGGGATCGGCCTCGACCAGATCGCCGTGGCCGCCAGCGGGCTGCTGCCCGCGCGGCTCGCCGGCCGCACCGAACTGCAGGCGGTCGTGCAGCAGGCCATGCTCACGCTCAACGATCGGCAACGGATGGCCGTGCTCCTGGCGAAATTCGAGCAGTGTTCCTACGAGGAAATCGCCGCCGCCATGGGGATCAGCGTGCCGGCGGTCAAGTCGCTCCTCTTCCGTGCACGCGACCAGCTTCGTGAAGCACTGACGGCCTACATGGACGGAGGGACTTCATGACCAGATCCTCGGGAGATCATGACCTGAACGTTTCTGCGGCCGATGGCGGCGATGATCCGGCCTCGGCGCTTGGCGATGTGTGGCTCGCGCTCGATGCCCTGCCTCGGTCGGCCGCCCCACCGAGCGCGACCGCCTCGACGATCGAGATAGTGGCCCTCTCGGCCCGGCGGCATGCGTTATCACCCTCGACCCGCTCGTGGCTGGCCGCCGTGGGACTGGTCGTCGGCGCGTTTCTTGGAGGAGCCGCCATCGGCCGACTCACGGCGCCCGGCGTCGATCCTGGCGTGCTCGAGCAGATCGACCTGCTGCGGGAGCGGCTCGAACGGCTCGACCGCCAGCCGCGACTGCCGCCGCGACCGTTCAACGAGTGGGAGCGGCCGCCGCGTCGCGGGCCGCAACCACCCCGAGAAATTCAACCACCGCCGCGTTGAAAACCTCGGGCGCTTCCAGCGGCACGAGATGCCCCGCATGGGGCACGATGAGCAGCCTCGCATCCGGGAAGATCGCCTGCATCCGCTGCATCACGTCTGGCGGTGTGAACGTGTCTTCCTCGCCGACGACCAGAAGCGTCGGTACGTGGACGGTCCGCATCACATCGGTCATGTCGGGCCGGCCACCCATCGCGGCCAGTGAGGCGCGGATCGTCTCCACCGGCTGCCGCTCGATCGTCCGCCTGAGCAATTCCTCGATCGCCGGCCGCCGCACGGCTGCCCGAGCCGCCTCCGAGTGCCCGAGCAATTTCCCGAGCATTGCATCGGCCAGGATCGAGGTTCCGATGCGACCGACCTTCGCCGAGAGTGACTCCCGGCCGGCCCTGGCCTCGGGCGTGTCGGCATCGAGCTTCGTGTCGCAGAGGATCAGCCCACGCACGCGATCCGGATGCCGCGCGGCGACATGCTGGGCGACGTAGCCTCCCATCGACACGCCACAGACGAAGGCCGGCTCGTCGATATGCAGGCTGTCGAGCAGGGCGACGGCATCGTCGGCCATGCCGGCGATGCTCGCGATCGGGGGATCTCCAGCGGTGCCGCCGAAGCCACGCTGATCGGGGGCGATCAGCCGCACCGACTCGGCGAGCGGCTCTTGGGCCTCCCACATGCCATGGTCGAGCGGAAACGCATGAAGCAGAAGCAGCGGCACGCCCGCGCCCCGCGTGTGGACGGCGAAGGGCGTGCCGCCGATATCAAGCCGGTGTGTCGAGGGCATCGGGTCGGGTGCTCACTCAGATGTCGCGGCCGCGGCACGCCGCTCGAACCGCTCGAGGTTCACACGGATCATGCGTGTGTTCGGCTCCTGTCGCAGGGCCAGCCGCTGCGTTCGGACGGCCGCGGCGATGTTGCCCGTGGCGGCATGGCAGTGTGCGAGCGTGTCGAGGTAGCTGGCATTGTCGAACCAGTCGCGGAGCGTGCGCTTGGAGTAGCGAAGAGCCTTGGCCATATCCCCCTCGGTGTTGGCGACGAGCCAGGCATACTCGTTGTAGGCGTTGGGCTCGTCGGGCATCTCCTTGATTCGGGCCTCCATATGCTCGAGTGCCTCGTTGATCCGTGCGACGGCGATCGCTCTCGCCTCGGGACTGGCTTCGCTCGAACGGTAGAGGGTGATCAGGGCATCGACATCCTTCCCCCGGGGAATGCGGGTGGCCTTCTCCAGGGCCTTCCGCTCCCCCTCGGCATCGCCACGGGCGGCGGCGTCGCACGCCTCGAAATAGAACATGCGGGCCGCGGTGGCGTCGGGGTCGCGGCCCATCTGTCTGAGGACGTCGTTTCGCAGCCGATGCTCGCCGAGAACGAGCGCGCGGAGGACCCCCGCCGCCTCGCCGTCACGGCCCCGGTCGTGGAGAAACTCCGAATACAAGATCGACGCATCGATCAGCTGCGTCGCTGGAAACGAATCGTCGTTGACGACGGCTTCGTATTCGCGGCAGGCCCAGTCACCGGCACCCCATCGCACCAGCAAAATGCCGGCCCGCTGCCGGGCGATGGCATCGCCGTTGCCTGCCTCGAAGGCCCCCCGAGCCAGCCGCTCCGCCTCGGTCTCCTGCTCTCTCGCCCGCTCACACACGGCCATGGCGTAGCGGATCATCGGCTTGGAGACGATCTCCGACGCCTCCGCCGGCATGCCGCCGACCACCTCGGGAACGCCGTGCGATGCGGACCACACGAGCGTGTCGGCGATCAACGCGAGTTTGGTCGGATCGTCGTCGGGGAGCCCGAGTGATTCGGCGAGCGTCGCACGAAGAATGGCGGCGGCCTCGTCATGGCGGCCGGCTTCGACGAGCATCTGCACGAGGCACCGTTCGAAGATGCGCTGGGTCGTGCGGCCGAGATCCCGCGTGAGCAGCCCCGAGTCTGGAGAGGCGGCCTCGTCCTCCACGGGAGTGTCCCGTCCCTTTCCGCGTCGATCGTCCTCGGGCCGCTGGCGATCGAGGAGGGCCACCAGTTCGCGGGCGGCCTCGAGGGCCCGGAGGCGGCCATCGACCGACTCGGCATGGGAAAAATCGATGAGCGACGTGAGCAGCCGCGCCGGGAGGCGCCTGCTCTCACCGAGCCCCCTTCCCATGTGGCCAACGATGACAGGCCAGGCGGGATCCCCGGGGCTCCATTCGCGCACCAGGATCGCCGCGGCCACCCGCGCTCCGGTCGGATCCCGGCCGAGCCGGATGATGCGTGCCAGGGCGGCGATGCCGGCGTCGTCGTCGAGCCGGAGCAGCCGATGCATGATCACGATCCGCTCGGCGAGGCTCTTCGCGGTATAGCCCTCCAAAAGCGAGGCGACCTCGGCAGAATCGGCCGGGGTATCGAGTGGGATCGTCTCCACCAGCCAACCCGCCCGCAGCGAGACCTCGAGATCGTCGCTCCTCTCGGCCGCGGCCAGCAGGTGGTCGATGGCGTCGGTGGCGATCGTTTCCAGCTTCGCAGCGGCGATCTCACGACGGGCGTAGTCGGGGTCGCCGAGCTGGCGAACCAGCGCCGCGATCTCGTCGTCGGTCGGCACGGCGGCCAGGGCGGCACAGGCGGCAGCCGATGCGAAGGCGGCGATGCAAAGACGGAGGGCAGACGCCATGGCTTCAAGCCTACGGCCGCGGCCGCTCCAGGGACAACGGGTGGACCCCTTGACGGTCACTCAGGATTCAGGCCGAGATCCTGGATCGTCACGAGCGACTCCAGCGGGATCCCGCGGGCCGCGAGCGCCGCCTCGGCCCCGGCCAGCCGGTCGATCACCGTCACGACCCGCTCGACCACCAGACCGAACTCCTGCGCACGGTCGATCGCCACCAGCGACGAGCCACCCGTCGTAATCACGTCCTCGACGATCACGACACGCTGGCCGGACTCGACAGGTCCCTCCACATACCGCTGCATCCCATGGCCCTTGGCCTCCTTGCGGACCATGAATCCCTTGAGCGGCAGCCTGGCGACGCCGGCCATCGTCACCACGGCACTGGTCACCGGATCGGCGCCGATCGACATCCCGCCGACGGCATGCGGCAGGCTGCCGAGCGACTGGAGCCGTTCGAGAATCGCCCTGCCGACCAGCATGGAGCCGTGCGCATCGAGCACGACCTGTTTTGCGTCGAGGTAGAATGACGCGGTACGACCCGAGGCGAGCGTGAACGTGCCCCGCTTCAGGGCCTTGGTGCCGACGAGTTCGATCAGTTCCGCCAGGAGCGGCGAGCGCGACGTGGATGAGGGTGGTGTCATGCAACGGAGTATACCGAGATCCCGTGCCGTCCTGGGATGGCCTGCGGTTCCGCGGGCCGTGCTGCTTGGGGTCGCTCTTGTCACCGCCGCCTTCCCGGCGTCAGGGCTCGCAAAGGATTCGAAGCCGCAGGCCGTGATGCTCCCCGTGCAGCTGCCGATCACCGGCAGCCGCGACACGCAGCTTCAGGCGGCGATCCTCAGGCAACTCGACCGGCTCAAGCGTCAGTCGAAGTCCGACGCGGCTGTTCGGAGCGTGCTCGTGCTGCGATTCGACGCCCCCGAGGACGACGCCCTCGTGGGGAGCGATTTTGGCCGCGCGCTCGACCTGGCGAGATTTCTCTCGTCGAACACGCTGGCCGGCGTGAAGACCGTGGCCTTCCTGCCGCGGAGCATTCAGGGACATGCGGTGCTCGCGGTGCTGGCCTGCGAGGAGATCGTGATGGCCCCCGACGCGGTACTCGGGCCCGCCAATACCGACGAACCCGTCATCGACAACGCGATGCGGGCAGCCTACCGCGAGATCGCCATGCGGCGGCGGGCCGTGCCGACCGCGGTCGCCGTGGCCCTTCTCGATCCGGCGGCGCGGGTGATCCGTGCCTCGACCGAATCGGGCGAACACTATGGAGACGCCGCGGATGTCGCCGCGTTGCGGGAGCGGGTGACCGTTCTCGACACCGAGGAACTGGGGCCGACACCGCTCGAACTGACCGGCAGGCGCGGCCGTGAACTGGGACTGGTGCGACGGCTCGCCGACACGCCGGCCGATCTGGCAACGGGACTCGGCCTCGATGCCTCGGACCTCGAGATCGATCCTTCGACGGGCGGAGGCTGGAGGCCGGCGGTCGTCGCGATCAGCGGCCCGATCACGGCCGATGCGGTCGTCCGTGCCAAGGGAAGGATCGCAGCAGCGATGGACGAGGGGGCCACGCTCGTGTGCGTCCGGATCGAAAGCCCGGGGGGGAGCCCTGAGCAAAGCCTCGTGCTGGCCACCTGGCTTGCCGATCTCGATCCCGCCCGGGTGCGAACCGTCGCCTATGTGCCGAAGGAAGCCCGGGCCGATGCGGCGTTTGTCGCCGCTGCGTGCGACGATCTCGTGATGCATCCAGACGCCATCCTCGGTGGCGAGGGCGCGGCGACGATGGGTGAGCGTCAGGCGCAGGCGGTGGCAGTCGCATGGCGGGAGGGCGTGGCGCGGAGGCGAGGTCGCACCTGGTCGCTGCCGGTGGCTCTGGCCGTGCCGGGGATCGCCGTCGAGCGAGCCTCGCAGCCGGCCACGGGACGGGTCGAATATTTCAGCGCGGAGGAACTCGCCGCCCGCGACGACCGCGAGGCCTGGCAGATGGGAGGCCGCGTGGGCGTGGGGCCGATCCGGCTCACCGGCCGCACCGCGGAACCACTTGGCCTCGTCTCGCATCTCGTCGATAGCTTCGGCGGGCTCCGCGCGGCCTATGGGCTTTCGGGTGACATTCCGATGGCCGAGCCGCGGTGGAGCGACACCCTGCTCGACGCGCTGGCCAGCCCTGGGCTCGCCTGGCTGCTCTTGGTGATCGGTGGCGTCGGGCTGTACATCGAACTGCACACGCCCGGCTTCGGCATCGGGGGCTTCGTGTCGATGGTCGCCTTCATCGTCTACTTCTGGAGCCAGTACTTGCATGGCACGGCGGGCTGGCTGGAGGTGATGCTCTTCCTCGCCGGGCTGATCTGCCTCGCCTTGGAGATCCTCGTGCTGCCGGGATTCGGCGTGCTCGGCCTCGGCGGCGGCATCCTGGTGGTCGCGTCATTGGTGCTCGCCAGCCAGTCGTTCGTGATTCCGGCCAACGACTACCAGATCCGGCAGGTGCAGTGGTCGCTGATGGGCATTCTCGGCGCGGCCGTGGGAGTCGGGCTCTTCGCGATGGTGGCGAGGCGGTGGCTGCCGTCGGCGCCGATGCTGCGGAACGTACTCCTGGCGCCCCCCGCAGCCGACGATGCCGACGATCTCGATCCTCTCGACGAACTGCTCGGGGTGAACGGAACGACGACGACGCGACTGGCTCCCGCCGGGAAGGCCTGGATCGGCAACGCGATTCATGAGGTCGTCGCAGAGGCGGAGCTGATCGAGCCGGGCGTGTCCGTCCGTGTGATCGAGGTGCGTGGGCGGAAGCTGGTGGTACGATCTTTGGCACGATGACGAGCCCCGAGTCCAACGCCTCAGGAAACCGACACGCATGAGCCCAATCAGCTGGATCGCGATGCTGCTGGTCGTCGGGCTGGCGGTGATGGTACTCGAGGTGTTCATCCCGTCGGGTGGAATCCTCGGGTTCGTCAGCGTGGCGGCACTCGTTGCCGCCGTCGCCGCAGCGTTCCTTCAGATTGGCGTGACGGCCGGCATGGTCGTGCTGGCGATCACGGTCATCGCCGCGCCGCTGGTGCTGGCAGTGGCCTTTCGCTGGTTTCCAGAGACGCCGCTCGGTCGTCGTGTGCTGCCTCCGCCGCCCGATCCGGCCGACGTGCTTCCGGAAGCCGACCGCCGTCGCCGACTCCGTGACCTGGTTGGTCGCGGCGGCTTGGCAGTGAGCGAACTTCTCCCGTGGGGACGCATCCGGGTAGGCGATGCCCTCATCGACGCCATGAGCGAGAGCGGCCCGATCGCCGCGGGTGGCCTGGTCGAGGTGGCGGGTGTTCAAGGGCTTTCGCTCATCGTGCGCCGCGCTGATCGGACGGGGCCGGCGGGCGATCCCGTGACACGGGCCGTACCGTCCGATGCGGCTGGTCAGGAAGCCGATGCCGCGGGGCAGGGGGCCACGCAGGAGAATTCCAGGCTTTCACCGGCGCTCGAGTCGTTCGAATTCGAGAAACTCGAGCCGCCCCGCGCTTGACTGTCGGCCACCCCCGAACCACGCTTGCTTCAAGATCGGGTCCAAGGAGCGGGCCACGCGGCGCCGCCGCCCGACTGATCGGTCCCGTTTTCGGAGAGTCGACATGCCGACGTTGATCCTTCTGGGCCTTGGCATCCTTGCCCTGCTTGTCGTCTTCGGCCTGCTCGGCAGCTACCTGCGGCTGTGGCTGCAGTCGTATGCTTCGAGCGCCGGGATCGGGCTCTTCGATCTGGTGGCCATGAGCTTCAAGAAGATCAACCCGACCGTGATCGTGCGGAGCAAGATCATGGCGGTGCAGGCAGGCCTCGGCGACGCGTCGGGCGTCACTCTGCAGGCGATGGAGGCTCACTTCCTGGCAGGCGGTCGCGTGCCACTGGTGATCCAGGCGCTCATCGCCGCCAACAAGGCGAAGATCAAGGAACTCGATTGGAAACTGGCCACGGCGATCGACCTCGCGGGCCGCAACGTCCGCGAGGCCGTTCAGACGAGCGTCTATCCGAAGGTGATCGACTGCCCGGGCAAGAACAGCGGCCGTGAATCGCTCGATGCCGTCGCCAAGAACGGCATCCAGCTCAAGGTGAAGGCCCGCGTGACGGTGCGGACCAATCTCAATCAGCTCATCGGCGGCGCGACCGAGGAGACGATCATCGCCCGCGTGGGCGAGGGAATCGTGTCGGCCATCGGATCGGCCGAAAGCCATTCGGACGTCCTGGAAAACCCCGACGTGATCTCCAAGACGGTGCTTGCCCGACGGCTCGACGCCAACACGGCGTTCGAGATCGTGTCGATCGACATCGCCGATATCGACGTGGGGGCCAACATCGGTGCCCGTCTGCAGGCCGATCAGGCCGAGGCCGACACGCGGGTGGCCCGTGCCAACGCCGAGGGGCGCCGGGCGATGGCCGTGGCAAAGGAGCAGGAGATGATCGCGAGCATCGAAGAGAGCCGGGCCGGGGTCGTCGAGGCCGAGGCGGAGGTGCCCAAGGCCGTCGCCGATTCGCTCACCTCGGGCCAGCTCGGGATCTTCGACTATTACAAGCTGAAGAATCTCCAGGCCGACACTGAGATGCGCCGCACGATCGCGACCGGGAGCATGCCTGCTGCCCCAGTGGCCGCCAGCTGAAGCGAAGGGCAACATGTTCCTCACCTGCTTCGCCGCCGGGCTCGACTGGCTCGAGGGGCTCGTCCCCGCGATCTTCGTCGTCGTGTGGGTTCTCTCGCAGGTGTTCGGCCTCGTCCGCCGCGTGTCGAAGCCGGTCGCGCCAAAGCGGCCCGTGGAACTGCCTGTCGAGATCGACGACATGCGGGCGGTTTTCGAGCGGGAGATCGAGCAGCTCAAACAGCTGCAGGAAGCGAGGCGACGCGAGCCCCAGCAGGAGCAATCACCGAGCCCTTCCCCGTCGCGTCGTAGCCAGACGGTCGTCCGGGGGGCTACGACGCGACGCGATGGCACCACGCGGCGGGCGAGCCCCACCCCGTCGTCTCCGACTCGCGACACTGCCGTGCCGCCTCCGGTGCCGAGACCTCTTCCACCCACGACACCATCGTTCTCAACCGGTGGCTCACTGGTTGCCTCGGGCATCGCGAAACATGTCGAGGAGGCGTTTGCCCACGACCTAGCCCACGAGACGGCGTCGTCGCGAGGCGATGCGACGCCACGTCAGAGTTCATCGCCGCTGGCCGTTCAGATCGCGAGCATGCTTCGTGATCCGGCCTCGATTCGCCGTGCGATCCTGATGCGGGAACTGCTCGAGCGGCCGACCGACCGGTGGTGATCGACGTGCATGCGAAGCATGCTGGCGCCAGCATGCCGTGATGCGTCAGCCCTCCCCCGCAGTCTGCCCCACCCGCGCGGCCGCAACGGATGCACCCCCCGTGAGGGTTATCCTTTCTTGCCTCGCTTGGCAGGATTCGCCGGCCGGGTCGCGGGCCAAAATTCGCACGTTGAGGATTGGCGTGTGGTGGTCTACAAGACGGGGCGTCGGCCGGACCGGTCGGCCCGATCCAGGGCGCGTAGACGAGGAAGCCCAAGCCTCGTCTACGCGGCCTCTTTTCTTGAGCGCAGGCCTCGCCATCCTGGCCTCGGCCTGCTTACGGCCTCCGCGACCACAGGTCGCTGCGGCCACGCAACGCCCGCCCTCCAGGCGGGCAGCGGGGCGTGGTGCTGCGTTGTGACTGAAGCTCACCGACTCGCACAATCCGTGAGGGGCGGCCCATGCCCCGAGAGCCGGCGTATGCTGACAAGCGCAGCCAGGATGGCGAAGCGCAGTCAGCATCCGAGTAAGCGGAGGACAGGATGTCCGACGCGAACGTCCGGCGACGGGGCGTGGGCCGCCCCGAACCGTCACTCTTGGAAGGTCCAGGTCATATCCCATGAACAATTTCTTCGACACCCTCGCCGACGCAGCCGCCACGCGGGGCGCGCCGGCGATGCTCGCCACGCTCGCCGAATCGCTGACGAGCCGCCGCCGCTGGCATGCACTTTTCGATCTGCGATTGCTCCAGGCCCGCGCGGCCCTCGGGCTGCCCACCACGGGCGACGTGGGAACGCTCGACGAGGAGACCCGTGCGAAGCTCGACGAGAAGTCTCTTGCCGCCTGCCGTGAGGTGGGCTGGCCGCTCCTCGACGAGGGGCATATCGCCGCCGGATGGATGTATCTGCGGGCGGCCGCGGAGCCGTCGGAGGTGTCGCACAGGCTCGCCTCGCTAGCTCGTGCGATGCCAGACGACGACGAGATCGCCGCGGGGCGGCTTCAGGACATCGTTCAGATCGCGCTGTGGGAGGGAATCGATCCCGCTCTCGGCATCCGTCTGGTGATCGAGTCGCAGGGCACCTGCAATTCGATCACGGCGTATGAGCAGGCGGTGGCAAGGCTCCCGGCCGTACGGCAACGGGATGCGGCGGCCGTGCTCGTCGAGCATCTGCATCACGAGGTGGCGGCATCGCTGGCCGCCGATCTCGGGCGGCGGGGGATCGTGCCGGCCGACCACGGCGATGCCGCCGGGTCGATCGTGGCGCTCCTCGACGCGGCCGGAGGGCTGAAGAACGACCCGAGCATCCATGTCGATGTCTCGCACCTGCAGTCGGTGCTGCGGATCGGCAGGGTCTGCATCGACCGGCCGATTCTCGAGAAGTCATGGGAACTGGCGGTGTATGCCTGCCGCCTGCCCGACGAGGTGAACTATCCGGGAGAGCCACCGTTTGAGAATGTGGCCGAGGCGTCGCGGCTCTTCTTCGGGGCGCTCATGGGCCGTGAGATCGATCGGTCGCTCGCGTTTTTTCAGCGGGCCGCAACGGCGGCCCGCGTCGAGGAGGCGGGCACGCTGCCGGCCGACACGCTCGTCTATCTGCTCTGGAAGCTTGGCCGTCCTGCCGAGGCGTTGCGGGCGGCCTTGTCGCGGCCGACCGATCCCGGGATGCCGAGCATCATGCATGCCAGCGGGATGCTGCCGTCGCTGGTCGATCTCGCCGTCGCGGGCGACGCTCGTGATGCGCTCCGCGAGGCATGCCGGGAGCGTGGAGACGAAATCACGTTCGCCGCCAGTTACCTCTGACAGCGATCGCAGCCGTGGCGGGTGTCGTAGCCCATCTGCTCGGCGTTCATGAAGCCCCTGCCCGGCGGCAGTTGCCACGGGGCCAGCATGTCGAGCCCGGGCCCGGCACCATGGCAGCCCCGCCACCGTGCGCAGCGGTCGCATGGATCCGGGCACCAGCCCTCCTCGGGAACCGCGCCCCAATACCTCGGCCCGCAACCGGTGTTGCCATAGGGCGACCCACCCGCCCCGCAGCCACACGATTTGCAATGAAAGGCTTTCGAGAATCCCCCTGCCACGGCATCCGAGCCCGCGGCCATCGCCAGGGCGACCGAGACGATTCCGCAAAGATGGAGCATGATGCGACTCATGCCCTCTCAATCGGCCGAGAGGGCATGACCGGTTCACCCTTCGGCCGCCGGGGCCGGATTCCCGCCGCCCTTTTGCCCAGTGTGAAATCCCCGCGCGGCTTCGCGGCTCACGAGCGGAGCGTTCGTTCGTAGAGCGAGAGATAGTCGCGGGCACTGGCATCCCACGACCAGTCCTGGGCCATGACCCGCTGCACGAGTTCGTGCCACAGTGGACCGTCGGCATGCGCCTCAATCGCACGATAAACCGCATGCTCCAGCGCGACCGCATCGAATGCCTCGAAGACGAACCCGCTGGCCGTGCCTGCCCGGAGCGTCTCCGGCGTGCTGTCGATGACCGTATCGACCAGACCGCCGGTGGCCCGCACGATGGGAATCGATCCGTATCGCATCGCGTAGAGCTGGGTGAGGCCGCACGGCTCGTAGCGGCTCGGTACGAGCGACATGTCGGCAGCCGCCTGCACGAGATGGGCGAGACCCTCGTCGAATCCGACGGCGACATCGACTGTTCCGGGAAACGACGCCGCCACCCGCCGCAGTGAGTCCTCGATGCCGTTGTTGCCGGTGCCGAGCACGACGAAGTGCGCGCGGCCCGTGCCGGCCATCCGACCGAGCAGTTCGATGACCAGATCGACACCCTTCTGTTCGGCGAACCGGCCGACGAATGCGATCAGGGGCCGGGCGTCGGGCGCGGCACGCCCGAGCCGCGCAGCCAGCGCGACCTTGGCGGCATACTTTCCTTCCGCGACGGTGGCCGCGGCGTAGTGCCGTGGGATGTGCGGATCGGTCCGCGGGTTCCAGGCGTCGATGTCGATGCCGTTGACGATGCCCGTGAGCACGTCGGCCCGGGAGGCGAGCACGCCCTCCAGCCCGCAGCCGCCGGGAGCGGACTGGATCTCGCGGGCGTACGTCGGGCTCACGGTGGTGAGCGCGTCGGCGAAGACGATGCCCGTCTTGAGCAGGTTGAGCTGGCCGTAGAACTCCATCTGCTGCCAGTTGAAGTATTTCCAGTCGAGGCCCGTCAGCAGCATGTCCCAGTGCCAGAAGAGTCCCTGGTAGGCCATGTTATGGATCGTCATCACCGTGCGGGCGCCGCGCACCGACGGCCATGATTGGTAGAGGAGCTTCTGATAGGCCGGCACGAGACCCGTCTGCCAGTCGTGGCAGTGGATGACGTCGAAGGGTTTTGCCTGTCGGCAGGCCAGTTCCATGCAGGCGCGCGAGAAGAAGGTGAACCGCTCGGCGTTGTCGGGGTAGTCCTCGCTGCCGCCGTAGAGCGTCGGGCGGTCGAAGCAGGCGTCGTTGGAGACCAGGAGCACGGTCGGCGAGCCACCGCCCCCGGACGCCGGAAGCCGGCTGCGGAGCACCCTGGCCTCCACTTCGAGCGTACCGATCGGCACGCGGAAGACCGTGTCGGTCGCCTCGATCGGCAGACCACGGACGGCCGCCTGGGCGAGCGCCTCGCGGTAGGCCGGGATCACGAGCGTGACGTCGCAGCCCAACCGGGCCAGGGCTGCCGGAAGGGCGCCGGCCACGTCGGCAAGCCCGCCGGTCTTGGCAAAGGGTGCCGCCTCGCTGGCTACGAACAACACTCGCATCGGCGATCTGCGTCCCCTGCGGGCGCCGCGGGTTCCTGGCTCGTCCGTCGTGGAGTCATCGAATCGGCTGACTCAGACTATTATAGATCACGTTTGGACACGCCCCATGAGCCCGCTCGTCAATCCCGCCGCGCTTTTTACATTCCGGTTTCCCTGCCGGAAACGAAAACAACTCTGGCCCGCCCGATCGCGAGACCTCGACGAGGACTGTCGGCTGCCCTCGCTGGCGGCCGTGGCGGGGGTGCCCGATCTGCTCGACCTGTGGATGGCGTGGAACGAGGAGGGGCTCGGCGTGCGGGGGCTGGCACGGGGCGTCGGAGCCTCGCGATGGTGCCAGCCGGCCAAACCCGAGGACAGCGACGGCCTCCACCTCTGGATCGCCACGCGGCCTACCGGCGAGAGCCACCGCGCCGGACGGTTCTGCCGGCGGCTCGCTCTGCTGCCCACCGGCGGTGGCCGCAACGGCAACATACCGGTGGCCGTGCCGGCGGTGATCCCGCGCACCAGCGAGATGCCAGCCGAATTGCCCGCCGACTCGATTCCGATCGAAAGCCGGCTCCTGGCCGACGGCTGGGAGATCGACGCATTCATCTCGGCCGCTGCGCTTCCCGGATGGGATCCGTCCGAGATTCCGCGGCTCGGCTTCTTTGCGGCGCTCATCGACCGTCGCCTCGGTCGCGTGCCCTGCCATGCCCCGCCGGAGTTCCCGTGGGACAGCGACCCGACGACCTGGGCCGAGCTGCAGCTCGTGACATAGGATCGCGTCGTTCCGTTTTCGAGATGTCTTTCGCGGTGTTTCGCCGATTCGAAAACGGTTTCCTCGCCCCCAGGTCGTTCGGGGATGCCGACTGGCCATCAGGAATGGACCGGTTCAGCGAATGATTCAATGGTGACCCGTGCCGGTGGCAGGCTCTCCAGGAACACGCGGCCATACGGCTTCGTCAGCATGCGCGGGTCGAGAATCACGACGCTCCCCCGGTCGGCGTGGGTGCGGATCAGCCGCCCAAACCCCTGCTTGAGCTTGAGCACGGCCTCGGGCAGTTGATAGTCGCCGAAGGCATTGCCGCCTGCGGCCTTGATGGCGTCGATCCGCGCGGCGACGAGCGGCCGGTCGGGCACGGCGAAGGGGAGCTTCGTGATGATCACGTTGACGAGCTGCTCTCCGGGCAGGTCGATCCCCTGCCAGAAACCGTCGGTGCCCAAGAGCACGCTCGCCGGACCCTCCTTGAAATCGGCGAGCATCTGCTGTCGCGAAAGACCTTCGGCCTGGCTCACGAGTCGGAAATTGCTACGGGCGCACCAGCCCACCAGATCGGCCGAGGCCTTGGCCAGAGATGCATGGCTGGTGAAGAGCACCATCGCACGCCCTTTGCTCCTCGCGACGTGGCGCTTGATCATGGCGACGACGGCCGTGTCGTAGGCATCGCGATCGGCCGGATCAGGCAGCCGGTCGATGAGGATAAGCTCCGCCTGGGCGGCATAGTCGAAGGGGCTGCCGAGCTGCCTCGACAACGGCTCACGAAGTCCGATTCGGGTGCGGAAATACGCGAACGGATCGGAGCCCGCACGATCCTCGTCGAGGGTTGCCTCCTGCGGCTTCGATCCCACGGCGAGCGTGGCGCTGGCCATGATGACCGTGCCCACCTTGCTGAAAAGCTCCCGCTGGAGCAGACCGCCGACATCGACTGGGGCGCTTGCCAGCGTGATCCGCTCGCGGCCACGGCGCGACCGCGACGCCTCCACCCACCAGACGCTCCCCGGCTCGTTCTGCTCGAGCCAGGCATGCACGGCACCGGCATGGGCCGTGAGCCGTTCGGCTAGCGACAAAAAATCATGCCGCTCGGCCTGGTTCGAGATCTGCTCCGCGGCCGTGCGGATCGATCGGGCCAGGCCGCAGAGAGAGTCGCCGAGCGAATCGGCCACGATCCGCCGCTGCGGCACCCGCCAGGGCGGCGGCCCATGACCGGCCACCTTCGCCCGCACGGCCGTGAAAAAATCCTCGGCGGCCCGGCGGCATCTCATCACGTCGATCTGGAGGTCTTCCATCCGATAGTGGACCAGCAGGCCGCGGTGCGTGCGGTCGTTGTAGAGTTTGGAGAGGACGCGATCGACCGCGGCATCCGAGACACCGATGCCAAGGTGGTCGCCGGCAACGCTCTCCACCATGTGGGCTTCGTCGAAGATGACGACGTCGTACCGTGGCAGCAGGCTCACGCCGCTGCGGCGCAGGGCCAGATCGGAAAAGAAGAGCGCATGATTGACGATCAGCACTTGCGCGTGCTGGACCCGTCGGCGGGCCGCGTAGTAGTGACATCGCTGATAGGTTGGACAGGCCCGGCCCATGCAGTTGCCGGCGTCGCTTTGAATCTCGTCCCACACGGCGGCCGAGGGAACCATCGGCAGGTCGGCGAGCGACCCGTCGCCGGTGGTTCGCGCCCACGAGGCGAGATCGTGCAGTTCCCGCACGTCGGCATCCCCTGGAAAGAGGCTCCCGGCTCTTTCTACCGCCAAGGCGACCCGTCGGAGGCTGACGTAGTTGCCACGACCCTTCACGAGCACCGCCGAAAACTCACGGGGCATCACCGATGCCACGAGCGGGATGTCCTTCGTGACGAGCTGCTCCTGCAGCGCGATGGTGTGCGTGGAGATGACGATCCGTCGTGGGCCTTGGCGCGACGGCGGATCATCGGGGGCTTCTCCGGCCTCGTCATCCCACTCGGCCTCAACGCGTGTCGGCGGATCGGCTTGGTCGTCGGTGGCCGCCAGCACGGCCGGCACGAGG
>JBJTOU010000005.1:0-4271 GCA_046074725.1 Planctomycetia bacterium
AACGAGAAGATCGGCCACCGCGGCGGCCGCGTGGGCGTCGAGCTGGCCGGTCGGCTCGTCGGCCAGGATCAACTCCGGCGCGTTGAGCAACGCTCTGGCGATCGCAACACGCTGTCGCTCGCCACCCGAGAGCCTCGATGGAGCATGATCGAGCCGCCGCGCGAGGCCGACGCGAACGAGCAGCCGCCGCGCCCGTTCCTCGACCGGCCCCGTGACGCGACCGGTAGCCAACGCGGGGAGCACGACATTGTCGAGCGCGGTGCAGCCGGGGAGCAGGTGATGCTCCTGGAAGACGAACCCCATCCGGGTGTTGCGAAACGCGGCGAGGTCGCTCGCCGACAGCGCGAAGAGATCCACGCCATCGAGTCTGACCGTGCCCGACGTCGGTCGCTCGAGCCCACCGAGAATCGAGAGGAGGGTGCTCTTGCCCGAGCCGCTCGGCCCCATCACCACAAGCCGCCGCCCCGGCTCCATCCGCAGCGACACGGCATCGAGCACCCGCAGCGGCCCTTCCGCCGATGGGTAGTCCTTCGTGATGCAATCGGCTTCGAGCACGTCACCCTCGGCGACCGGTCACACGCGATACGGCTCGAGCCGGGACACGATGTCGGTGGGAATGAGGACAGCCTCGGGCTTGCGTCTCGGGTGCATGAGGCAGCGGACCGCGACGACCTTTCCCGTGGCCACCGTTCGGCCATCGTGCTCGAACCGGAACGCATAGACGATGCTTGTCCGGCCGATCTCCGCGATCGACACCCCGATCGACACCTCGTCGCCGAAGCGGACGGCCGAAAGGTAGTCGCACGATGCCGAGACCCTCGGCCAGCTCGCATCGACGCCGTCCGCCTGCCGATCGACCACCGGAACGCCCACCGCACGAAGCAGTTCGTGCTCGGCCGATTCCATCCAGAAAAAAAACGCCGAGAAGTGGACGATGCCAGCTGCATCCGTGTCGCGGAACTCGATCCGCCGACGCACCACGAACTCCCCACCTGCAGACCGCGGATTCGGGGCTGGGCTGCTCACGCGGTAGGCCCCTAGCGGGATCGGTGGAGAGCTATTCTCCGACGTATGGCAGCAGTGCCATGAAACGCGCCCGCTTGATGGCGCTGGTGACTGCATGCTGACTTGCCGCCGTGCAGCCGCTCTTACGACGGCTGATGATCTTGGCCTGACGGTTCACGAGTTTCCCGAGCAGTTCGAGATCCTTGTAATCGACATACATCGGCCTCGGCCGGGCGCCGTCGATGAAGATCGGATCGCGACGCTTGACCTTCGCACGAGGCTTTGTCTTCTTGCGAGCAGTCTTGGCGAACTTGGCAGGAAAGGCACTCATGATCTCAGCAAACCTCGAAGCGTCGGAAACTCGGACGAAAGAATGAACGATTTCTCAGCGATTGCAAGGGCTCCCGCCGAAAGGCTCACGGGAGCCGGGGATCAATCCTCCGGCTCCCGTGATCAATGAACGGGAAAGGGAAGCGAAGAGGGCCGAAAAGCACCCTCTGAGGGAACTAGTAACGGTCGCCGCCGCCGTAGCCGCCACGACCACCACCGCCACCGCCGTAGCCGCCACGACCACCGCCGTAGCCGCCACGGCCACCGCCGCCGCCACCACCACCACCCGGTCGAGGAGTCCGCTCGCGGGCCTCGTTGACCGTCAACGGCCGACCGTTGATCTCGTGCCCATTGAGCGCGGAGATCGCGGCCTGCAGCCCTTCATCCGTCTCCATCTCAACGAACCCGAAACCGCGCGACCGACCCGTCTCGCGATCAGAGATCACTTCCGCGCTGCGAACGGCGCCGTGCGGAGAAAACATTGCCTCAAGATCGGCGGACGTGGTGGACCAAGGCAAATTCCCCACGTAAATCTTCCGAGCCATAACAAGAAACCTCAGTTCTCGGGAGCTGAAACGAAACAAATCGACTCATCGACCATCGCCAATCGCACGAACCGCAACTCCCGATCAAACCGGATGGTGCAGACGAAAGTCAGTCGGACTACGGGAAGGGTAACAGTTTCCCCAAGACCCTACAACGGCGGCGCAGGGCAGATTCCCGGAATTTGCAGGCAGCCCCACCGGCCCCTCGTGGCTTCGGGGAGTGGTTTGAGGAGAACGGCTCTGCCTTCGCTCAAGACTCGAAAATCGCTTCGGAGACGGGAAACTGGGCCGTCCGGCCCAGGTCGTTGAGGGTCCGTCGCTGGCCCGCTTCCGGCCATGGGGCGACCCCCTCGATTTCGGGCATCAATTCCACGATCTGGTCGATCAGCATGGCCACCAGTCGACCGGTTGCAGAACCCCTCGTGCGCTCGCGAATTGCGGCGGCCGTCTTCATGATCTTCACCATTCGGGCACGTTCGAGGACCGGAGCGGAAAGCTGGCCTTCGGCCTCGACGAGGAGTTCCGCGACCGGAACCTCGAGAACCTGCTGCCAGCCACGCAATTCGGACAGTCTGAGGTCGCTTGCGGCCAGTTCCTGCCGCCGAACCTCCGCAACGGGAAGCCGCAGGTGCCGGGCCACGGTCCGCAACGTTACGCCCTGCTGACGACGGACCTCGGCAATCCGATGCAGACCGCGTCGCGTGCCTTGGCATTCGAAGCTGCTCGGGGTGTCCGTCCTCTCCGAAAAGTCGTCGAACTCGAACTCGCAACTCCCAGCGTAATCAACGGTGGCCATGGCTTTTTCTCCCGATATGTGACATGGATCGAATGCAGATGGCATCCGGGACAAGCAGACGGCGTGCCAAAGAAGAAAAAATGAATTTCACGACACAATTCGGCTTTTTGCCCTGACAGAGGCCAAGTTGCCTGGGTGTCGGAGAGAAAAAACCATGTCGGCGCTGCATTCTGCAACAGGACCGATCAACTCCATGCCGCATAGGGCTCGGTCCAGAGCCTCCGTTTACCCACAGATCTGCTGAGGAGGCCAAAAGAAAAGCCGGGCCCTCCCGAAGGAAGGCCCGGCCTTGGTGAGCATCAGTCAAACGGGTGACCGATCAGCCGGCGTTGCAGCACGGCTCGGCGCCGCAGGCAGGCTCAGCGCAGCAGCTCGTGCAGCTCTCGCCGCAACCCTTGCTGCGACGGGCACCGCGGACACGACCACGGCGACGCGACTCGCAGCAGCCCGAATCGGCACCGCAGGCCGGCTCGGCGGCACCGCAGGCGGGCTCAGCGGCACACGCTGCAGCGCCGCAGGCCGGTTCGGCAGCGCAGCCGGGCTCGGCGGCGCAGCTGGGGCCGCAGTCACAGCTGGTGCGACCACGACGGCCTCGGCCGGCGGCCGAAGCGGAGTCGGCGAACATCAGGCCGACGAGCGCGAACACGAAGAACATCGAAACAATCGAGGAAAAACGCTTCATTGAGAAACTCCTAGGAAGGAACCGGACCGAATCAGCGTGTTGATTCAGTTTGCCGAGAACCGCACAACCGTCGCGGATCTCGGACTGGCGAAAACCGTAGCAGGTAGCGCGAAAATACGGGAAGTGGAAAAAATGTGCCGGTGAAAAAACCCGAAAATCATCGCTTTTTCGCAGTTTCGAGCCTGGGCCGGGGCCCGCCGCCCACCGTTTCGGAGCCGTGGGCAGCGTCGCCGCGGCGTTCGGTCAGAAGGCGAAACGCTTCGAACAGCGTGATGTCGATCGTCGCACGCAGGGCTGCTGCAGCTTCGTTCAAAGAGGCTGGTCAGACCATAGAAAGCCAGCCTGCCTCGGTGCTCGCTGAATGCCTTGTCCTGTATTTCCGGGAGCGACACCAGTCCTCCGAACATCAGGTGGCCGTCGTGTTTCGCGAGCGACTCGGCCGCCTTGTCAGAGAACTCTGCCAATCCATTGAGCTCCCAACGGCCATCATGCCTGGCCAAGGACTGAGCAGCCGTGTTCGAAAACGTGGCCAGTCCGTTGAGCTCCGGCCTAAGCTCCTCACGGGCGATGGAGATTCCTCGTGGCAGCCACAGACCAGCACCCACGTCGCCATGGAAATCCAACGTAGGACACAAACCCCACGCGCACGGCGACATTCCTTCCCCGCCCCCATTGGTACGGCCGCTTCATCGCAGTTGCCAGGAGGGGCGCCGTCGCTCCCATGTCGATCGGCATCGAATGCGAATGTGGGAAGCGGCTTGGTGACCGAGCCACACGACGGTGGCAGGCATGGGGGCGGTCATCGCCTTGGTGTCGTCCGGCTGGAAGAACCGTGCCCGAGCCTTTCGACCTACTGGGCAGCACAGGACTGGAACAACCTGCGATTTGCGCGGGAAATCCGAGGGATGCCGTT
>JBJTOU010000006.1:0-8042 GCA_046074725.1 Planctomycetia bacterium
GGCGGCGAGCGTGGCCGAGTCGATCGCCTGGCTGCCGAACCAGAGCGTGCCGTCGCTTCCGTGTGAGATCAGACGAACTGTATCGATGCCGGCGAGCCCGGACAGGGCCGTCGTGATCTGATTAATGGCATCGCGGCTATCGTCGATGGCGACGACGAGCGAGCCGGCGAGTTCCCCCCGGGGGATGCTCGCGACAAGCGAGGAATCGATGAACACCACGCCGTGCATCGGGGCCGCGGCCGGCACGAACGGGCGGGTTGCGTCGGCGGCGAAGAGCCGGCGACCTTCAAGCGGTTCCAACTCCAGGCCGCTCGGAGGGCGACTCCCTCGCCGCCGCCGAATCGAGGCGCGGCGGAGTGCGCCGATGTCGGCCAGCCGCTGTCTGGGCCCGAATGGAGTGAGCATCACGGGTGACCCAGGTGAAACGACGGCTCGGGCGTGACGTGCGCGAAATCAAAGGGCTACCGCGGCCGGCAGCGTCCGGGACACACCACGGTCGGATTCGTGTTCGATCGTGCCCTGCACGATTTGACTCGAAACAGCACACTCGAACACACCGAAAAAGAGCATAGCCTCAGAAAGCGGAAATTGCTCGGAATCGGCTCGGCGCCGCCTCCTTCCGGCCGGCGAGAACTCCGCGTCTCCGTCGTGCGCAGGCTCATTCGGGAGTGGCTGGGCCGGGGATCCCGGGGGCAAAACCATCGCCTCGGCTAGTGCGGACGATGTGGAGGGAATTGTCCAGCGGTCGACTCACCGGCGACAGGACATCGCGTTCCCGCCAGGGTCCGTCGATGCGACGTGATCGGCGCGCCCCGATCATGCGCCGCCGATACTCGGCCTTCTCGCACGGATAGCCCGGTCAATGGCACTTCGGCACCGGTCTCCCGGCTGACAGAAGGCTCGTGAGCGGCGAGATCGGGCGTTTCGGCCGTCCGGAGACGGTTCAAGCGTTCGCCGAGGTGTGTCAGGATCTTCCGGATTGGCCCCGGCTCGCGGACAGGATCTCCGCAGCAACCGAAGGTTGCCAAGAGTGCGAAGGCCAGGGATGGTTTTGCGCTCGTGCAGCAGCCTGAACACGATCAGCCGGATGTCACCGCTCACGCCGAACACGACGCGGCTGGTACAGAAAATCGACCCGGGCTGCCGCCTGGGCACTGGCCCAACCTGCGCTCGCCGCACGAAAGGGGCCCGTTCCAGCCCGCCACCCGCTCGCCTCGTGACGACGGGCGGAGACTCGTTGCCAGTCGCCGCCATTGGTCGACGTGAAAGTCCAACACGGATTCCGGCAGGTCATTGCGGGATGTCGCGAGCGATGTCGGCATGGCCGAGTACCTCACTACCTGACGAACGTTTCCTCGCATCGATGAAGTTGTTTGTCTGTCGATCAGCCACGCGACGGCCATCCGTGTCGTGTCGGCCGATGCCTTCAACCCCGGCCCGGGTCGTGACGATGCTGACGAATATGACGGCATTTTTCGCATCCGGCGGCGAAAGCATGTTGCGTTCTGAAAAACCACGACTAGGGTCGGAAATGAGCCGCCGTGCCTCGTCGAGACACGGCGGCTCAAAGATCCGGCAGCGGCTTTCGTCGCCGTCCCCTGTTCCCCACCCTTGTCATGGAGAGTCTCATGGTTCGCAAGCATGCCACCGTCGTTCTCGTTCTCGCGGCCTTCGTGGCATCGACATTCGTCGGCACCTCTCAAGCTGCCGGCTTCCTCAATTCCCGCCCCGCCGGTGGCGGCCTGCTCGCCCGGCTCAACAAGCCGCTCGTCCCGGGCATGCCCACGCTGCCGGGCATGCCGACGGCGAGCACGCTCGGCCTGATCGCGCCGCGGCTGAGCAATGTGGTGCTGCTCTTTCAGAAGGGCGGCCTGAAGACCCCCGCCGGTCGCTTGAGCGGCCTTGGCGTGCTCTCACCGCGGATCAGCCCCATCGCCGCCCTCGTCACCACGCCGCCACAGACGCGGCAGGCGCGGATGCTGTACGGCCTGACGATCCTGTCGCCTCGTGCGGCGCTTCTCGTCGGCATGCTCAAGAGCGCCCGCGGTCTCGCCGCCGGCGTTCGCTGAAAGCCCGCTGCAGCGGACGCGGTATGCGTCTCCCGTTTTGACCGGGTGGGGTGCCCTCGAGATTTCCCGGGCACTCCACCCGGTTCGTTTTCATCCGGGTCGGGGCCCTCTGACCGATCTTTTTCTCCCTCACGCGAGCAGTTCGCGGATCACCCGCGCCGGCTCGACGCCGGTCAACTTCTGCGGGTCGGTCTGCTCGGCGTTGATCCGGTGCTGGCCGTCGTTGTTGCAATGGGTGTCCCAGCCGACGTTGCCGCCGCCGTGATAGACCTGCACGAAGCGCACGCCCCGCTCCACGTCGAGGCCGTAGAGCCGATGGGTGTCGAATGCGGGGGCCGTGGAGGAACGGTTCGAATGCAGGATCGGAGGAGACGCGTTCCGCAGTTCGGCCCGCCTCCGACCCAAGGCCGTAGGTGCACCAGGCCCCGAGGCTCGGCCGCCGCGCGATGACGCGGATCGGCCTCGTCGGCACTCTCAGGCCATACGGCCCCCTGGTCGATCCAGGTTTTCACTCGATGAATCTCGGCGTCCGAGAGCGGCTCTCCACCGAACGGCATGGAAGGAGCCCGGCATCCGGTCACGCGCTCGATGAGCAGGCTCGTCCCAGCCGAGCCGGGTACGAACGCCGGGGCGGTGTCGCCACCATCGATCGCCAGGGCATGCCGAGCAAGCGACAGGCTTCCACGTTCTTCGCCGCTGTCCATGACCGTCGGCCGGCCGGCGTCCCGCGAAACCGCCGGAGTGGGACGCGATGATCGGCCATCAGGAGACCTGTTTCAACCTTCAACAAAACACGCGTCACTCGTAGCCTCGTCATGGCCGAATCGACCGGCCGAGACCTGACCTGTCTGGGTTGACGGATAGCCCGGTCAATGGCACTTCCGCAACGGTCTTCCGGCTGACGAGCGACTCATAAGTCTCGGGAGGAGCGGCCTAGGCGTCCGGAGACGGTTTTCCGAAACGCCACTCACCCCCTGCCTTGGCGATTTTCTCGCCTCGGCGCAGAGCGGCTCCCAGTCCCGGGGCTTCGGTGCCTCGCGTCCGGCGTCGGTCAGAGGCTGTGGATGTCGATCACGGGCAGCTCGTCGGGCGAAGCTTTGGAAGAATGCCCGGTCGTCGTGGGCTTGCACGAGCTCGCCTTAGTCAGTGGGCGTGACCCGCGGCACGCTCGAGGAACGGCGAAATCCCGTGGCGATCCTGTGAAAAAAACTGGCCCGGGTCGGTCGCGACCCGGGCCAGTGCGTTTTCCGTCACGAGCTGAGAGCGATCACTTCGAAAGTTTCGCAAGCGTGTCCACCATCGGGGTCACCAACGGACCGAGGATTTCCTTCACCCCCGGGATGGCCATCACGGTATCGATCGCCTTCTGCAGCAGGCTCAGGTTCTTGCCGATGACCTCGGCGAAGGCCGGCTGCTCGTCGGCTGGCAGTTTGACGCTCTCCTCCTCGAGCGTGAACAGCATCGGCACGAACTTCTCGAGTTCGGGGATGGCCGCTTTCGCCGAGGCCTCGTCGGTCACGCCGCCGAGCACCTTCGTCAGGCCCGAGAACAGGCTGCCCGCGGCCTTGCCCGCCTCGAGGAACTTCGGATCGATCGAGATCACATCGGTGACCGCCTCGATCGCCGTCTTTCCATTCGTGAGGATCTCGTCGCGGACGGTCTCGGTGAATGGGCCGGCCCTGCGCTCTGCTTGGACGACGGCCTTCTCGACGACGGGAGCCATCCGGTCGCGGTTCATGTACCACCACGCGCCTGCGGCGAGCGCGACGAGCGCCGCCACCGGCAGCCAGGCGGGCATGCCGCCCTTCGTGGGGGCGGCTGCCCGTCCCAGGTCGGCCAGCGACAAGCCGCGGGGCATGGCCGACTTGATGTTCGATGCCTGGTCGGTGAACAGCCGCGAGATGTCGGCACCGGTCGGCCGGCCGCTGAACTGCTTGGCGACCATGCCCAGCACGACCGGGGCGAGGTAGTTGAGCAGCGTCCGCATGATTCCCGGCTTGATGCCGGCGAATCCGGCGATCGCATCGACGATCTTTGACGTGCCGCCCGCGCCGAGCAGCGATCCAAGAAGGTTTCCGCCGACGCTGCCGATGCCGCTGGCCTGGCTGCCGCTGAGCGCACCGGCCAGGTTGCCGAGCATGCCGAGATCGAGGCCGCCAAGGCTCGACGCCAGCTGGTCGGCTCCCTTGGAGGTCGAGGCCAGTCCGGACAAGGTGCTCAGCAGAGCGGGAACGGCCGCCGTGGTGGCAGTGCGCGTGTCGTTCTCGCTGGCGCCCGCAAGGCCGGCCAGTTTGCCGAGCACGTCACCCGATGTCAGCTGTTTGGAAATCATATCGACAAGGTTCATGAGTCGTCTCCGGGGAAAAGGAAGAGGCAACAGTGGAAGCGGTCCTTCAACGGCCCACTCGCCGTTCGTGACGCGTGGCGTGAAACGTGGGCCACGGCACCGCGGTCGAAGCGACGAGTGTCGCGGCTGACGGGGCGGGGTGCAACCGATCGGTCCCGCGCCTCCCGAAAACCACGGTTTGGGAGGCCACCACGACAAGGCGACGGCGGCGTTCCATTACCAATCCCGCAGGCAGTCCCCGGCTCAGGGCGGATCGATCACTCGCCATCGGAGATCGCGGAGGCTCGCGGCCGTAGCGTACGTAGCGATGCCAAGCGGACGCGCGGGAAGCATTTCATCCCGCACCATGAACTGATGATCGGCCACAGTTTGATCGACGACCCGCTTGTCGTCGATGTAGCACTCTATCCTGTCCGGCATCGACCGCACCCGAATCCGATACCACTGACCCGATGTGAAGATTTCGGACGTCGTCGTGGCGTTTTGCGATGCGTCGAGGCCATCGATGCTCGACAGGCCGACCACTGTTCCGCCCCAGCCGCCCACGATGAACGAGCAGGAGCCCTCCCCCACCGGAAACGTCAGGCCGCAAAAGAAATCGAAGCCCTCGTCACGACGGGCCTCGATCGCGATCTCGATATTCGTTCGTGGGATGTCGCGTTGCCATGTGATGCCGCTGAGTTCCGATCCGACGGCCACGTGAATCGCTCCATCGACGACACGCACCTCCCCGTTGCCGCCAAATGGCGTCGGCTGCCAACCTTCGAGGTCGCGACCATTAAAGAGCGACCGCCAGCCCGGCTCATCGGCAGTGGCCCCGGCCGCCGCAATTCCCATGGCCAGGCAGAACCCGATGGCCAGCATCCGGATGACCGACATCGGGCCGCCGCACGTGAAAAAAAACCGACCGCGCATGACCGGAGTCTACCACGTCGGCATGAGGCCGCCCCACCGCTTGCAAAAAATGTGGACATTCGTACACTTCTCGGCGTTGTTCGGGTTGTACGTTCCGTTCCCTCACTTCGGAGATTCCGCCATGCTTGCCCGAATCCAGACGTTTTCCCTCTTCGGCATCGATGCCGTTCCCGTGGACGTGGAGGTCGATGTCTCGGCCGGCGCGCTCCCCGCGACCGTTCTCGTGGGCCTGCCCGACACCGCGATCCGCGAGAGCACGCACCGCGTCGCCCGCGCGATGGTCAACTCGGGCTTCAATCGGCCCAACGATCGCATCGTGGTCAACCTCGCCCCCGCAGAGCTTCCGAAGCAGGCGGCGACGTTCGACCTGCCGATCACGCTCGGCATCCTGGCCGGCAGCGGGCAGTTCTCCGCGGAGCGTTTCGAGGATTACGCCGTTGTCGGTGAGCTTTCCCTCGAGGGCTCCACCCGCCCGGCCCGCGGAGCGCTGTCGATCGCGATCGCGGCAGCCCGTCAAAAACGCAGCCGCCCTCTCAAGGGCGTGGTGGTGCCCGCCGCCAGCGCCACCGAGGCCGCCGTCGTCGAGGATATCGAGGTGATCCCGGTCGCCTCGCTCACGGAAGCGGTGCAGTTTTTTTCCGGCGATCTCGCGATTCCGCCGGCGCCCCCGCGGGTCACGGAGTGGTTCGACCGATTCGCCAGTTACGACGTCGATTTCGCCGATGTTCGCGGCCAGGAGGCGGCGAAGCGGGCGTTGTGCGTGGCGGCGGCAGGCGGCCACAACTGCATGATGATCGGTCCCCCCGGCGGTGGAAAGACGATGCTCGCCAAGCGGATCCCGACGATCCTGCCTCCCTTATCGTCGGGAGAGTCGCTCGAGACCACGCGGATCTACAGCGCGCTTGGTCTGCTCTCGGCAGGCCAGCCGCTCGTGGCCACGCGGCCCTATCGCGCTCCGCATCACACGATCAGCGAGGCAGGCCTCATCGGTGGCCGCTCGATCCCGATGCCGGGCGAAATTTCTCTCGCCCACAACGGCGTCCTTTTTCTCGACGAACTTCCGGAGTTCAATCGACGCACGCTCGAGGTCTTGCGGCAGCCGCTCGAGGACGGCACCGTCACGATCAGCCGCGCCAAATCATCGACCATCTTCCCGGCCGACTTCATGCTCGTCGCGGCGCTCAATCCATGTCCGTGCGGTTACCGGGGCGATCCGCGGAGGGAGTGCCAATGCACGGCGCCCCAGGTGGAGAGATACATGGGCAAGATATCGGGGCCGCTCGTCGATCGGATCGACATCCACCTCGAGGTTCCGGCGGTGCCCTTCCGGGAGTTGTCGGCCTCACGCCCCGGCACGTCGAGCAGCCAGATGCGGGAGGCCGTGCTTGCGGCACGACTGCGCCAGGCACGCCGATTCGAGGCGGCCGCGTCGTCGGGGTGCCGGGTGCCGCCGAGGTGCAATGCGAGGATGACCAGTCGCATGATTCGTGAAATGTGCCCGCTCGATTCGGCGGCTTCCGAACTACTGCGAGCGGCCGTCTCGGACCTCGGCCTCTCGGCCCGTGCGCACGACAAAGTCCTCCGGGTCGCGCGGACGGTCGCCGACCTCGATGCAAGTGACACGATCGCGTGCAGTCACATCAGCGAGGCCATTAATTACCGCATGCTCGACCGTGGGCTTTGGACCTGATCCGCCTCGCTGGCGTTCTTGTTAGCCGTCTCGCTGGCCTTATGCCGGAATTCGTGATACCGTAATGGCGTTTCGACATTCGCCAGAGGATGCCATGCCGGCCCAGAAACGATCCAAGAAAGCCACCGCGAAAACCCCTGCGTCGCGAGCCCCGAAGGCGGCCGTCGCTCCGGGGGGCAAGAGGGTCTTGCTGGTTGATGACGACTCGGAAATCGTCGATTCGATGCAGACGGTGCTTGAATCGAGGGGATACCAGGTCATGGTGGCGCGCGACGGCAACCAGGGGCTTGCCATGGCCGAGCAGGAAAGTCCCGACCTTGTCATTCTCGACATGATGATGCCGAAGCGGAGCGGTTTTCTGGTGCTCGAGCGGCTCCGCCGCAGCCACTCCGTGCCCCTTCGTGTGATCATGATCACCGCCAACGAGGGAAGCCGTCATAAGGCCTATGCCGAAATGCTCGGCGTGGATGACTACATCCGCAAGCCATTCGCCATGGATCGGCTCCTCGAAAGCGTCAACCGCCTGCTTGCCGGCTGAGCGGCGGAATCTGGGCAAGCTGCGCAGGCCCCGTCTGAGATTGACCCGTTTTGGGCCGCCTCCTACATTCCGGCGGTCACCTGAATCACTCGCTGCGATGTCGGCTCCGCCGCATCGTGATCGTCCGTGGCATGGGTGTGATCGCATCGTTTTCAGGAACGCCCCGTGGCAACCGATCGCATCAGTTCATCGTCCGGCGACGACTTCAAGGAACGGGTGCGCGATGCCATCGACATCGTGGACATCGTCGGGACGTATGTCTCGCTGCGTCGGGCCGGCAAGGGACTCGTCGGCCTTTGTCCGTGGCATGACGATTCGAAACCGAGCCTCCAGGTGAACCCGGAGCGGCAGACGTTCCGCTGCTGGGTCTGCGACGTGGGCGGGGACGTGTTCGCCTTCGTGATGCGGATGGAGCGGATCGAGTTCCGGGAGGCGCTCGAGCAGTTGGCGGACCGCGCCGGCATCACCCTGACGCGGGCGCGG
>JBJTOU010000007.1:0-2520 GCA_046074725.1 Planctomycetia bacterium
GGCCGTTGCTCCCGCGCGGGTCTGCGGTACGATTGTCGCGGGGCCGTAGCTCAGTTGGTTAGAGCATCGGACTTTTAATCCGTTGGTCCTGGGTTCGAGTCCCAGCGGCCCCATTTTGTGGAAGTGACGTGTGCGGCTTGGAGTTCCGCGCGATCCGACGTCCCGCCGGCGGCCGGCCTGACAAGGCGGTCGATCTCGGCCTGTGCCGGACAACTCATTCAGCGTCGGCCGTTCCCGGCGAATCGCCTTCGTGATTCGCGTCGGCGACCGGCTGCACGAAGAGATTGCAGATGAACCCCAGGGCAAGCAGCCCCGCCAGCACGTACATCGTCTGGTCATAGGCCGCCGCACGGGGCACGCCCGCATGCACCTGATGGCTGTTGAGATAGTTGACGAGCACTGGGCCGAGGATGCCCGCCACGCTCCACGCGGTGAGCAGCCGCCCATGAATCGCGCCGACCTGGCCAGTGCCGAAGAGGTCGGCGAGGTAGGCGGGAATCGCCGCAAACCCGCCTCCGTACATCGTGACAATCACGCCGACGATGCCGCAAAAGAGTGCCACGTTGCCGGCCCGTCCGACGCCCGGCACCGCCGCATAGAGCAGCATGCCCAGGAAGAAGAAGATGCCGTAGGTGGTCTTGCGGCCGAGCGTGTCCGAGAGTGTCGACCAGAAGAACCGCCCGAGGATGTTGAACAGGCTGAGCAGACCCGTGAACCCGGCGCCGATCGCGGCGAGCCGATCATCGCCCCACCACCAAAACCCATGATCGCCATGCCAGAGGCCATCCCGCGGCGATCGGGAAACCACTTCATGAGCGTGGAGACGGGGGAGATGTAGCCGAGACCAAGTCCGATACCGCCGATCACGCCGGCCCCCAGCCAGAACAGCCACAGTTGGTGCCAGAAGACGCCAGCCGCAGAGATCACGAGCCCGCCGCACCAGCAGACCGCCGCCACAACACCCGCCTTCCGCGGCCCCGCCTTCTCGAGCCATGGGCCGAACAGGGCGGCGCTCGATCCTAGAAACACGAAAAACAGCGTGTACATCCAGCCGAGCAGCGGCTTGTCCCAGTCGCAGGTCGTGGTGGTCAGTTTTTCGAGCAGCGACATCGGCTCCGGACAGGCCACCGACCGGGTGATGCCCACGGCGCGGGTCAGCGGCAGCCAGAACACGGAGAAGCCGTAGGCCATGCCGATGCAGAGGTGGATGCAGAGCGCCGCGGGCGGCACGAGCCAGCGGTTGAACCGCGGGCCCGCGATCGTGCGATCCCTATCGAGCAGTCGAGTCAAAGGCATCGGCATAAACCGGCTCGCGACGCGTGCGGCAATGATAGTGGTCTACGGCACCTCCACAACCATGTTCCGGTTCTGACCCACTCCCCAACTCTCTCATGAGCACTGGTACAAAACGTGGGGAGGGGTCAAGCCCGCGAACAAGGCGAACGCGAGCAGGCAGGCGAATAACACGTTGGGCATTCAGACGCTCACAAGGGCATGGATCCGATCGCGCGAGTGTACTGCTTTCGGTACTTCGCGGGGGTTATGCCGGTGAGGCCGCTGAAAAGCCTCGTGAAGTGGCTTTGGGATGAAAACCCGAGATCGAGAGAAACGCCGGCAAGCGATTGCGACGGCCGCTTGAGCATGTCCAGCGATCGCAGGATCCGCCGCCGGTTGATGAAGCGGTGCAGGCTCAGCCCCGTGGACTGTCGAAACTTCTTGGCGAAGTGGCTCGGTGAGAGGCCGACGCGCAGGGCCATGTCATTCAGCGACGGGGCCCCGCGCAGGTGCGCGTCCACGTAGTCGATGAGGCGAGCAAGGTCGTTGCGGTCGAACACGCTGGCGTCGTCGTGCCACTCGGGTTTTTTGCCGCAGGCGATCTCGACGAGCCGCAACACGAGGCGTCGGGCCGCCTCATCGGCCCTTCCGCCTTCTTCCCCGAGCGATGTCCGACACGCCGAGAGGGTGAGCATCGAGCGTTGAAGGATGGCGTCGTTGGGCAGCAGCGCTCGGCCCCATTCCACGCCGCCATCGATTGCCTCCGAACGAGCGATTTCATCCAGATGGCTGGACGGCATAAAAAAAGCCGTCACATCTCCCGACTCGACGGCGTGGATCAGGAAGTCCTGCCAGAGCCCGTCGCACGGCCTGAAATGCACCGTCCCGGGGTGCTCGATCCACGCCCGCTCGCGGCCCCGGCAAATCCAACGGACTGAGTGCCGCCCGGTCACGGTCATGCTCACGCTGTGGGCAACGCTCCGCATGTGAATTCCGATCGGCCCTCTGTCGGCTCGAAAGGAGAAGTCGGTCCTGAGCCACGAAAGGTGTGGGTACTGGGAAAGCCGTGCCCCATCCATGCGTCGATTCCCCTGAGACGCCGAAACTCTATCGAAGAGTCGGCACACCAGACAACAGACCCACAAGCTCGCCAGACGCACGAGAGAGGCACAGTTGGTCACGACCATCGGCTCGCCGGTCGATTTCCCCGCGAGCCGTAATCGTGTGGTGAAAAAAACGACGCGG
>JBJTOU010000008.1:0-13380 GCA_046074725.1 Planctomycetia bacterium
AAATACTCCCGACAGGGATCGAACCTGTAACCTTCAGCTCCGGAGGCTGACGCTCTATCCAATTGAGCTACGGGAGCAAACCGCGGGCGATTCTATCACGCCCGCTGGACGGGTGAAGCGATGCGTCGCGACTTACGCCGAACGCCGCATCGGCTGCACGATTTCGCGGTCGATCGCCGCCGGACGCCCCACGCTCGCATGCGGGGCGTCGATCCGGATCGTGTGATGCCCATCGGCTTCGATCGCACGTGCCTCGGCAAGCCGCCGCAGCTGCTGATACCGCTCCCGATACGCGCCGAACTGCAGCATCGCCATCAGCCGGCCGGCGAGGACGGGGACTATTCCCAGCGGGGCCCGGGCCAGCGTGTGTCTCACGATCTCGACAGCGTGCATGCACACGGCCGGTGCCACTGACCTCCCCGCGAGCGACCGCCAAAAAAGCCGCTCGGCGTGAAGACCCGCCATGAACGGGTTGCCGCGACGCCGCGGTTCCCCGCGAACCACCTGCGCCGACGGCTCGACCACGACCGGGCATCCGATGCGGTCGAGCGTGACGGCCATGTCGGCATCAGCGAACGCTTCCCCGCAGGTCAGCACGAACCCACGGCCGGCCATCTCGAGAATGTCGGCCCGCCAAAAGCCCGCCTCGAGGCAGGGCGCCATCGGATTTCCCGACGATGCGATCCGCCGCCCACCTCGGCCATAGCGAACGCCCGTCGGAACGGCGTGATTCCCCTCGGTGGCAACGGGGACCACCGCTCCAGCCTCGCCGGCCTCGAGGATCGCCACCGGGGCGTCGGTCCAGCCTGGTGTGGCACGCCATCCCGCAGCCAGCACGTGGATCACGGGTGCCTCGCTGGCGGCGATCCCGAGGTTCAAGCACGACACGATGTTCGCACCCGTCGGCGCCTGGACGAAGCGAACCTCCTCGCCGATGTTCCATGGATCGGCATAGGGCCGCGACAGCACGACCACGATCTCGCAACCATCGGGACGATTTTCGAGGACGCTCACGAGCGTCTCTTCGAGGGCTGTGGACGTGGACGTCATCGGAATGACGATCGACAGCCGCGGCGGCACATGCACGGTATGCGTCATCGGCGCGCTCCCCCAGCGCAGAAACAAACACAGAAACGATCCGGAAACCCCCACCGATCCGACGGTTGGCCCGATCAGGCCGCCACGCGATGCGGCTGTCGCTCCGTGAACAGGTTCACCGTGTGCAGCATGCTGCCGTCGGCGTCATAGAACTGCAGGACTCCGACGTCGATCAGCCACATGGCGAACATCTCGGCAACGCGGTAGCACCGGGCGACACACCGGCCCCGATCGATTCGGATATTTTCCTGCACATCGGCGACATCGACCGCGTCGGCGCCAAGGTCGAGAAAATACCGAGTCACGAGCTCTCGGACATCCGCGGCGTGCATGTGCATGCGCATGGCAGCAACCTCCTGTTGCGGGCTGTCGAACGACTTCCTGTCGAACGGGGCGGGAACCCTACCGGTAAACCGCCTTCGGCGAAAGGCTGTTTTGCCGGGTTTGATCCGGCGACCCATCCAACCGCCATGAGTGGGATCGGCTGGCCGTGCCCCACGGAATCATCTCCGTGTCGGCAGTCTCCCCAATCCTCACTGCCCGTCGCCTCTCGCCACGCCTCCGCGTCATCCCAGTCGCTCCAGGCAGTCGATCCCCGCAGCCGCTAGAGCCGGTGGATCCAGGAACGGTCGGCATACCGCTCCCGCACGAGCCGTGCGACAGCATCCTGAGGCCAGGTCGTACGATCGGTAGCCGCGCCGAAGGCATGCCGCACGGATGCCTCCAGGGCGTCGCGGCCGAGGGCGAGATTGGCCAGGAACGCTCCGTGCGGCCGTCGGCCCCGATAGTCGGGCTCCCGCGGTGGGTGCCGAAGCACCCGGGCAACGAGGCCGAGATCGAGGCTGTCGAGAAGCGTGCCGTGATAGAGGACGCCATGACGCCTCACCCGCAGGGCGTTGCCGGAAACCTTCCGCTCGCCGCCGTCGGTCTGGATTGCCAGGTCGCTCATGCCCCTCCGAACGACCTCCCGCCCCGCGCGGGCCGAGACCGAGGCCGCAAGCGGTGACAGCATCGCCGCATGGATCTGCTCGATCGGCGGTGATCCTTCGGGATGATGGGTGACCACCGACCACATGAGGCAGCCCGGCCCGAGCATCACCGTCGCGCCACCGCTTGGTCGCCGGAGGACTTTGACGCCATGGGCCTCGCAGGCATCCGGATCGACCTCTTCCTCCACACGGCTCGATGAGCCGAGCACCACGACCGGCTCGGTTGCCATCCAGGCGCGGACGACCGTGGACGCACAGCGACCCTCGTGGGCCTCCTCGAGGATCGCCTCGTCGAGAGCCAGGTGCGCCTCGGCCGTGGGAAGATCTACAGCGAGCCAGAGGGCCGAGTCAGCCGGCTCTGGGCGATCGCGAGGCGGAGCGTGACCGGGCATGGGGCTTTGACTCGACACCCTTGCATCCTACACTTCGGGCATGTCTCAGCCCACGTACCGCACGGTGACGCAGGACGATTCCCTTCCGCCTGTCGAGCCGCCGAGCGCCGGCTTTCTCGTGCAGCTTTTTCTGGTGCCGGCGATCATCGTCGCCATCATCGTCTGCGTGTGGCTCGCCTTCCATTGGCTGGCCCACCTCGGAAACGACCCGCAGGCCTACGTGCGGACGCTGCGGCGGGCCAACGAGGGCCGATGGCAGGCGGCGCTCAATCTTGCCAACGACCTCCGCGGCCCCGGTGGCGCCGCTCTGAAGAACGACGAGTCGCTCGCCTCCGAGCTTGGCCGCATCCTCGCCGACGAAGCCGCCAGCGGCCGCGTTGGCGAGCAGTCGCAGACGCTTCGTCTCTACCTTTGCCGTGCCCTCGGCGAGTTCGCCATCCCCGCGGCGGCCGGTCCGCTCGTCGAACAGGCGAGACGAACCGCCGATCCTCAGACCGCCCGCGCCGCGGTGGAGGCGCTGGCCGTGCTCTCCACCAACCTCGTGGCGGGAGACCGTCGGCCCGATGATCCCGCCATCATCTCAGCGGCGGTGGTCGATGCCTCCCGCAGCTCCGATGTCCCGCTTCGCGGTGCGGCTGCCTTCACGCTGGGCGTGCTCGGTGGCGACGATGCCATCGAACGCCTCGTGCAACTGGCCGCCGACGAGAACGACGACGTTCGTTACAACGCGGCTCTCGGCCTGGCCCGGCAGGGAAGGAACGAGGCCATCGACACGCTCTCCGAAATGCTCTCGCTCGACGATCTCGCCCCCTCGCCCGCTACCGATTCCCCGCAGGCCCAGTCGCTGCGATACAAGCGGGCCCTCGTGGTGATCAACGCGCTCCGCGGCGTGGCAGCGCTCGTGGATGCCACGGGGTCGCCTCCAACCCCTGCGATCATCGCGCGGATCGAGAGCCTGCGTGAGGATCCCGTCGGCGACGTGCGATCCAGCGCCGCCGCCCTCCTCAAGAAGATCGAGCGACTCCAGAAGGTCGCCGCCTGACGTTCTCGACACCATTCACGGATCCTTTTCACACCCCATCTCCCCGGAGACTCCGACCATGGCCGCCACCACCAAGGAAATCGTCGCCCTTCTTCTCGAGGCCTATAGCATGGAGCTCGAGACGGTGATGAACTACCTCGCCAACAGCACCAACCTCGACGGCGTGCGTGCCGAGGAGATCAAGAAGTCGCTCGGCGCCGATGTGAACGGCGAGATCGCGCATGCCCAGCAGCTGGCCAGCCGCATCAAGCAGCTCGGCGGGCATGTGCCAGGCTCGAAGAGCCTCGTTCTCGGTCGGCAGATCCAGCCGGTCACCGAAACCACCGACGTGGTGGGCGTGATCAAGTCGGTGATCGCCGCCGAGGAGGCGGCCTGTGCCCACTACAAGAAGATCATCAAGGCTGCCGAGGGCGAGGACTACGTGACGCAGGATCTCTGCATCCGACTGCTGGCCGACGAGGAGGAGCACCTCGTCCAGTTCCGGGGCTTTTTGAAAGAGTACGCCGGCTAGCAGACTGTGGAACACATCCGCCGCCGCAGGATGCGGCGATTGCCGACCGTGGAAAACCTCGGCTTTTCCACCGGTCGGCCACGTGGGCAAAGGCCATGGATGGCTTTGTCCACAGATAGCTAGGACATGAACTCGTCCAACGCCTCGCGGAGCATCTCCGTGTCGGTTTCGATGCCGGCCCAGGTGTGGAAATCGATCGCCGTCGTCTCGGCATGAATCTCCAAGCCGTCGATCGCGCACGCCCCCACTCCCAAGGCCAGCGCGATCATCGGTGATGGCTGCGGCACCAGCGGCGTGTCCGCCACCACCATGTCGCTTCGCAGGCCCGTGAACCCTGCCGGCGGCCGGCCGTCGGCGGCCGGAAGCGTCGAGATGACGATGCCTGTCTCGCGCGGAATGTCGATGGTCGCTTCCCAGGGAATCGCCGAGGCTGGGCAGCCCCCGAGGACGTTGAGGGCATCGACGAGGGACGTCGCCCGCTCGGCATTGCGATCGCAGATCGTCAGGCCCGGGCACCCGGCCAGTGCCAGTTCAAGGGCAGCCGCTCTCGCCTCGGAGCCGGCGCCGAGGATCAGCACGGGCGCGGTGGCAGGGTCGATGTGCGAGCGGAGCGCCTCCATCAGGCCACGGCCATCGGTCATGTGGCCGACCAGACCCGTTGGCTGGCGGTCGATCAGGCTCACCGCACCTGAAAAGATCGCGGCTGGCGTCGCGGTGGAGACGAGCGATGCTGCCGCCTCGCGGAGCGGGCCCGAAAGGATGCAGCCGCGGAATCCCATCGCGGCCACGCCCGTGATCGCATCGGCGATCCGTTCCGGGGCCACGTCGAGCGTGAGGAACCGCCAGTCGAGTTCGGCTGCCTCGATCGCCCGCTCGAAAAGGTATTGGGCCGGATTGCCCGCCGCCGGGCAGCCCAACAAGGCGACGATCTCCTGAAGCGCCGGGCTCGTCATGCGGCCGCCTCGTCGGACTGAAGGCCTCCGACGTCGTCAGACGGTGACGCTGGTTGCTGCCTGAAACCGCGGATCCTTCCGGATCGGGTCGAAGTCGGGTTCGACGTGCGTGAGATCACGAAACCGGTCATCGAGCGCGATGGCTTGGGTGAGGTGCTCCACGGCCGCAGCAGCGTTGCCATCGAGCGAGTGGTAGCAGGCGAGATTGTAGAACAGGATCGGCTGCTTCGGGGAGGCCTCGAGCCCCTTGCAAAGCATTGCGATTGCGGCATCGAGCCGCCCCAGCCGCTTCAGGCACCATCCGAGCCCCAGCCAGGCCTCGACACGCTGTGGGGATTCATCGGCGACGGCCGTGAAGGGGACGATCGCCTCGTTGTACTGCCCCAGTGCCCGCAGGGCCTCGCCCTCCAGAAGCCGGGCGTCGGGCTTGGCCCGCGTCGGCTCGGGAAGGCGGTCGAGGGCGTCGAGCCCGCGCTGGAGCAGTTTTGCAGCATGGGGCGGCGTGGGGGCATCGGGCTGCACGAGCAGTTCTCCCAGCTCGATATAGCCGGCCGCCTCCCGCAGGATCGCCTGACGGCGTTGGCTCGGCATGGCTGTCATCGAAAGCCCTCCTGAACGGTTCCGGCCGCCCGTGGGGTCGGGGGAAGGGGGCCGCAGCCGTTCACCGATTTATACGCACGACCCGCAATTTTGGATCATCTGGGAATTTTCGGGGAATTTTCCACGAAAATTCGGCCGTTCGGCCACTCTTAGGGGAGAGACCATCCTCCGCCGGACGCCTCCCGATGCGACTGACGCTCCGCACCCTGCTTGCCTACCTCGACGACATTTTGCCCGCTGCCGCCCGGCAGGAACTCTCACCACAGGTCGAGGGGAGCACCGTCGCCGAGGGGCTCGAAAGGCGAATCCGTCGAGCCGTTGCCCGGCCCGAGATACCGGCGCCCAAGCCCGGTGCCCGGGGGCTCGCCGACGATCCCAACTCCGTGGCCGAGTATCTCGACAACGCGTTGCCCGCCGATCGCATTGCCGCCTTCGAAACGATCTGCCTCGAGTCCGACATGCATCTTGCCGAAGTGGCGGCCTGCCACGGGATGCTCGCGGAGATCGCGCGGGACCAGAAGATTGTCAAGCCGCTTGAATCGTCCAGTCGTCGGCGGCTGCTTCGGAAGTTCCGTCATCGCAAGGCGGTGAAGGCCGTCGCCGACAAGCGGCGTGAGGCTCGGGCCAATGCCGACGTCGTGCGTGCGGCGATGCAGCAGGCGGTGACCCCATCATTGGATGGCGAAGTGTCTTCACCACCACCCCGTCGGCGGCCGCCCGAGAAGCAGGCCTGGCTGGGACGGGCGTCCGCGGCACTGGCGCTGGCCGTGCTCCTCCTCGCCGGAGGCGTGCTTGGCTGGTCGATGGCTCGCGGCGGCCGCCGCACCGCCGCGCGGCCGGTGGCGGCTGCAAAGGCCGAGGTCACGCCAGAGGACAAGGAAGACAAGGCGGAGCCTGCCGTGGTGAACGCGGAGAAGCCCGACGAACCGAGCCAGCCAGATCCGCCCGACAACGACGTCGCGGAAGGAGCGGCCGCCGACGCCGGCGAAGAAAAGATGGCCGAGTCTTCCGAGGCAGCCCTTCCCGCCGCGATCGCGGCAAAGGACGAGCCCCTCGGCACCGAACCTGGTCGTGCCGAGCAGCCCATCGCGACAGCGACACAACCGCCGATACCGCAGCCTGCCGCGCCCGTCGATGGTCTTGCGGCCGCTGCTGGGCCGCGGGTGCCGCAGGGAGATGCGCTGGCGATCGCCGCGCCGCTGCCCGCATCGGGCGGCGCCGCCGCGCCGCAACCGGCCGCTCCTGACGAGAAGCCTGTTGCAGAGGTCGGCACGGTCGGATCCGGCGGCGTGCTGCTGCATCGGCTGCTGCGGGCCGGGAAGCACGTGTGGGTTCACTTTCCTGCAGACAGTTCGCTTCTCAGTCGGGAGGAACTCCTCGCGCCGCCAGGCTGTGATCCCACGATCGATCTCGGGGGAGTCGTCATCCAGATCCTTCGTGGCACGCAGGCCGCGGTCTCGATCGATGCCGATGGCACGCCGCGGATCACGGTGGTGTTCGGCCGGATCATCGCCCGGGCCTCGAGGATCGCCGGGGCGGACGCGAGGCTCGGCATCTCTGTGGGCGGACTGCATGGAGTCGTCACGGCCGGTCTCGCGCAGCCGGTCGCGGCTTCGCTTCAATTCGAACGGACTGACGGCGTGGATCCGACGAAGTCGCCGGCTCGCACGGTCGCCACGATCATCACCACCTCCGGCGGCATCGGCTGGCGACAGATCGCGATGAGAAAGGATGGCGCTGCAGCCGGCTCCACCATGCTTGTCGGCATCGCCGAGGAGGGAATGCTCGATGCCCGTTCGGCGATCGTGTGGCGGAGCGATCTGCCCGATCGTGCGACCATGCAGAGCCGGGCCGATTCCGGATGGGCTGCCGCACAGCAACGTGTCGATCCGATCGAACGCCGCGCCGTGGAATCGCTCGACCGCGCGGTGAAGGGGGGCGGGGCGTTGCCGGAGGCGCTGCTCACAATGGCAGCGGACCACCGCCCCGAAAACCGAAGCCTTGCGGCGTCCACGCTGGCCATGATTGGCGGCTACGGCGAACTCGTCGCGGTGCTCTCGGCCGATGCACCGGGGGCGCGGCTCGAGGAGGGGCAGTGGCGGTCGCTGGAGTCGGCGGCGGTGCCGCTGGCGCTCGCCCGGGGCGCCAAGGCGGCGGCAGCACTCCGGCAGGCTTTTGTGGATCGTGGCCCTCGAGACAAGGCCGAGTGGCTCTTCGCGATGGCGGGCGGCTTCAGCGACGCCGATCTCGCGGCGGGCGCCGATGCGCGGCTGGTCGAGTCGCTCGATGATCCCGATCTCGTCGTCCGCCGCTATGCCCTGAAGAATCTGCTCGAGATCGTCAGGCCATCGGCGGCCGATCGTGTCCGCTACCGTCCCGACGGCCTGCCGGAGATGCGTCGCGACGGCGCGGCATGGTGGCGAGTGCAGCTGCAGAAGGGATTGGTGCGGCGGTTGGCGAGCCGATGAAGGGGCCACATCCGCGTGGCACGCGAGGATTGCGGCCGTCGTTTGTCGAAGCCTCGAAGCGGGTGATATGCTCCGTGCGCGTCCCGCAGGCTACCGGAGCCGACCGATATGGCGTCTCCAGGCCCGTGGGGCCATGCGTGTCGATACCCGTCCAAGGCCAGTGAAAGGATTGCCCGATGCAGATTCATGTCTCGGCCCGCCATGGCCACTTGAGCCCCGCCTCCCAGTCGAAAATCTCGTCGAAAGTGTCGCGTCTGAAGCGATATTTTGACCGGCTCACCGCGCTCAACGTGACCATCGACCTGGAAAACCCGGAACTCCCCATGGTCGAGATCGTCGCCAAGGCCGAGCATTTCCACGACATGGTCAGCCACGAGAGCTCCGCCCAACTCTGGCGGAGCGTGGACGGTGCGGTTCAGAAACTCGAGCAACAACTTCGGAAGCACAAGGAGAAGGTTCGGGATCACAAGCACGCGCAAACGGCGCGGCGGTCCTGACCACGAAAGAACGGCACGCATGAAATTCTCAGATTTCGTCACCCTCGACGCGATCCGGTCCCACGTCGATGCCACCACGAAGGAGGGCGTCATCCGGGAGATGGCCCGGGCCCTTGTCGATGCCGGCCGCATCTCCGCCGGCGAGATGGAAGGAATCGTGAAGGCGATCATGAAGCGCGAGGAACTCGGCAGCACCGGCATCGGCCGCGGTGTCGCCGTCCCGCACACGAAGCATTCGAGTGTGAGCCGTCTCGTGGGCACCGTCGCCGTGAGCCCGGAAGGGATCAACTTCGACAGCCTCGATGGCGAGCCGGTGCACCTCTTCTTCCTGCTCGTCTCACCGCCCGACCGGCCGGGCGACCACCTGCGGGCGCTCGAGAACATCTCGCGGCAATTGCGAGACGACTCCTTCTGCCGCCTGCTCAAGGCGGCCAAGACGCCCGAGGACATTCAGCACCTGCTGGAAGAAGCCGACAGCCACGGGATCGTGTCGTGATGAGCACGAGTGATCACACCGTAACGCGAGAAGTCGTGGTGGGCATTCCCGAGGGATTGCACGCACGGCCTGCCGATCTGCTCGCCCGCGAGGCGAGGCGGTGGCAGTCGCGCATCGAGCTGATCGGCGCCGCCCAGCGGGTCGATGGAAAAAGCATTCTCGACGTTCTCACGCTCGCCGCCGAGGCGGGCACGCGGCTGGTCGTCGAAGCCACCGGGCCCGACGCCGAGAAGGCCGTCGAGGCCATCGGGCGGCTCTTCGACCGCAACTTCAACGATTACCACAACCAGACCCAGTCCTGACAATTCACCGGACCGTTCACACTCACGATACAGGAGCCGCAACGAGCCGCCAGGCGCGAATCGACTGAAGATCCCGATCGCCGCGGCACGCCGCGGGGCGATCTCTTCAGCCGCGATTCCGCAGCCGGTGCGCGGTCTGCGCCCCATGCTCAAACTCCAAGGCATCGCCGTGTCGCCCGGCGTGACGATCGGCGAGGCGCTCGTCCTCGACAGCGAGGGCTTTCGCATCCCTCGCCGGTTCGTGGCCCGAAGTGCCGTCGATACGGAACTGGAACGGCTCGGCCGGGCCGTCGCCGAGACGGCCCGAGAGATCGAGCGCGATCGCGATGCCATCCGGTCGGAACTGGGTGGACAGTACGCGGCGATTTTCGACGCCCATCTGGCGATGCTCCACGACCCGAAGCTCCAGGCGGAGCTGACGGCCGCCGTTCGCGACAAGAACTGGTGGCCCGAATACGCCGTCAGCCGCACGCTGAGGCGCTACGCGAAGGTCTTCCAGAGCCTCGACAACCACATTTCGCACCGTGCCCACGACATCTATGACATCGAGAAGAGCCTCCCGCGCAACCTGCTGGGCCAGCGGCGTGAAACGCTGGCTGCCATCTCGCAGCCGGTGATCGTGCTGGCCCACAACCTCACGCCGAGCGAGACGGCCAATCTCGACCGCCGCTTTGTCCAGGGGTTTGCGACCGAGCTCGGCGGGCCCGGCAGCCACACGGCGATCGTGGCCGAAGGCCTGGAAATTCCAGCCGTCGTGGGCGTGGGTCCATTCCTCTCCGACGTCTCTGGCGGCGAGCCGGTGATCCTCGACGGCAACCAGGGTGTGGTGATCCTGCAGCCCGACGAGGAGACGATCGCCCGCTACCGGCTGGAGGTGGAGGCGGCCCGCTCGACGCAGGTGCGGCTCGAGCGTCTCCGCGACCTGCCTGCCGAAACCATCGACGGGGTCCGCATCCAGATCACGGGCAACATCGAGTTCCCAAGCGAGGTGCAGCAGTGCATCAGCCGCGGATGCGACGGCATCGGCCTTTACCGCACCGAGTTCCTCTATCTCACGAGCCGCGTGGAACCGACCGAGGAGGACCACTTCGCCGCCTACAGCGAGGTGGTCAGGGCGATGCCCGACAAGCCGGTCGTGATCCGCACGCTCGATCTGGGCGCCGACAAGATGCGCACCGAGAGCCGGCCCGAGGAGGAGCGAAATCCCTGCCTCGGTCTTCGCAGCATCCGGCTCTCGCTGCGGCAGCTGCCGATGTTCCGCACGCAGTTGCGTGCCGTCCTTCGGGTCAGCGCGATTGGGGACGTGCGGGTGATGTTTCCGCTCATTTCGACGATCACGGAACTCCGTCAGGCCCGCATGGTTCTGGCCGACGTGATGGAGGACCTTGCCGAACACGGGATCCCCTTCAACCGCAGCATGCCGGTGGGGATCATGGTGGAAACCCCTGCCGCCGCGGTGATGCTCGACGCCTTCGTCAAGGATGTCGACTTCGTCTCGATCGGCACCAACGACCTGATCCAGTACACGCTGGCGGTCGATCGGGGCAACAAGGAGGTCGCCGACCTCTACAACGCATGCGATCCGGCGGTGCTGCGGCTTCTACGGCGCTCGCTGGACGTTTCTCGTGAGGCCGGCGTGCCGGCCAATGTCTGTGGACAGATGAGCGGCAGCGTGATGTACACGCAGCTGCTTCTGGGGCTCGGCCTGCGGCAGCTCAGCGTGCCCGCCAGCGCCATCCCGGAGGTAAAGCAGGTGTGCCGAAGTGTTTCGGTCGCCGAATGCCGCAGGATTGCCGAGCGGGCGCTCGAGATGGACGGAGCGCGCGAGGTGAAGGCCTTTTTGCGCGACCAGTTGCGTCGCCTGCTCGCGGAACAGCCCGCGTGAATGCGGGGCCGCCCAAGACCGGGCGGCTGAAAGAAAAGGAAAAGAGATGAAACAGGAAATGCTCATCAACGTGTCGCAGCCGGAAGAGTGCCGGATCGCGATCATGGAGGACGGCGTGCTGGAGGAGCTCTACGTGGAGCGGACCAGCGCCGACAATTATGTCGGCAACATCTACAAAGGCCGGGTGGTCAACATCGAGCCGTCGATTCAGGCGGCCTTCGTCGATTTCGGCGTGGGACGCAACGGATTTCTCCATATCAGCGACATCGAGCCGCAGTATTACCGCCAGGGCGGCCTCGACCCCGACAAGGCCTTCGACATGACGGAGCCGGCGGGCAAGGCATCCGGCAGCGAGGCGGAGGCCCGCCGCCCCGGCCGCAAGCCGCGGATCGGCGATCGGCCCCGCGTGAAGCCCCCGATTCAGGACATCCTCCGCCGGGGCGACGAGGTGCTCGTGCAGGTGATCAAGGAGGGCTTCGGCACGAAGGGGCCGACGCTCTCGACCTACATCTCGATCCCCGGTCGCTACCTCGTGCTCATGCCTCCGCTGGGCCGCGTCGGCATCTCCAAGAAGATCGACGACGAGCGGGAGCGCAGGCTGCTCCGTGACATCATGCTCGAGCTTCAGCCGCCCAAGGGGGTCGGCTTCGTGGTGCGAACGGCCGGCACCGAGCGGACCAAGTCGGAGATGGCCCGCGACATGGCCTACCTGCTCAACCTCTGGAAGAGCATCGTCCGCCGGATGCGGAAGTATTCGGCGCCGATCGACATCTACCAGGAAAGCGACATGATCATCCGCACGATCCGTGACATGTTCACGGAGGACGTGGGGCGGATCCTGATCGACGAGCCGGCCGCCTACGAGCGGGCCCGGGAGTTTCTCGAGCTCGTGATGCCGAAATACGCGCCGCGGCTCCAGCTCTACGAGGGCAAGGAGCCACTCTTCCACCGCTACGGCCTCGAGGACGAAATCGGGAAGATGTATCAGCGGAAGGTGCCGCTCAAGGGAGGCGGATCGATCGTGATCGACACGACCGAAGCCCTGGTGGCGATCGACGTCAACTCGGGGTCGTTCCGCACCGAGAAGAGCGCCGAGGAAAATGCCTATCAGATGAACCTGATCGCGGCGAAGGAGATCGCGAGGCAGTTGCGGCTCCGCGACCTCGGTGGCGTGATCGTGAACGACTTCATCGACATGCGGAAGGAGAAATACCGCCGCAACGTCGAGAAGGCCCTGCACGACGCGCTCAAGCGGGATCGCGCCCGCACGAAGGTGCTGCGGACGAGCCCCTTCGGCCTGATCGAGATGACTCGCCAACGGATTCGGCCGTCGCTGCGGAAGAGCATCTTCCGCGACTGTCCGACCTGCACCGGTACGGGCATGGTGAAGACGGCAGAGAGCATGGCGATCGAGGTGATGCGCACGCTGCAACTTTCGGCCACCCGGGACGACGTCACACGGCTCAATATTTCTGTGCACGACGACGTGGCGACCTGGATCAACAACCGCAAGCGGCGGGAGATGGCCCAGTTCGAAGACACGACCCACATCCAGCTGCACGTCGTCGGCAAGGACGGCGTGTCGCCGGAGCACCTGGTGTTCGAGGCCTGGGACGCCGACGACCGCACGGTGCGGTTCCCATAGCCGCGGGAGCGGCGATTTTTAGCCCCCTCGACCCGGGGTCGAGGGGGCGGTATCCTTTCGAGTCTTCGATTTCCCGCCCTTCAAGACAGGTTTCGTCATGGCCACGACAGCAGCCTCCCACGCCGCAAGCATGGCGTCTTCCGATCACCTCTATGCGGTCGTCGTCGACGGCGGCCGGCAGTACCGCGTGATGGAGGGCCAGGAACTGGAGATCGACTTTCGTCATCTGCAGCCCGGCAGCGAGTTGGTGTTCGACCAGGTGCTGGCGGTGAGCAAGGCCGGGGCGCTCAAAATGGGGGCGCCGCTGGTGAAGGGGGCCAAGGTGAAGGCGGAGGTCGTCGGGTCGGTGCAGGGCGACAAGATCTACGTGCAAAAGTTCGCCCGGCGCAAGAACTACCGGCGGCGCACCGGCCATCGGGCGCTGTCCACGAAGGTGCGGATCGGCTCGATCGGCTGACACGGTCGGAGCTCAGCGGAGCTCGTGGGCTCGGTCTCACATGAG
>JBJTOU010000009.1:0-3842 GCA_046074725.1 Planctomycetia bacterium
AGGCCCACCAGTCGATGCCCGCCTCGTCCGCCGGGAAGTCGCACTCCAGGCTGTGGACCAGCTCGTCGCCCACGATCACGGTCATCCGCCCGCGCTTGGCCTGGTCGTTGGCCACCGGGAAGATCAGGTAGCGGCCGGTGATCGCGACCTCGAAGGGGTTTTGGAGCTCGGGGAGGGGGGCGTCGCGGGTCAGGCCGGGGACGGCCACGAGCAACGCGGCTGCGGCGAGCAGGAGACTGGAGATCGTGCGCATGATGAACCTCGAGTGATGGCGAAAGGTCGGCCCGTCGATCGCGGGCCCGCGGAGCGTCGGAGCCGAACGGTCTTGCTCCCGTCGAGTTCTGACGATCGTTGTGGCCGGGAGCGAGTCTACCGTTCCCCCCGGATGATTCCCAGCCAGGCCAATCGGCCCGTGATCGATCAGTACACGGCTACGCTCGACTCGGACGGGCACCCACCGGCGATTTGCAGAAAGAATGTTGCACGAAGTTGCACGAACTGGACTGGCCCCAATCCATCGGCGGCGGCCGTCAGCCGACCCGTTGAGGAGGTTTCGGCTCCGGTGGTAGAAACGAGCGGTGTTTCGACTTCCTGGAGCGGAGGTTCTTCACGCATGAACGCTGATCGCACGCGGCGGGCGGGCGGATGGGCGACTTGGCTGCGGGTGATGGCCACCGCCGGATTGCTCGGGGGCGGAGCGTTCGGGTCCGGCGCGGCCCGCGGCGACGAGCCGGCAGTGGACGCCAGCCGCTTCGAGCTGACGGTGCTGGCGACCGGACTGCACCGGCCGATGGAGATCTGCGTGGGGCCGGACGGGGTCGTGTACTCCATCGAACTCGAGGGGAAGCTCTGGGCGATCGATCCCCGCGCCGGCGAACCGCGGCTGGTCGGCGAACTGAAGGTGACCACGGAGCAGGAAAACGGGCTGATCGGCATGGCGCTCGACCCGGCGTTCGCCGACAACGGCTGGATCTACCTCCAATATTCGCCCCCCGATTTCTCGGGACAGCACGTCAGCCGGTTCACCATCCGCGACGCGCGGCTCGACATGACCTCGGAGAAACTGCTGCTGAAATACGAGGAGCAGCGAAAAGAGTGCTGCCACCACGCCGGCTCGCTGAAGTTCGGGCCCCGCGGCGAACTCTTCATCGCCACCGGAGACAACACCCATCCGTCCGGCGATTCGCAGGGCTTCGCGGCGCTGGACGAGCGGCCCGACCGGGCGCCGTGGGACGCCCAGAAGTCGGCGGCCAACACCGACAGCTACAACGGCAAGATCCTCCGCATCAGGCCGACGCCCGAGGGGGGCTACGAGATCCCGGAAGGCAACCTGTTTCCCGGGGACGGCTCCCGGGGGCGGCCGGAGATCTACGTGATGGGCTGTCGCAATCCCTGGCGGATGTCGGTCGACGCCCGCACGGGGTTCGTGTATTGGGGCGATGTCGGGCCTGACGCTGGCGGCGACGGACCGCGCGGGCCGCGGGGCCACGACGAGATCAATCAGGCACGCCGGGCCGGTAACTTCGGCTGGCCCTACTTCATCGCCGACAACAAGCCGTACGCGGACGTGGACTTCGCGACCGGGGCCGTCGGGGCGAATTTCGATGCGCGGTCGCCCATCAATGACTCGCCGAACAACACGGGGGCGCGAGAACTGCCCCCCGCCGAGCCGGCGTTTCTCGCCTACGCCCAAGGGGGGACGGCCGCTTTTCCAGCGCTCGGCGGCGACGGCGGCCGCACGGCGTGCGCCGGGCCGGTCTATCACTTTTCGGCATCGTCCGCATCGGTCACGAAATTTCCGCGCGCATTCGACGGGGCGTTGTTCATCTTCGAGTGGTCCCGAAACTGGATCAACGTGGTCTGGATGGACGAGAACCACGATCCCGCGCGGATCGAGCGGTTCCTCCCCGGCCAGCCGTTTTCGCGGCCGATCGACCTGGAGTTCGGCGCCGATGGCTCGCTGTATGTGCTGGAATATGGTTCGACCTGGGGGGTGAACGAAAACGCCCGGCTGGTGCGGATCGATTACATCGCGGGAAACCGCGCGCCGGTCGTGACCGGCTCGGCGGGCAACAACATCGGCAAGGAGCCACTGGCGGTGACGTTCTCGAGCGAGGGCACGTTCGACAAGGACGCCGGCGACGTGCTGTCATACGAGTGGCGGGCGATCCCGGCCGCCACGGGGGACGCTGGAGGCGCTTCGCCGAGCGGCGGCCGCGTCATCTCCCGCGATCCGCACCCGACCGTGGAGTTCACGGAGCCGGGCGTCTATACGGTCGAGCTGGCGGTCACCGATTCGCACGGCGCTCGACGCACCACGACGATGCCGGTGGTCGTCGGCAATGCCCGGCCGACGATCCGGTTCGCCGAACCGCCCCCGGGATCCTTCTTCGAGCCGGGGGCCGCGATTCCGTTCCGGTTGATCGTCGACGACGCGGAAGACGGCACGAACGACGAGTCGCTGGCGGAGGCCGACGGCCGCGAGCTCCTCGATTCGGAGGCCGTCTCCAGGGCTTCGCTCAATGCGTCGTTCGGGGCCGGCGCCCCTCCCGCGAAGGAGCTCGCCGTCGGCGACTCGAGCCCGCTCGGCATGCGGCTCATGAAGGGCAGCGACTGCTTCAACTGCCACGCGGTCGATCAGAAACGGGTCGGGCCGCCGCTGCTCGACATCGCCACGAAATACCGGGGGCAGGACGGGGCTCTGGAGGCGTCCGTGCAGCGGGTGCTGAAGGGATCGACCGGCGTGTGGGGCGGCATCCCGATGATCCCGCACTCCCAGCACACGATCGACGAACTGCGGCAGATGGTGACCTGGATCTACAGCCTGCAGCCCGCCGGGCTGGACCGCGTGCACCAGGGCTTCGTCGGCGCGATCTCTCCGGCCCAGGAGGACCTCGCCAAGACCGGCTACTGTCGGCTCCAGGCGACCTATGTCGACCGTGGCGCGATGGGTATTCCACCGCTGACCGCCTCGGCGACGCTCGTCCTCCGCCCGCGGCGGCTCGAGGCCGAGCACGCCGACGTGATCACGGGCCCGCAGATCCTGTCGAGCAAGGCGGCCGGCGGCGGCGCGTTCATCGGTTACATCAACAGCGGCCATTTCCTCCGCTTCGCCGGCATCCCGTTCGACAGGGTGCGTCGCATCGAACTGTCGCTTGCGTCGGCGGGTGCCGGCGGCGCGGTCGAGCTTCGCCTTGACCAGCCGGATGGGCCGCTGCTCGCCACGACTCCCATCGACGTGAATGGCCACTGGGAGCAGTTTTACGAGCGCGTGCTGGAGTTGCCGGAGACGAAGGGTCGACACGATCTGATCGTCCGGTTCCTGCACCCGGACAACGCGAGCGGTTTGATGAACCTCGACTGGCTGCACGTTCATGCACCCGACGAGCCGGCGGCACGACGGTGACGGACGCGTCCGTCGGGCGGCGTTTCGCCGGCGTTCCGAAGCGGCTCGAAGATCCCGCACTTCCCCGAGCCGGCGCTCGCCAGATCGCCCGTCGGATTCGGGACGCGAATCAGGGCTTCTGCGGATGGCCGCCAAAAATCGAACCAGCTCCCTCGAATGAATCGGTTTCGCAGGCCTTTTGCTACCGTGCACCGCCAGCCATCTCGCGGGCGCGGCGCTATGGTAGACGACCGGCGCACCGATGGCGAGATGCAGCGGCATCCCGCAATGGGGCTTCGGCCGGGGCCAACGCCGTGAGGCGCGGGGCGTCACGATCGATGGTGCATCCACGCCGGCCGGCTGCCAACCGGCCTACGCCTGCGGCCGACGCCGACGCTTCGCCCACAGTGCCGCGGCGATGCCCAGCGACGCGACGACAAAGCCGGCGGGCTCGGGG
>JBJTOU010000010.1:0-25461 GCA_046074725.1 Planctomycetia bacterium
GGCGAACTCGCCGTGCACGCGGTCGATCTCGTGATCTCCGACGCGCCGATGATGCCGTCGCTGCGGGTGAGGGCCTTCAGCCACCTGCTCGGCGAGACGAGCGTGTCGATCTACGGGGCCGCCCCCGTGGCCCGCGGCGCACGACGCGGTTTTCCGCGGTCGTTGCATGGGGCGCCGATGCTGCTCCAGACCACCAATACCGCCGTCCGCCAATCGCTGGACTAATGGTTCGACGTCCACCAGATCACCCCAAGGATCGTCGGCGAGGTGGAGGACATGGCCATGCTGCAGACGCTCGGCGAGCACGGGCTGGGCCTGTTCGCCGCCCCGACCGTGATGCGCACGGAAATCTGCCGTCGATACCATGTAGCCTGGGTGGGCGAACTCGACAAAGTGCGGGAGAAGTTTTATGCCATTTCCGTCGAACGACGGATTTCCCATCCCGCCGTGCGATTGATCGCCGACCAGGCGAAACGCCGCCTGTTCACCTGATGCCCAGACATCTCACCACGAGAGCACCACGCCATGCCCTACTCCCTGCGAAATCTCGACGCCCTCGAGGCCGAGGCGATCCACACGATCCGAGAGGTCGCCGCGGCCTTCGAGAATCCCGTGCTGCTCTATTCGATCGGCAAGGATTCGATGTGCATGCTGCACGTGGCCCGCAAGGCCTTCGCGCCGGGGCCGGTGCCCTTCCCGCTCCTGCACATCGACACCACCTGGAACTTCCGGGCGATGATCGAATTTCGCGACCGCTACTGCGCGGAGCACGGCTTCAAGCTGATCGTGCATGTCAACGAGAAGGCGCTCGCCGCCGGAATGAATCCCTTCGATTATCCGAGCGCCGTCTACACCCCGACGATGAACACCCACGCGCTCATCGACGCCCTCGATACCTACGGCTTCGACGCGGCCCTCGGAGGCGGCCGCCGCGACGAGGAGAAATCACGGGCCAAGGAACGTGTCTTTTCCTTCCGCGATGCAAACCACCATTGGAACCCGAAGGGCCAGCGGCCCGAGCTCTGGGATCTCTACAACACGCGGATCAACCGAGGCGAGAACATCCGTGTGTTTCCCCTTTCCAACTGGACCGAGCTCGACATCTGGCAATACATCCACCGCGAACGGATCCCCCTGGTGCCGCTCTACTTCGCCGCCGAAAGGCCCGTGGTCGAGCGGGAGGGCCAGCTCATCATGGTCGATGACGACCGTTTTCGGCTGAATCCCGGCGAGCAGCCGCAGATGAAGCGGGTGCGATTCCGCACGATGGGCGACTATCCGCTGACAGCGGCCCATGAATCGACCGCCGTGACCGTGCCGGAGGTGATCGAGGAGATGCTCCTGACCCGCACGAGCGAGCGCCAGGGGCGGCTCATCGACAAGGACGAAGCCGGCTCGATGGAGAAGAAAAAACGCGAGGGCTACTTCTGACGAACGCCGCTCACACGGCCGCCTTCGCTTTCGCGTCGATGACCTGCATGAGTTCGTCCCAGCTCTTCACGAAGGCGTCGGCGCCCTGCTTCTGCAGGTCGTCGCCGAGTGCCGCGAGATCGATCCCGGCACGGGAGACCTCGAAGAGCGTCCGCTCGGCCGTGCCGCCGCCAGCCGACAGCGGCGCACCGAGCGTGCCGTGGTCGGCGAAGGCCAGGAGCGTGGCCTCCGGCATCGTATTGACCGTGAGCGGGGCGGCGAGTTCCCGGATGTAGAGGTGGTCGCACAGAGCGGGGTCTTTCGTGCCCGTGCTCGCCATCAGCAGCCGCTGAGGCATCGCGCCGAGGTTCGCGAGACGGTGCCAGCGGTCGGACGCGAGAAGGCCACGGTAGGCGGCATAGGAATCGGCGCCGATCGCGATGCCGAGCCTGTTGGCCAGATGAGGCGGGAGTTTTTTCGCCGTGGCCGAATCCCAGCGGCTGATGAAGAGCGACGCGACCGAGCAGACCCGCGGGTCGAGGCCGGCGTCGATCCGCCGCTCGATCCCCCGGAGAAAGGCCTCGGCGGCGGCGAGATACTGCCCGCGGGTGAACAGAAGCGTCACGTTCACCGGCACACCCGCCGCGATCGCCTCTTCGATGGCCGGGAGCCCCTCCCGCGTGCCGGGAATCTTGATGAAGAGGTTCGGCCGTGCCGTACGGGCATGGAGGTCGCGGGCGGCGGCCAGCGTGCTGGCCGTGTCGTAGGCCAGCCGCGGTGACACCTCGAGCGACACCCAGCCATCGAGGCCGCCGGTCCGCTCGTGGATCGGCCGGAAGAGGTCGGCGGCCCGCACGAGATCCTCGATCGCGAGGTCGAAGAACAGCCGCTCGCCACCGATGCCCCCCTTCACCTTCGCCGCGATGGCACCGTCGTAGAACGGCGTGTTCTTGAAGGCGAGGTTGTAGATCGTCGGGTTGCTCGTGAGCCCCGTGACCGAGAGGTCGCGGATGTAGCGGGCGAGCGTGCCGTCGTCGAGCATGCCCCTGGTGATGTTGTCGAGCCAGAGGCTCTGCCCGAGGGCGTGGAGGGCGGTCGTGGGAGCGTTCATTCGTGTCCGTTCAGAAATCGGCTTCGGTCCTGACAGGCTCCACACGGTATCGTGATGTTCGGCCGGCGACGAGATCACGGATTACGGATTACGAATTACGAGGTGGGTCGGGGCGCGGGCGGCTGGTGACCGCGGCGCGGCTCCGGCAGGCCGAAGGCGATGACCGCACCGGCCGCGATCACGGCGGCCCCGATCCCGAACACATGACGGAACCCGACCCGATCGACGGCGAAGCCGATGAGAGGCGAAAGCACGAAGGGCGCCGCCAGCGCCGCCCCCACGATGCTCACATACCGCGGATGGTCGGCCGCTTCCGGAGCCAGCTCGAGCGCGTAGTTGGTGAAGATCTTGAGCGAGATCGGGTTGAGACCCAGCGGCAGATAGACGAGCCAGAACCATTCGACCGCCACGGACTGCGGCAGCAGCGAGAGCAGGACCACCACCAGCGGCGTCACGCTCGAGAGCGCCACCAGCCAGACCAGCACGATCCTGGTGCCTCGCCGATCCGAGATCGGCCCCGCCACGAGACTCGCCACGCCCGTGGCCGCGTTCTGCACCACGACCCACGTGAGCAGGCTGCCGATCGGGCTCCCGAGCCGGTCGCGGGCGAAGGCCTGGTAGTGCGGAAAGAGCATGAGCACCGCCGAGAAGCAGGCGGCCACGAGGCAGGTGCGCACGAGCGCCGGATCAACAACCAGCGTCGTCCGCCAGGATGCCATCGCCCCGCATGCCCGCTGCCATCCCCACGGCGGGTCGGGATGGTCCACCGACTCGCATCGATCCGGCGGCTCGTCGAGAAATGCGGGCACGACCGCGGCGATGCCGAAGAAGAGCCCGGTCACGGCGAAGATCTTCGAGAATCCATCCTCCTCCTCGAGCCACGGCCCGAGCAGCGCCACCGCCGCGAGGATCGCCAGCACGCTGCCGATCGCCACGCTGACCACCATCGCGCGTCCACGGTGGCCGGGTGAGATCAATTTGCCTTGCAGCGCCGCGAGCACGAGCTGGTTGAGGCCGATCGAGACCGAGAAGAGCCCGTAGAGCACGAGGAAGAGGACCGCGAGAAGATCGGGGCGACGGGCGGCCAGCGGTCCCCACAAGGCCGCCAAGAGCCCGAACCATGCGGCCATCGCCAGGCTCGTGCGGACCAACGCCCACTTCTTCACCGGCAGCCTCGCTACGGCGCCCGAGGCGAGCAGCGGTGGCACGCTCTGCCCGCCACGATTGAGCACCGGCAGAAGGCCGCGCAGGAGCCCCGAATCGACCACCGCGTCGAGCACCGCAGGCATGATGATCGTCTCGGTCTTGAAGATCCAGCCGACCCGTACGATCACCTGATAGAGCTCGATCGCCAGCGTGTTGCGAGCCTCGCGCCGCCCGGGATCGCCCGGTGATCCCGGGCGTTGATTGCGGGCGGCGGCGGCGGGGATAGGATTCATGGATCGACGGAGACTCGTTCCCCGGCAGCATGAGATCTCCGGAGGGTTTTTTCCATGGCGTAGCATGATACTGTGATGCGGGGGGGCCTGATCGGGGGCATCACCATCCTTCTCATCACACTCCCAGCCAAGGGACAGGCATCGGATGCGTCCGCCATTGTGTCTGTCGATCCGGGAGCCGGGATGTTACGCTTCACCGACCGCTCGATCACGGTGCCCGTACCGGTGTCGGCGGTGATTCGTCCGATCGACTGACCGACCGGCCTCCGACCCATGTTCACCTGCCTTCTCAAATCCAAGATTCATCGCGCGACGGTCACCGGCGCCTCCATCGATTACGAGGGGAGCCTCTCGATCGCATCCGACCTCGCCGAGCGGGTGGGGCTTCGGGCCTACGAACGGATCCTCGTCGGCAACCTTTCCAATGGCGAGCGGTTCGAGACATACGTGATCTTCGGCGCCGCGGGTTCGGGGGTGATCGAACTCAACGGCGCGACGGCCCATCTTGGCAAACCGGGCGACCGTCTCACGATCATGTCGTTCGCCTGGCTCGACGAGGCGGAGGCCGCTCGCCACGCGCCGTCGGTGATTGTGCTCGACGAGCGAAACCGGGTCACCCGCGGCTGATTCTCAGCCGTCGGTCGCCCGCGTGAGCAGTAGTTCCAGGTAGCTCCGCCGCTCCTGGGCTGTGAATCCGAGTTCGCGGGCCAACGATTCCAGCAGGCCGCGGGCATGCGGCAGCTCGCCCTCCCCTGCCTGGATTTCGAGTTCCACGAAATCGCCCAGGCCGACGACGGCGTCGAGCGCCACATCGACACCGGCGCCGTGCCAGTCGACCTGCACCGGCCGACGGCGTTTGGCGACCTCCATCACCTGGCGAAACCCGAGGGCCTCGAGCAGGCCGGTCCACTGCTCGATCAACGGGCTCCCGGTCCGACGAGGCTCAGCCAGCGGTAGTTCGATCTCACGGCGGGTCTTCGTGGTCGCGTCGACCCGCGGCCCCTTCCAGGTGATCGCCACGGTGTCGCCGACCCGCCGCAGACGCAGGGCCTCGTCGGTCGTGGCGAAGTCGCGGGCGGGATGGGCGAAATAGCGATCGACCTGATCGACCGGCTCGTCGAACCGTCCCCCGAGGGCGAGAAGCCTCCGCTCCAAGCCCTGGGCATCGGCCACGGGAAACTTCATCTCGACTTCGTACACTGTCTCGATCATGCGTGGCCTGTCACTCCGAACGCCCGGTGCCGTGCCGATGATACCTCGCTGCCTGGCGCTGGTGTCGGTGCTCTGCGTCGGGTGCCACGCCCCGGCTGGTCCGCACCCCGCGATCGGACGGCCCGTGCGACCGTTGCCGATCGTCTCGGTGGCCGATCCCTCACGAGCGGCGCCGTCGTTCGAGGGAAAGATCACGCTCCTCAATTTCTGGGCGACCTGGTGCCCCCCCTGCCGCCGTGAGCTGCCCGGCCTGGCACGGCTGGCCAACCGGCTTGCCGACGAGCCGCGGTTCCAACTTGTCGCCATCGCCTGCGATGACGAGGAAGAGCCCGACTCGCTCGCCCCGACCATCGGCCGGTTCCTCGCCGGCCAGCGGTTGGATCTCGATGCCTGGGTCGATCCCGAGCACGCGGCACAGGCCCTCTTCGGCCGAGAGTATGGGTTTCGATCGCTGCCCACCACCTACCTCGTCGGGCCCGACGGCCGGGTGCAGCAGGTGTGGGTCGGCTACTCCAGCGGGGTCGAGTCGGACACGGCGCGGGCGGTGGTCGCGGCGCTCAAGGTCACGACGACTCGGACCGGAGAGACGCCAGCCGCTCGATGATGGCCGCGGCCGCGGCCGCCGGATCGGCGGCGGATGTCACGGCCGAGGCGACCGCCACACGGTGGAGCCCCATCTCCGCAAGCGTTCCGAGCCGATCGATCGTCACGCCACCGATCGCGAACGTCGGCAGACCGATGGTGCCGGCCACCGATCGGAGAAACTCCGGCGGCGCGAAGCTGTCGAACGACTTGGTCGAGGATGGAAAGCAGGGGCCGACGCCGAGGTAATCGGCTCCGTCGAGCACGGCGGCCTGCGCCTCGGAGACGGTGTGCGCGGTCCGGCCCACGAGCCCCCGGGCGCCGACCACTCGGCGCACCAGCGGCGTGGGGAGATCGTCCTCACCCGCGTGCGCCCCATCGGCGTCGAGGGCCGCCGCCACGTCGGCCCTGTCATTGACGATCACCAGCGGCCTCGCCCCTCCGCGATCATGGGCATGCCGCCGGGCGATCGCCAGCGTCGTCCGCACACGATCGGCGAGCGCGGGAAGGGCGAGCTCTTTGTCCCGCACCTGGATCATCCTGACTCCCGCCTCGAAGAGTGATTCGACCAGACGCGAAAAGTTCGCCGCATCGCGCCGACCATCCACGAGCACACAGAGCGAGATGCCGGCCAGCCGGTCGGCCACCCGCGCCGCCCCGAGTGCCGCGCGCTCGAGCGTGTAGAGCCTGTATCGAAGCCGCTCGAATTCATCCGCCACGGTCGGCGCGACCATCGCCGCGCACTCCTGCAGGCTGCGAATCGCCTGCGCTGCCCGAGCCGCGTTGGCAGCCAGGAGATCGACCGCGTTCCTCCGCGGGAGGGCCGCCTCCGCCCGCGAGCCGGCACCGACATCACCGGCAACGTCCCGCATCGAAACGCGCAGTGCCAGATCTCCGCGGGCCAGAGCCGCAGCCAGGTCGTGCCGCAATTCCTTGGCGGCCTGCGTGAGAAAGGGATCATCGAGGATGAATCGCACCACATCCTCGACGACCCGCAGCGCCTCGCCGGCCCGGTTGGCCGAGGCATCGAGGGCCCGCCAGGCTCCCGAGACCTGCCTGCGCTCCGCTGTTCCGTCGATTTCCATCATGCCGTTGTAGCCTCTGGACGCCTTGGAAAAACATGGCCCGGTCCCTACACTCCCCGCCCCCAGCCCCCTGCGCCAGGGATCACCCATGGGTTTCGCCCGATCGCTCACGCTCGTCTGGCCCGGACTGCCATGGCTCTGGCTCCGCGGCAGCGTCGGCGGCCTGGTGATCGCGCTGGCGTTCGCCGTGCTCCTCGACATGGCGGTGGTGACCACCTGGATCTGGTCGGAGCTGGTCGATCTTCAGGTGTCCATCGGGATCTGGACGGCCACGATCGCCGTCTGGATGGTGGCGACCGTGTCGGTCATGTCCGCCTTCCCGGCCCTGATTCCACGGCACCGTGATGCCGCCGTGGACAGGCTCTTTCTGGAGGCACGCGATGCCTACCTCGGCCGCGATTGGCTCTCCGCCGAACGCAAACTCCGGGCGCTGCTCGGGATGGCGCCGACCGACGGCGAGGCCCAGTTGCTCTTGGCCACGCTGCTGCGACGCGTCGGCCGGGACGCCGAATCGAAAAAAGCCCTTGAACAACTCGCCCGGAGCGACTGCGGGGCCCCCTGGCGCACGGCGATCGCCCGCGAACTGGCTCTCCTCGATCGCACGGCCGACACGGGCTCCGACGAAGGCGACACGATTCTGTCACTCCCCGAAGCCGGCGGCGGCACGGCGGCGGAAAAGGCCGCGTAATCCATCGCGGCCGAGGCCCGTCCGGAATCGACGAATGTCCCGTCATCACCGGCACAAGAGACTTTTCGAATCGGCTCGCCTACAATCCGTCGGCAGGTCGGCCAGCGGGAAAATGACGTTTGGCGTACGGTTTGCACTGACAGGATGACCGGAGAGGGGCCTGCCGATATGGCATGCCCCGTCCGCCACGAAGCGAAGGGATCCCTCCATGTACGAGCGTTTTACAGACCGGGCTCGAAAGGTGATGCAGCTGGCCAATCAGGAGGCCCAGCGGTTCAACCACGAGTACATCGGGACCGAGCATGTCCTGCTTGGCCTGATCAAGGAGGGGAGCGGCGTTGCCGCCAACGTGCTCAAGAACCTCGACATCGACCTGCGGAAGATCCGCATGGAGGTTGAAAAACTCGTCCAAAGCGGCCCCGACATGGTCACGATGGGGAAGCTCCCGCAGACCCCCCGGGCCAAGAAGGTGATCGAGTATTCGATGGAAGAGGCCCGCAACCTCAACCACAACTACGTCGGCACCGAGCATATTCTGCTCGGCCTGCTCCGGGAGCAGGAGGGAGTCGCCGCCCAGGTGCTCATGAACCTCGGCCTCAAACTCGAGGATGTCCGCGAGGAGGTACTCAACCTTCTCGGCCACGGCATGGAGGAGGGGGGCGAACGGGCTGGCATGGGCGGCCGCCAAACGGCCGGCGCCGGTGGCGGAGGTGGCGAATCAACACCGAAGGGGGGTAAGAGCAAGACGCCGGCCCTCGACAGCTTCGGTCGCGACCTCACCGAACTGGCGCGACAGGGCAAGCTCGATCCCGTGATCGGTCGTGAGAAGGAGATCGAGAGGGCGATCCAGATCCTCTGCCGCCGCACGAAAAACAACCCCGTGCTGCTCGGCGAGGCGGGCGTCGGCAAGACGGCGATCGTCGAGGGCTTCGCCCAGCGGGTGATCGACGGCAACGTGCCAGAACTGCTCGCCGACCGACGGATCGTGGTGCTCGACCTGGCGATGATGGTCGCGGGCACCAAGTACCGCGGCCAGTTCGAGGAACGGATCAAGGCGGTGATGAACGAGGTCCGCCGTGCCAAGAACACGATCCTCTTCATCGACGAATTGCACACGCTCGTCGGGGCCGGCGGCGCGGAGGGGGCGATCGACGCATCCAACGTGCTCAAGCCCGCGCTGGCCCGCGGCGAGATCCAGTGCATCGGCGCCACGACGCTTGACGAATACCGCAAGTACATCGAGAAGGATTCGGCGCTCGATCGCCGGTTCCAGATCATCATGATCGAGCCGGCCAGCAAGTCCGAGGCCGTCGAGATCCTGAAGGGGCTCCGGGACCGCTACGAGAGCCACCACCGCGTAAGCATTTCCGACGCCGCCCTCGAGTCGGCCGTCGAGCTCTCCAGCCGCTATATCACGGGCCGCTGCCTCCCCGACAAGGCGATCGACGTGATCGACGAGGCGGGAGCCCGCGTGCGGCTCAAGGCGATGACCAAGCCGCCAGACCTCAAGGAAATCGACGACGAGGTCGAGCGGCTCAACAAGGAAAAGGAGGAGGCGGTCGCCAATCAGGATTTCGAGAAGGCTGCTGCGCTCCGCGACCAGGCCGACAAGCTCAAGAAAAAGAAGCAGTCGATGACCCGCGATTGGCGGGACAAGAGCCGCGAGGCCGACGGCGTGGTCGACGAGGAGGTGGTGGCCGAGGTCGTCTCGAAGATGACCGGCATCCCGCTCACGCGGATGAGCACCGAGGATCAGGCCCGCCTCATGGGCATGGAGGGCGAACTCCACAAGAAGGTCATCGGCCAGGATGCCGCGATCAAGAGCGTCTCGAAGGCAGTTCGCCGCAGCCGTTCGGGGCTCAAGGATCCCAAGCGGCCGATCGGGTCGTTCGTCTTCGCCGGTCCCACCGGCGTCGGCAAGACGCTCCTTGCCAAGGCACTCGCCCAGTTCATGTTCGGCGACGCCGAAGCGCTCATCCAGATCGACATGAGCGAATACATGGAGAAGCACAACGTCAGCAGGCTCATCGGCGCCCCACCGGGCTACGTCGGCTTCGAGGAGGGGGGGCAACTCACGGAGAAGATCCGAAGGCGTCCATACGCCGTCGTCTTGCTCGACGAGATCGAGAAGGCCCACCCCGACGTCTTCAACATGCTGCTGCAGGTGATGGAGGAGGGCCGGCTCACAGACTCGTTCGGCCGCAACGTGGACTTCAGAAACACGATCCTGATCATGACGACCAACGCGGGCGCCGAGGCGATCAAAAACGAGGCAGCGTTCGGCTTCCAGAAGCCCGACGACGACGCCAGTTACGAAGGAATGAAGGGCCGCGTCAACGAGCGGATCGAAAAGGTCTTCCGCCCCGAATTCCTCAACCGGCTCGATGACGTCATCGTCTTCCACCACCTCACGGTGGACGACCTCAAGAAGGTGATCGACATTGAAATGGAGAAGGTGCGCGAGCGGCTCGGCGAGCGTGGGCTCCGGCTCGAACTCACCGACGAGGCCAAGAAGTTCCTCATCAAGAAGGGCTCCGACACCGACTTCGGTGCCAGGCCTCTCCGCCGCGCCCTCGAGAACTTCATCGAGGACCCGGTCAGCGAGGAACTCCTCAAGGGCGAGTTCGTGGGCAAGGACACGATTCAGGTGGACTGCAAGGAAGTGGCCGGCAAGAAGCAGCTCGTCTTCACCGGCCTGGTCACCGCCGAAGCAGTCGCTGCGTCCCCGTCCGCGGAGGGCTCCGAGACCTGACACACGGCCGTCGGACCGTTCGTCGGCGCGAGGGAATCAGCGTAGAGTGGAGGCTCGGCCATCTCTCCCTCTGCCCGCACGGGTGCGGTGCGTGGCCTGACGAAGGACTCGTCACGCCGATGCAGATCCACAGCACGAAAGCCCTCGGGCGTCCGAACATCTGGGCGGCCTTCGATGTCTGCGAGGCCACCGTCGTCGTCGAGGCGGCGGATCTCCTCCAGCCGCGGGAGGCCCTGCGGGACCGGCTTCTCGCGCTCCTGCCGGAGTTCGGCGGGTTTGACCAGGCCGAGGCCGAAGCCCCGGACGATGGCGAGGGCCAGGTGCTGCTGCTGTGCCGCCTCGCCCTGACGCTCCAGGCGATCGGCCGCGGCTCGGCCGCACGGTTTCACCGCGTCGTCCCGGCGAACGAGCCCGGTGTCTTTCGCGCGGTCTTCGAGGCGATCGACCTGTTCTTCACACCCTCGTGCCTCGACGAGGCCGCATCGATCGTCCACGCCCTTCGCGACGGTCGCATGCCCGACATCCCGGCGATCCGCTCGCGGCTCATGGAGCATGCGGACGATATCTGCCTTGGGCCGAGCACGATGCTCATCGTGCAAGCGGCCGAGGATCGTGGCATCCCGTGGCAGCGGCTCAGCCACATGAGCCTCGTCCAGCTCGGGCAGGGACGATTTCAGCGACGAATCTGGACCGCCGAAACCGACCGCACGTCCGCCATCGCCGAATCGATCTCGCGGGACAAGCAACTCACCAACCGGCTCGTCGCGGCGGCCGGCGTTCCAGTGCCACGTGGCCGCCTCGCCACGACACCAACCGAGGCATGGGAGGCCGCCAAGGCCGTCGGCCTTCCGGTGGTCGTCAAGCCGCTCGACGGCAATCGCGGCCGGGGCGTCTCCCTGAACCTGTCGACCCGCGACGAGGTGGAGCACGCATTCGGCATCGCCCTCGAAGAGACTCGAAGCAACCCCACCGTGATCGTGGAGGAGTTGATTCCGGGCGTGGAGCATCGTCTGCTCGTCATCGGCTCCCGGATGGTGGCCTGCGCCCGCGGAGAAAATCTCTTCGTCACCGGGGACGGCCGCCGCACCGTCGCGCAGCTCATCGAGCAGGATCTCAATTCCGATCCGCGCCGAGGCCGCTCGGAGGCGTTTCCCAACAAGACGATCGACATCGACGCGACGGTGCGGGTGCAGCTCGCGCAGGAGGGCGTGACTCCCGAAACCATCCTTCCGCCCGATCGGCGCGTCCTCGTGAAGCGGATCGGATCCCATGGCCGCGACGTCACCGATGAGGTTCATCCCGACATCGCCGCAGCAGCCGTGCGTGCCGCTCGCGCGGTCGGCCTCGACGTCGCCGGCATCGATCTGGTGGCCGAGGACATCTCGAAGCCGATGCGCGAACAGGGGGCTCGGGTCTGCGAGGTCAACGCCGGCCCGCAGCTGCTCATCCACGCCTACCCCGAGGCGGGCACCGGCCGGCCGGTGGGCCGCGAGATCCTCGCCACGCTCTTCGCCGACGGCGAGACGGGTCGCATCCCGATCATCGCCATGCTCGGTCTCGCTGATCCCAACACCCCGCTCGAACTGCAGCGGCTGCTGCGATCGGCCGGACGCTCGCCGGGCCTCACCTGTTCGCTCGGAACATGGCTCGCCGGCGACCACTGCAGCTTTGAGGACTCGAGCAGCGTCGATGCAGCCCGCGACCTGCTCGTCGCCCCCGACATCGATGCCGCGATCTTCGGGCTCGACTGGCGATCCCTCGCAGATCGTGGCTCACCGGCCAGTCGGATTGATGTGCTGGTGCTCGGGCCCTTCACCGATGCCGACGAATCCGAGGAATTCGACGCCCCACCCGCGGTCATCCGAGCGATCACGACGGCCCTGCCCGCCGACGGAACGATTGTTCTCGCCGGGGCGGCGGACTGGGTCGCACGGCTGGCCGCCGAAACCGGCCGGCGGGTCGTGGAGTCGCGCGATCCGGCCGCGGACGTGGCCAGGCTCGTCACCGCCGCGGGCCGCTCCTGATTCCCAGGCTTGCCCAGTTCCTCGCGGCCCGTCGTATCCATTACGACTGGCTCAAGCCATCTGACCTGCGCAGCCGATGCTCCGGCAGGAAGGCACGGCTCCCGCCGCGCCGCAACACCATGGCATCGCCCACCACCACGACCGCGCCCGCTGCTGGAGGCCTCACCGGCTGGCTCGCCGAGCAGGTGGCCAACCTCGGTGGATTCGCGATGAGCCGCGTCGCCGGCGTCGGCGATGTCACCCTCTTCTCGCTGAAGACCATCGGCTGGATCTTCGCCCGCCGTCAGCGCCGCGACGTCCTCCTTCCCAACTTCTACCAGATCGGCGTGATGTCGCTGCCGGTCGTCGCGTTGACCGGCCTGTTCATCGGCATGGTGCTGGCCGTGCAGAGCTATGCGCAGTTCAAGGCACTCGGGCTGGAGACGCGGCTCGGCTCGGTCATCAACCTGTCGCTCGTCCGCGAACTGGGCCCGGTGCTCGCCGCGACGATGCTCGCGGGCCGCGTGGGGAGCGCCATGGCGGCCGAACTGGGCACGATGCGGGTCACCGAGCAGATCGACGCGCTGGAGAGCATGGGGGCCAACCCGCTCTACTACCTCGTCGTTCCCCGCTTCCTCGGCTGCCTCGTGCTCATCCCGACGCTCACGATCATGGCCGACTTCATGGGCGTGCTCGGCGGGTATCTCTACTCCCACGGCCTGCTGGGGATCGATTATCACCACTACTGGGCCAACTCCCGGGAATACGTCGATGCCTTCGACTTCCTGATGGGAATCTTCAAGAGCTTTTTCTTCGGTGCCGCCATCGCACTGGTCAGCTGCCACCACGGCTTCCACTGCAACCAGGGCGCCGAAGGGGTGGGGCGCGCGGCCACCAACGCCTTCGTCCATTCGTTCGTGCTGATCCTCGTGCTCGACCTCTTTCTGGGGATCTGGCTCAACAACGTCCACGATTTCTTCCGGCCGGAAGGACCCCGCAAGCTCCTCTAGGACCCGCGCACCATGCCCGCCACCGCCATCGCCCCCCACCCCATGCGTGAAGCCCCCGCCCCCATGCTTCTGCAGATTGAGGATCTCACCATCCGGTTCGGCCGGCAGGAGGTGCTTCGCGACATCACGCTCTCGATACCCGAGGGACAGACCCTGGTCATCCTCGGAGAAAGCGGCTGCGGCAAGACGGTACTGCTCAAGACGATGATCGGCCTCATCCGCCCTACCCTCGGCGATGTCCGCTTCGACGGCCAGTCGCTGCCGGGCATGAGCGACCGGGCGCTGGCCACCCTTCGCACCCGCTACGGCTTCGTCTTCCAGCACGCGGCCCTGTTCGACAGCCATACGATCGCCGACAACATCGCCTTTCCGCTCCGCGAGCACACGCGGATCCCCGCGGCCGAGATCGCGGCGATCGTCGAATCACTCGTCGACGAGGTCGGGCTGCCACGGTCGGCGCTGCGAAAGAAGCCGATGGAGCTCTCCGGGGGCATGCGCAAGCGGGCCGGGCTCGCCCGCGCCCTCGCCCTTGACCCCGGCCTGATCCTCTACGACGAGCCGACCACCGGCCTCGATCCGATCATGACCGACATCATCAACGAACTGATCCTGCGGGTCCGTGAGCGGCCGCAGGTCACGAGCGTGGTGGTGACGCACGACATGCGCACCGCCCGCAAAGTCGCCGACCGGATCATCATGCTGTATCCGGCGTTCCGACTTCGCCCCGGGGATTCGCAGATCGTCTTCGACGGCACGCCCGACGAGCTCGACCGCTCCCGCGACCCGCGGGTCCGCCAGTTCGTCGAGGGCCGCGCCGGCAGTCGCCTCACCGAGCTGCAGGAGGAGCAGGCCCGCGATGGCGAGGATGAGGAGCTGTCGGAGGAACCCGCATGAACGACCGCGTGATGCAGTTCCGCGTCGGCGTGATGGTGCTGGCGACGGCGATCATCGCTGGCATTCTCATCGTTCTGTTCGGTGACCTGCCGTCGCTCGTCCAGGCGACCTATCCCCTGAAGATGGGCTTCTCCGACGCCCGAGGCGTTTCGGACGGAACGCCCGTTCGAAAGAACGGCATCCTCGTCGGACGGGTGTCGCGGGTGCAGCTCGACGAGCGGGGGGGCGTGAGCGTGGTGGCCGACATCGACTCCTACGTGCCGATCTATCGGGACGAGCAGCCACGGATCGCCACCACCCTCCTCGGCGACGCCGAGATCCAGCTCGTGGCGGGGCGGATCGTCTCGCCACGGCAGCGGGTCGGCGCCGACGAGGTACTCGAGGGGCTCGTCGCCCGCGACCCGTTCGAGGTGTTCGCCACGCTCGAGCCGAAGTTCAGTAGCACGCTCGATTCCCTGGCCGACGCGAGCCAGTCGGTCTCCAAACTCTCGACGAATCTCGATCGATTGTTCCTCGGCAAGGACGACACGTTCGAACGGATGGTGCAGAAGACGGAGGCCGCGCTCGATTCCTTCAGCCTCGCCATGAACAACATCAACGACGTGATGGGCGACCCGAACTCCCGCGAGAAGCTCAAGTCGGCGATCAACGAACTGCCCGCCGCCCTCGCCGATCTCCGATCGACGGTTCAGGGCATGGGCACCACGCTCGACAGCGCCGACCGCAACCTCCGCAACTTGGAGGGGCTGACCCGGCCGCTCGGCGAGCGGGGCGAGGCGATGGTCGGCCAGATTGACCGCACGATCGGAAGGCTCGACGAGGTGCTCCAGCAGGCGGTGACGTTCACTCGGGCGCTCAACGAGTCAGAGGGGACGCTCGGACGGCTGGTCCGCGATCCGACCGTCTACGACGAACTGGCCCAGGCGGCCACCAACGTCAACCGGCTCACGAAGGAACTGCGGCCAATCGTGGACGACGTTCGGGTGTTCACCGACAAGATCGCCCGGCACCCCGAGCAGTTAGGTGTTCGAGGGGCCCTTGACCGGCGCCCCGGGCTGAAGTGACGCCGGCACTGGATCGGCCACCGCCGGCTTCGCAGGCTCCGGCTCGCTGAGCACCTCGTGGGCGCTCGTCGCCCGAAGCCGCTCGCCGTAGTGCTCCCTGAGCCATGGCATGGTCTGTTCGACCGAGTCGGCCTGAAGCAGCACGACCTCTCCGGCCCCGATCGCGTCGAGCACCATGGCGGCCGTCGCACACCATCCGCCACCGAATTCAACCGCCGTGCACCGGCGAGGGGCCGACTCGCCGATCCCCTGCGAGAGGAGCCGCGTGATCTCGCCAGGCTGGCGACCACGGATGTAGGCATCCTCGTAGATCACCACGCGATCGAACATCGCGCCGAGCAGCCGGCCTTGGGCGACCAGATCCTCATCGCGGCGGTCGCCGGCGGCGGAGTAGACGGCGGTCCGTCGCGCATGCGGGAGTTTCGCGATGGCCCCGCACATCTGCTCGAGGGCGGGCAGGTTGTGGCCGTAATCGACCACCACCGTGCCGCCGCCAAGCTCGAGCAGGTTGAAGCGTCCGGGCGATCCGTCGGTGCCGCTGGAGAAGCTCTCCAGCCCGATCCGGACGAGTTCCAGCGGAACGCCAAGCCTCCATGCCGCGGCCGACGCCGCCAAAACATTCTCGACGTTGAAAGATGCCAGTCCGCGATGCACGAGCGGAACGCGGTCGAGCTGTGCCAAACGCGTCTCGCGCGGCCCGTCGCACAGCACGATCCACCCATCTCGCACCGTGGCGGCAAGGCCTCCTTGGGCGAGATGCTCGACGATCAGGGGGTGGTTGGGGTCGAGGGCGAAGTAGACGACCTGTCCCTTGCACCACTTCCGCATATCGACGACGAGCGGATCGGCGGCGTTGAGCACCGCCGAGCCTCGGCCTGGACGCACGGCGGCGACGATCGCCCCCTTCACCCAGGCCAGCCGCTCGGGCGTGTCGATCCCGTCGATGCCGAGATGATCGCCGGCGCCGATGTTGGTCACGACGGCCACGTCGCAGAAATCGAAGCCGCAGCCCTCGCGGAGGATTCCGCCGCGGGCGGTCTCCAACACGGCCGTCGTCACCGACGGGTTGGCCAACACGCGCCTGGCGCTCTTGGGACCGCTGCAGTCGCCGCTGTCGATTTGCCGCGTTCCGATGAAGACGCCCTCGGTGCAGGTCGTGCCGACCGTGGCGCCACCGGTGGCCGCGAGGTGCGAGATCAGGCGGACGACCGTGGTCTTTCCATTCGTGCCGGTCACGGCCGCCACCGGGATGCGTCCGTCGTCACCCGGCATGAAGAGCGTATCGACGATGGCCGCTCCGACGTCACGCGGAGTGCCCTCGGTCGGCTCGAGGTGCATCCGAAGCCCGGGACCGGCATTGACCTCGATGATTGCGCCGTGCTGCGATTCCAGAGGGCGGGTGATGTCGTCGGCCACCACGTCGATACCGGCGACGTCGAGGCCGACGATGCGAGCCGCCTCGACGGCGCGGGCGGCAACCTCGGGATGGACGACGTCAGTGACGTCTTCGGCCGTGCCGCCGGTGCTCAGGTTGGCATTGTTCCTCAGGAGCACCGTCCGCCCCGCATCGGGAACACTCTGCGGATGAAGACCCTGCTCCGAGAGCACCGCCAGGGCGACGGTGTCGAGCTTGATCGGACTGAGGGAGCAGGAATGATCGCCGCACCGCCTCGGATCCTCGTTGACCCGATCGACGAGTTCACGGACCGTCGAACGGCCGTCGCCGACGACCATCGGCGGCCGCCGTTTGGCCGCGGCCGCCATCAGGCCGCCCACGATGAGCAGACGGTAATCGGCACCGGGAACGTATCGCTCGACGACGACGGCATCCCCTTCCTCGCGGGCGATCTGCCAGGCCCGCTCGACATCCGCGCGGGTGGAGAGGTTCACCGACACGCCACGCCCCTGATTGCCATCGCGGGGCTTCACGACGACCGTCGCGGCGATCTCCTCGGCGACGGCCCACGCATCGGCGGCATCGGTGACCGATCGGCCCTCGGGCACCGGGAGGCCAGCCTCCGACAAGAGGCTTCGGGTCAGTTCCTTGTCCTGGGCGATCGCTTCGGCGATCGCCGAGGTCTGGTCGGTCTCGGCGGCGACGATCCGCCGCTGCTTCGATCCTTGGCCGAGCCGCACGAGCGAGCCTTCGTTGAGACGGCGGAAGGGGATGCCTCGGGCCACGGCCGCATTGACGATCGAACGGGTGCTCGGGCCGAGTTGCACGTCGAGCAGGAGCATCCGAAGCCTTTTGATCTCGGCGGCGACGTCGAACGGCGTGTCGTCGATCGCGGCCCGCAGGAGACGATGCGCGGTCTGAACCGCCTCCAGCGCGAACGTCTCCTCCTTGTATTCGACGACGACCCAGTAGACGCCGCGGCTCGATGTCTCCCGGGCACGGCCGTAGCCGACGGGGGAACCTGCCAACGTCTGCAGTTCGAGCGTCACGTGCTCGAGAACATGGCCCAACCACGTGCCGGTGCGGAGCCGCTCGAAGAATCCGCCCCGCTCGCCGATCGAGCAGCGGTGCTCGATCATCGTCGGCAGCCACGACATCAGCCGGTCATTGAAGCCCGGCAGCGTGTGTGACGGAAAATCCTCGAACCGTCCCAGGTCGACCGTGACCTCGAGAACGGGAAACGATGCCCACTGGTTCGGGCCGCGCAGAACCTTGACAGAAGTGATCTCCATGATCGTCGTGGACGTGCTCTCGTCACCCGCTGCAGACGCGTGCGCGGGTTTGGGAATGGTGCGCCTCTTCCTGCCGCCGGACACTCCGGGGGCTTCGCGGGAAGAACGTCGCACGGATCGACAGGGTGTTGGGCAGGAGCGTCGCCCGCCCAGACCTTTTCACAGGTGCGGACATCGGAAGGACGACTGGGGTCGTCAGGGCGGCCCTGACTCCAGTGCCGCGGAAGAAGTGCCCCTGCGGAAAGAATCGTTCGCAGTCGGGCAGAGAGACAACGGGGAACCGTATACCAACCAGAAACCGGCCGAGGTGGCCATGGGTTGAAAAAATTCCTTGTTGTGAAGAAGCCTGCCAGCAGCAGGTCGGCTTAGAGTGTACGCCTTCGGGGAACGAATGCGAAACGCTTTTCAGCCCGTCAGGGAAAGAGCATTTCGCGTGCCGAGAACCGACTGGCCCATCGGATCGATCGACCGTGGCCGAAAAACCGCGGCAAGGGGCTGGGCCCCGGAGGGGTTTCATGGAAGGATTGACAACGGCTCGTACAAAACGGTGGTGGGGGCCGGCGGGCGGGCAGGTAGATTTTTCAGGATTCAGCCCCGTCCCCGGCGTATTCACAGGGGCCGATTCTTATTTCCTGAAAAACGGTACTCTGGGGATGTTCGGAAAGCCATGAAAAATTCTGTGGGCCTTGGCGGTCCAGGCATTCCGCCCGCCCTTTCCGGTGGTCGACTCACCGGTTTGGAACGGTTCTGACAGCCTGTTGGACGGTGACCGCTCGACTGATGCCTCCCTCCGCCCCCTCCCATGCCGGACCGGCCGATGGCCCTGTCGGCCCCCTTCCCTCCCGCTTTCGCCTCGATCCGGAAGAGACGCTCCTTTCATCGTGCCGCTTCGATCTTGATCAAAGGCTTCGGTTCGCCGATGGATGGATCGTGCTCACCGACCGCCGTCTCATGGCGGACCCACCGGCGACCGGCCATCGCCCTGGCGTCGAGCCGATGGCATGGCCTCTTGATCATGCGACGGGCTTCGATGTCCAACTTCGAGGCGCGATCGGTCGGATCGAACTGGCCCGTCAAGGCGACGTGATCGCCCAGTGGAGGTTCACGCCAGCCCGAGCCAAAGGCGTGCATGCCGTCGAGGATGCGTTCGACGCGTTCCTTCACGGCGCGACCCGTGCGGTCGAACCCCGGGCCGAGGGCGAGCGGCCGACCGCGGAACGCCGCGGCCCGCAGGAGGCCCTCCCCTCGCAGACCCCCCCCGCGAAGGCGCTCGCTGACGAGACCGATGGCGAGCCGCCGACGGGCGCGGCGTCGTGGCGAGCGCTGCTGCGGCTGGCGACCTTCGCACGGCCGCACCTGGCCATGGCGATGCTCGGTGGGTTTCTCTCGTTGGCTGGCACTGCGGCGGCCCTCGTGCCTCCCTACCTCACCATGCCGCTGGTGGACGACGTGCTCATCCCGCGGCAGTCAGGCGAGCCCGTTCCATTTTCGCATGTCTGGTGGTATCTCGCCGGACTGGCACTGGCCGCCATCGCGGCCTGGATTCTCTCCTGGGCCCAAACCTGGACACTTGCCTGGGTGAGCGAACGGGTGGCCGCCGACTTGCGGGTGCGGACCTACGCGCACATGCAGGAACTCTCGCTCGACTTCTTCTCGGGCAAACGCACGGGCGACCTGATGTCGCGGGTCGGCAGCGACACCGATCGCATCAACAACTTCCTCTCGCTCAATCTCATCGACTTCTTCTCGGACATCCTGCTCGTCATGCTCACCGCCACGGTGCTGGTGGCGATGAATCCGACGCTCGCGATTCTCACGCTGGCTCCGTTCCCGTTCGTGCTGTGGCTCGTGTACTCCGTCCGCGAACGGCTGCGCCGCGGCTTCTCGCGGGCCACCATCGCCTGGGGCGACATGACGAGCGTTCTGGCCGACACGATCCCCGGCATCCGCGTCGTCAAGGCGTTCGCGCAGGAGTCTCGGGAGATCGAGCGGTTCAGGGCGGCCAATGAGCGAATCCTCGAAGCCAACGATCGCGTCAACGTAGTCTGGTCGTTCTGCAGCCCGATGATCAGCCTGTTCAGCGAAACGGGGCTTCTGGTCGTCTGGGCGGCGGGGGCATGGATGGTGTTCGGCGGCAGCGTGACGGTGGGCGGGCTGACCGCCTTCCTCGCCTACATCGCGAGGTTCTACAGCCGCGTCGAGTCGATCATCCGGATGGTGCCGGCCACGCAGCGGGCCTCCGCCAGCGCCCAGCGAATCTTCGACATCCTCGACTGCCGTCCGACCGTCGCCGAGCCACCGCACCCGCGATCGCTCGGGCGGATCCGCGGCCGCATCGACATCTCGGGCGTCCACTTCCGCTACGGCGCCCGCGAGGTGCTGCACGGCATCGACCTGACGATCGAGCCGGGCGAGATGATCGGCCTGGTGGGAAGCAGCGGCTCTGGAAAGTCGACACTCGCCAACCTCGTCTGCCGGTTTCACGATCCCTCGAGCGGCTCGATCCGCGTCGATGGCATCGACCTCCGCGACGTCTCGATTCAGGAATACCGCCGCAATCTCGGATGCGTGCTCCAGGAGCCCTTCCTCTTTTTTGGCAGCGTTTCCGAAAACATCGCATACGGATGCCCGGACGCCTCGCGAGAGCGGGTCGTGAACGCGGCACGGGCTGCCGGCGCCCATGAATTCATCCTGGCGCTGCCGGCCGCCTACGACTCTCGGATCGGCGAGCGAGGAGGCGGGCTCTCGGGGGGCGAACGCCAGCGGCTTTCGATCGCCCGAGCACTCCTGGTCGATCCACGGATCCTGATCCTCGACGAGGCTACTTCGAGCGTCGATGCGGAAACCGAGGCGATCATCCAGGCGGCCGTCGATCGACTGGTCACGGGCCGCACTACGATCGCCATCGCCCACCGTCTTTCCACGCTGCGGCGGGCCGACCGTCTCGTCGTACTCGACGCCGGCCGGATCGTCGAAACTGGCACGCATGAAGAGCTCCTCGCGGCCGACGGCGCCTACGCACGTCTCTACCACGCCCAGATGAAAGCAGCCGAACAGGCTGCCGATGCCTCGATCCCATGACACTCGACCACGATTCCGACCAGGTTCATGGCGTCACCGGCCGGTGGCGGCTCGAACGGCACGCCCACGGACGCCTATCCCTCATCGACTCCGCCGGCGTTCAGCATCACAACGTGGACGTTCTGCGCGGCTTCCCCATCACGGCACCGCGCGGATCGGTCGCCATCGTCGCGGCCGACGGCACCGAACTGGCATGGATCGACTCCCTGGAATCGGCCCCCGGCCCGCTCCGCGAGATGCTCGAGCAGGAGCTTTCACAGCGGGAGTTTCTTCCCGTGATCGAACGGATCGAGACCGTTTCGGACGGCGAGCCGGCGGAATGGAGCGTGATGACCGACCGCGGGCCTCGTCGATTCAAGGTTGCGCACGCCGACGACATCGCCCGCCTCCCCGACGACTCGGCGTTCGTCACCGACATCGACGGGATCCGGTACCGGATCGAATCGCTCGCCCGCCTCCCGCTTCAAGACCGGCGAATGATCGAGAAGATGTACTAGCTTCAGGGAAATGCGGCCATCCATGGCCCGCATTTCCCTGCGCGACTCCGTCGCGACTCACGCGAGCGGGCCTCCGGCCCTCGCAGGGATGGTGGGCTATGGGAGCGATCGCACCGCTTGCCAAGGGCCGTAAGATGGACCAGTTACGCGGTTCGTGCGGGCTTTGGCTGTTTTTTCCCGGGAAAAACGATGATTTTTTCTCAACCAAACCCTTGAAGCCTGCGTACAGGGAATTAGTCTCGTTGCACCGCTTTCTGGAGGAAACGATCCATGACCCTGTCCGGTGCCCTCCGCGCCGCCCCGTTGTCGCACGCCCTGCGACTCGTGTCGTGCGCGTTCGTGATGCTCGCCACGCAGCCACTCGTTCCGACCAGCCGGGCTCTGGCCCAATGCTGCGGCGATGCGGCTGCCCCACCCCCGGCGACGCAGACCTATCGCCTCGATGTGAAAACCGTCTACGACGATGAGCAGGTGACGGCGTATCGCGTCACCTACGAGACGGTCTACGACACCAAGACCTACACCGTGCAGAAGCCGGTCTGGGAGACGCAGTCGCAGGAGCGACGGTACACGGTGCAGCGACCGGTCTGGGAAACGCAGACCCGCGAGGAACGCTACACCGTCATGAAGCCGGTCTACGAAACACAGGTCGTCGATCGCAGCTACGACGTCGTCCGCGATGTCGTGGAGACATCCACCCGCGAGGAGCGATACGCCGTCATGAAGCCGGTCTACGAGACCGCCATGCAGCAGCAGGTCAGCACCGTCCGGCGGCCCGTGTATGAAACGAGCGAGCGAGAGGAGGCCTATACGGTCGCCGAGCCCGTCACCACCATGCACACGGCCTACTCCGTCGGCGCGCAGGCCGTCGATACGGTCACGCCGATGGTCACGCCCAGCACGGCGCAACTCGGCTGGGCGCCCGGCGGCTGGGCTGTAAATCCCTACACGGGCCTCATGCAGTGGCAACGCGGCGGGTATGCGTGGTCGATGACACCCGGCGCGGTCGTCAATCAGGTCAACCGGGTCTATCAGCCAACCTACTCTCCCGTGCAGGTCCCTCAGACGACGATGGTCAACCGCGTCGTCACGCGGCGTGTGCCGGTGCAGACCGTTCGCTATGTCGATGAGCAGGTCGTGCAGCAGGTGCCGGTGCAGACAATGCGGATGGTGTCGGAGGAGCAGGTCCGCCAGGTGCCCGTGCAGACCGTGCGAAAGGTCGTCGAGCGGGTCGAGAACAAGGTTCCCGTACAGACCATGCGGATGGTTTCCGAAGAGCAGGTCCGCCAGGTGCCGGTGCAGGTCTGCCGGTATGTCACCGAGGAGCGGGTCGAGCCGGTGAGCGTGCAGGTGCAGAAGTTCGTCACCGAGGAGCGAACGATGCAGGTGCCTCGGACCGTCGAGAAGCGAGTGCCCTACACCTACACCGTCCGCAAGGCACGAACGGTCGTCATGCGTGTTCCGGTCGATCCATGTGGAAACCCGATCCCGACGGCCGCCGCACCGAGTTCGCCCGCCCCGGCTGCCGCGGCACGCCCTACCGCCCCCTCCCTCCCGCCGGCCACCTCGCCCGCCCCGAAGACCTTCAGCGACGCCCCTGCCGCGGCGCCCCGCAAGGCTCCCGAGGGATGGGGAGAATCGAGCCTCGACCATGTCGATCCTCAGGCTCCTGGGAGCGTCCGGACCCGCAAACCCGTGACGAACGATTCGGACCTGCTGATCGAATCGATCCCGGCCCCCACCGCGAAGGAGCCGGGTGCCTCGCGTGGGACGGCCCCTTCCTCTCCGCAGCCGAGCGTCGCACCACTGGGCCCCGCCGTCGATCCGCCGCCCCCGGCGAACGATGAGCACGACTCGCCCGCTGCCGAAACCTCGGTGTCACCGGCATCCTCCCGTACGGCCGGTCACACGACGTAGCCGGCTGTGGGAAAAGCCATCGACGGCGCGGACCATGACGTCGGCAGCAGGAAAAGCCGAGGTCTTCCTGGGGCGATCGATGGTGCGACCGTTCTCGGCATCGATTTCACGTCTGCCCCGTCGCGACGCAAACCGATCACGGTGGCCGTGGGCCGGTGGCACGAGTCGTCGCCGCGCCCCATATTCCGGCTCGTCGAGATCCGTGAACTGGAAACGCTCGACGACTTCGATCGCATGCTCCGCGAGGATGGGGCTTGGATCGGGGGCTTCGATCTCCCATTCGGCCAGCCCCGCGCCCTGATCGAGCACGAGGGCTGGCCGACCGACTGGCCGCAGTTCGTGCGGTTCTACTGCGGCGAGCCGCGAGACCGGCTGCGAGACGTCTTTCGCCGATGGTGCGATGCCCGTCCCTCGGGCGACAAATTCGCGTGGCGCACGGGGGATCGGCCCGCCGGTTCGAGCCCGGCGATGCGGTGGGCCAATCCGCCGGTCGCCTGGATGATGCATGCGGGGATCGGGCGGATGCTCGATGCGGGGCTCGTCTTTCCGGCGCATCGGCATCCCTCGCCTGCGGCCATCCGGAAACCGGCCGCCATGGCCACCGCGAGGATCGCCCTCGAGGCCTATCCGGGCTTCACCGCGCGAAAGGTCTGCATGCGGTCCTACAAGAGCGACGTGGCCAGCAGCCAAACGCCCGATCGCCGCCGCAACCGTGCTGCCATCGTGGAGGCGCTGATCCACGCCGCCGCGGGACTCGATGTTTCACTCGCCATCGGATCGTCCTGGAGGAGAAGGCTCGTGGAGGATGGCCGCGGCGATCTGCTCGATGCGGTGATCTGCGGCCTGCAGGCGTCTCATGCCGCCGCCATGCCCCGCTACGGTCTCCCGGCCCGGCTCGATCCGCTCGAAGGCTGGATTGCATCGGTACCTGTGCGGTAGATTCTCCGACCACCATGGAGGCCGCCATGCCGGGCAAGGTCACGGAAGACCGTTCGACGACGACGACGCATCGCTCCCCCCCCGCGGATCGCGATGCACCGCGGCGCCGTCCTCCGGGGGATTCGGAGAGCGGCCTTTTTCCGCCCGCCGAAGGGGGCGTGCGAAAGCTCTACACGGTGCCGATGATGGCCGCCGTGCTGCGGGTTCCCGTGGCGGCGGTGCGGCACTGGGTGCGTGGGGGACTGCTCGAACCCGTGAAGCGTGCCAAGGCGATTGAATGGTTCGACTTTCAGACCCTCGTGACGGGCCGGCAACTCGCCCGGTTCCTCGCCGCCGGACTCTCTCTCCGCGAAATCGACTTCCAGTTGCAGGGCCTGATGCCTGGAGGCGCGGCGGCGGCGGCACGGGTTGCCGAGCGGATCGTGATCGACGGCCGTCGCTTGAGCATCCGTCGCAACGGACGGCTGATGGGGAGTGGCGGACAGCTGCAGTTTGGATTTTTTTCGGCTGTCGGCGATGAGCCAAGCGTCGCACGGCCGTCAGTCCGGCGGCCCGCCTCGATGAGCGAGCCGGTCGTTGCCGGCCTGCCGGCCGATCATGCGGAACTGCTCGACCTTGCGGCCGACATCGAGGCGGCCGGCGAGTTCATCGAGGCGGCCGAGGCGCTTCGAGCGTTTCTGCAGGCCGAGGGGCCCGGGCCCCAGGTGATGTTCATGCTGGCCGAATTGCTGTATCGATCGGGTGATCTGACCGCCGCCCGCGAACGGTATTACGCAACGCTCGAACTCGACGCCGACCATCTCGAGGCCCGCACGAGCCTCGGATGCGTGCTGGCCGAGCTGGGCGACCATGAGCTGGCGTTGGCGGCGCTCGAGGGCGTGCTTCGTCAGGAGCCCGACTACGCCGACGCACACTGGCACATTGCCGGCGTGCTGCATGAATGCGGCCATCGGACGGAAGCCCGCCGTCATCTGCGGGAGTTCCTCACGCTCGCTCCGGAAAGTCCCTGGGCCACGATGGCCCGTGAGCGGCTTCGGTAGGGCGGGCGTTCCCCGGCCGCAGCGGCCCGTGGGGCGCGTACTGACTTCA
>JBJTOU010000011.1:0-13592 GCA_046074725.1 Planctomycetia bacterium
TTTTTCGGGGGCCGAGATGGCGATCGTCGCCAGCCGCCGTGGACGCCTTCGCCAGCTGGCAGACGCGGGCGACACCGCGGCGCGAACAGCTCTGGAACTGGCGTCGAGCCCCGACCGGTTTCTCCCCACCGTGCAGGTGGGCATCACGCTCGTCGGCACGCTGGCCGCGGCCTACGGAGGAGGCCAGCTCGTGGAGCCGCTGTCGGCGTGGCTGGCCGCCACGATGCCGCCCGCCATCGCCGACGCATCCGCACCGATCGCCCTGACGACGTTCGTCGCCCTGCTCTCCTTCTTCACGCTGCTGTTCGGCGAGTTGGTTCCGAAGCGGCTGGCCCTCCGCAACGCCGAGGCCTTTGCCCGCGTCGTGGCCCCGGTGATGCAGCTGATCGCACGGCTGACGAAGCCCCTGGTCTGGGGGCTTGGAACGGCTACGTCGGCCGTCCTCTTCATGCTCGGCGCCGGCAAGCAGGAAGGACCGACCGTCTCCGTCGATGACATCGAGCACCTGCTCGAGGCTGGCCGGGCCGAAGGGGTGCTCGAGCCGGTCGAGCAGGCGGTGGCGATCGAGGCCTTGCGGCTCGGGGAGCGGACGGTCCGCGACATCATGCGGCCGCGTATCGACCTCGACGCGCTCGATGTCGATACGCCGCCCACGGAGATCATCGGTGCCATCGCGATGGCGGGCTACTCGCGGCTCCCGGTCTACGAGGGCTCGCTCGACCACATTCTGGGATACGTCTTTTTGAAAGACGTGCTCCGGCACACCTGGATGGGCTGGCCCGTCGAACTGCGGAAGATCATGCATCGGGCATTGTTCGTCCCCGAGACGATGCCGCTCGACAGGCTGCTGGAACTCTTTCAGAAGGAAAAGAACCAGATGGCGATCGTCCTCGACGAATATGGCGGCACCGAGGGACTCGTCACGCTCGAGGATGTGCTCGAGGAACTCGTCGGCGAGATCCACGACGAGCATCGTTCCCGGCAGGAAACGGCATTCGTGCAACGGGAGGACGGTAGCTGGCTGGTCGATGGCGGCGCCAGCATCGAGGATCTCGCAAAGACGCTCGGGGTAAAGCTCGATGGATCATCGCGGGACTATTCGACCGTGTCGGGCTTGGTGCTCGCCCGGCTGGAACGAATCCCCACGACGGGCGACATCACGCAGTGGCACGGGCTCACGATCGAGGTCGTCGATATGGACGGCCGCCGCATCGACAAGGTGCTGGTCCGACGACCATGACCGCTCATTCGATGGCGGGATTCTTGTCGAGCACGTCCTGGAGTATGAACGGCTTCTGGAACGGCTCGTCGAGCTGCTCGAGCACCTTCCGATATCGCTTCACGATCTCCACGATTTCGTCGCCGGTCAGGCCGTCGTTGCGGAGCACCTTCGATGAGTCGAGCACGTTCCGCCACGCCGCGAACGCCTCCTCGTAGGCCTTCTTCGCCGCCTGCAGGCGGGCGTTTTCAAAATCCCGCTCCGCACGCCAGGTTGCCTCGCGGGCCTTGAGCATCTCGTCGGTCACCTCGGCTTCGCAGGTGGCCCGCCAGAAGTCGAAGTTCACAATCTCTCGGTAGCGGGCGATGATTTCGGCCGTTTCCTTCGCCTCCGTGAACTGCCGAGCGAGCTCCTGAGCCTTGGGCTTCACGTCCGCGGCCGCCTCACGCGCGACCATGGGCCAGGTCACCTTCATCGCCGCCTCGGCCTCGGCTGCGAGCCGCTGCTGGTCCTCGGAGCGGTCCATGGCCGGCATCTCCACCGCCGACCGCTGTTCGGACGAAAGGGCTTGCCGCCTCCGCTCCTCGAGCGCTTTGAACTGCCCGGGAAGCAACTCTTCCAGTTCCGTGGCGAGCCGGTCGGCACGGGACTGCTCGGCCTCCTTCATGCCAAGGCGGATCGGCACGTCCCATGTCGTGGGAATCTCGCGGACCGAGTACCGCCGCATCTCGTCTCCCGCCAGCTTCCAGGCGCTACGGCTGGTGTCGCCAAACACGCCCTCCTCGGCCAATGCCCTCGCGTGATTGGCCGCGGTCATCATCGGCTCGCTGTGGAAGATGAGCGGCGTGGTATTGAGCGGGGCACCAGAATCGGCGAGCTGCTGGGCAGCCAAGTATTTCTCGCGAGCGACAAGCCAGTTGTCCCGCTCGGGAAGGGTGCGGCCCGGACGATCCCGCTCGTGGAAATCGTCGTCCGCCTTGAAGAGCCGGCGATACTGCTTCTTCTCGTCGGCGCGGCCGATCTTCTGGCCGATGAACCAGCCCATGCGGCCGAGCAGGCGGGGCTCACGCTGATTGAGCGCGATGCCCTGCCTGAGGAACTCGATGCCCTTCATGACCCAGGCATAGCGATCATGGTAGTCGTCGAACTCGACGGAAATATTGTAGGAGAGGTTGTGCGCCTGGAAATCCCAAATCGAGTAGAAGTTGGGCTGAAGTTTCGTCATCTGCTCGAGTGTCGCCGAGAGATTCGTCCAGTCCTCAACCTTCTTGTAGTGGTTGGCCCGGTCCCACAGCAGCGTCACGGCGATGTTCTTGAGCCCGAGCGTGGCCAGCCGCATCGTCTCGCTGGTCGGGTCGATCTCGCCGAGATTGGCCTGCGACAGTCCGTATTTCGTCCGCAGCCGCGACAGGTATCCGCCCTCGCTCGATGAATCGGCCGGCTGACTCAAGACCGACAGTGGGACCAGCAGCACGGCGATCGCCACCAGCATGATGAGGGTGTTGGGCCGCAAGCCCAGCCATGTCCTCGCCTGGTCGGATGATCCTCGTCCCGTGCCGCCGCCATCACGTCCGTTACTCATGATGATGCCACCTCCCTGGCCCGCAGGCTCATCGCCCCGGCGATGAAAAATGCGATCAGATAGCCGAGCGTCTCCATGCCGTGCTCGGCAAGAAGGTCGAGCGGGATGTCGAAACCGCCGGCGAGGAAGTCACTCGTTCCGAGCGAACCGAGCGACGGAAAGAGGGCAGCCCCCAGCCGCATCGGAGCCAGCAGGAACGTGTCGAGCGTCTTGATGAACTGCGCGGCGGGCGTGGCCTCCCAATCCACCGTGATGCTCTCCTGCGTGGCGATTCGCACGAGCGACTCGATCGGCCCACCGCCGGGAACGATGGAGAAGTCGCCGGCAATCTGGCTTTCGAAGAGCCTGGAAATGAACTCACGGAACTGACCGACCATCACCACCGAAAGCGTCGCCAAGAGCGCCACCGGTCCGGCGAGGAAGGTGCTGAACGTCACCCCCATCGCCGTGGTCAGCAGCATCGAGAACCAGATCCCGAAGCAGCTCTTGAGGTAATTCATCGCGAACGAGCCTTCACCGGCTCGCAGGTAGAAATCTGCCTGGGCCACGCCGTAGTACTGGGCCGGCTCGAGGCACTGCAGCACGATCTCCACCCGACCGTCGGCGACGAGATCGGTGAAGAGATCGACCTGCCGCGTGCCGCCGTCAGCCGACGTGGCGACCAAGGTCCTGGGAATGAGCAGCGAATCGATCGTGAATTCCTTCGCCGTGAAGTAGAAGGGGTCGCTCTGCAGTCCGCTGACGGGGTTCTTCACCCGAACGCTGCCCGCAATCCCCTTTTCGATGTCTCCCTTGTAGGTGCGGAAGACACGAACCAGCATTTCCAAGGGAAGCCCCTCGGCGAACCGCTTCTCGTTGATTCCCGTGAAGGTCCAGATGGCGGCGGCCAACGAACCGCCTTCGATGTATTGGCGGTACGACCACTCGGCCCCGACGCTGATGCCCTTCGTGCTCGGACGACCCTCGCGGTCGAGAAACCGGAGCGTGCCCCGAAGAGGCCGGCGTGCCTCCAGAATGCCCTCGGGCGGCCCGATGTCGAACGTCTCCCGGCCACCCGACTCGACCACCCGAACGCGGTGCCGGTGCCCCTGCTCGTTCTCGGTATAGCCTGACCCGTCGGTCGCCAGTGAAATGCGGTGACGATGCCCATGGTCGAGGCTCGTTCGGCCTTCCCGGCTGACGACCCCTCCGGCCTCATCCCGGATCGCGACGAAGTCGTCGGCGGAGAGCAGATGGCGATGGCTGACACTTCGAACGACGAAGGCCCAGCCGACGCTCCCCATGATCGCCAGGAGGACCGTGCCGACCGCCGCGAAGCCGAGCATCCTGCCGAGCACGATCTCGCCGGTTCGCACGGGCTTGGTGGTGACCGTTTGAATCGCCTTGGCCTTGATGTCGGCCGGAAGGCTGAAGACCGACAGCACGAGCGTCACGAGGCAGACCAGGAGATTGGTCGCCGCGATGATGAAGCCGATGTAGAGCTTGCCGGGGTTGGTGCTCGCGGGATCGAGAAACCATCCCGCAAACAGAACCAAAAGCGCGAAGAGCGGGAGCACGACCAGCACGTTGCGCCGCAGCGACTCCTGCACGGCCAGCCTCGCCAGTGCGAAGATCCGACGCACCGACATGCCCGCCAGATCCCGGACTCCGGAAAGCAGCCCGCGGTAGACCTTGTCGCCAGCGACCATCGGCCCGTGGAGCACCGACTGCACGAGCCACGCGACCGCGCCGACGATCACGACCATCATCGCGGCGGCAAAGACATACCAGGTCAGCGCCGGGCCGATCCATGCCGAAAATGCGGGGATTTCCTGTTCGAGAACCATGGGTGGCTCAGCCCTCTCGCGGTGACGCGCCGCCGGAAGCCCGGGCCCGACGGCCGGGCCGCGCCTGCGTGTCGCGAACGATCTCGAGGAAGAGGTCCTCGAGCGTGGTCCGAGGATTGCCGACCTCCGCATCCGCCGCTCCGTGTCGCGCGAGCACGGCGAGAAGTTCCTCGCGGGCGGCGTTGGAAAGCCCCTTTGCTCGGATCTGCGTGACATCCGTCACCCGCAGCAGATCTTCCACGCGGCCGAGTTCCTTGAGTTCGCCCTGATGAAGGACCGCGATCCGATCGCAGACATCCTCCACGTCGGCCAGGAGGTGGGAACACATGATGACCGTCTTCCCTCGATTTTTCAGGTCGATGATGAGGTCTTTCATTTCCCGGGTGCCGATCGGATCGAGACCGCTGGTCGGCTCGTCGAGCACGACCAATTCGGGGTCATTGATGAGCGCCTGAGCGACGCCGATGCGGCGGGTCATGCCCTTGGAGTATTCCTTGAGCTGGCGTTTCTTGTCGCGGCCGAGCCCCACCATCTCGATGAGCATGTCGGCTCGCCGCTTCCGCTCCTCGGGGGGCATATCGAAGAGGCGACCGTAGAAGTCGAGCGTCTCCTCGGCATCGAGAAACTTGTAGAGATACGACTCCTCGGGCAGGTAGCCGATCCGCTCGTTCTTTGAGACGTCAGTCGCGTCACGACCGAAGACGAGCGCCTCACCAGAGGTCGGGAAGATCAGTCCGAGCAGGAGTTTGATGGTCGTGGTCTTGCCGGAGCCGTTGGGCCCGAGAAGGCCGAAGATCTCGCCCCGACGAACCTCCAGGTCGAGCGGCTTGAGGGCGACCTTTTTGCTGCGACCCCAGAAGTCGCGGTAGGTTTTGGACAAGTTGCGGGCTTCGACGACCACTTCGTCGCCAATCGGCGGACGGGTTCCCGATGAACGGGCGGCTGTGTGTGCGGCAGACATTCAAATCCCTTGAAAGCGGCTCCAGGATTCCCTCACCTGTGACCCAGTGTAGCGACCGCTTGACGAAGTCCAGTGGGGCCGTAGACTTTGTGGCGGAAATGAGAATGATTCTCATTTTCTGCTGCATTTGTCGCAAACGATCCTGAGAAATTGAAGCGAGGAACAAAATCGTGAACAACGCCCGACGCGAGATGCTTTCGATGGGCCGGTCCGCTTCAGGCCGCTCGGCCTTCAGTCTTGTCGAGGTTTTGGTGGTGATCGGGATCATCGGGGTGGTCATCGGCCTTCTGCTTCCGGCCGTCCAGGCTGCTCGCGAGGCAGCCCGTCGGAGCGCCTGCACGAACAACCTCCGCCAACTCGGCATCGCCCTGCACAACTACGAAAACACCCAGCGTTTCTTTCCTCAGTCCGGCACCGAGGTCTTTGTCTCAGGCGCCCAGCAAGCACCATGGTCCGGGCAATCGCTCCTCCTCCCCTACCTCGAGGGCGACTCCCTCTACAGCCGCATCGACTTCACGGTCCCGTACAGTAACCCGATCAACATGAATCTCGTTCCACCAAACGGCGTGGCGGCGAACCGCGTCGATGTGCTCGTCTGCCCGGGCGAACCAAAGGCCACGGCAGTCATGGACGCCAGCAATGTGCCGAAACACTTTCCCCTGAACTACGGCCTGAACGTTGGCAACTATCTCGTCTATGACGCCGCCTCCAAGACCGATGGCGGCGGTAGTTTCGCGCCCTTCAAGAGGCTCCCGGCGTCGGCATACAGCGATGGACTCAGCAAAACGCTCGCGATGTCCGAGGTGAAGGCGAAAACCCCGCGATCCCAGGAAATTTCCTCCATGCCCGCCACCGCACCGTCGAATGCCAGCGATGCCGGATTCCTGGCGTCCTCGGGAACGTTCGGAGCTGAATCGGGGCATACCGAATGGGTGTGCGGCCGCAGCCTGCACATCGGCGTTACCACGACCTTCACGCCGAATACCGTGGTGCCCTACACGCACTCCGATGGCGTGACCTATGACGTCGATGTCTGCGGCCCACGCGAGGGCACATCGAGCACCGCACTCACCCAGGCCGTGATCACGTCCCGCAGCCATCACCGCAACATCGTCAATACCATGATGATGGACGGGTCGGTGCGATCGATCGCCTCCGGCATCGATCCCGCGACGTGGCGATCTCTCGGGTCACGAGCGGGTGGCGAGCCGATCAGTGGCGACTACTGATCGGACCCCGATAGCGAACCCGCTTCAGGCCTGAGTGCCTCGCCGTTGCGAGACGTCAGGCCCACGAGCCTGTGGGCGGCTCGCAACTCGGCCGGCTTGAAGTAGGGCTCATCGGGAAACCCGCCGGCCCGATCGATCATCTCGGCCGCGAGCCGCTCCCAGGAAAGCCCGCTGGTGACGTGCCATGCGGCCGCTTGTGCGACCTTTTGTGTCATCTCGCCGCGGCCGAAGCTTTCGAGGATGAGCGCCAGTTGCGGATCCTCCGAGTAGCTCTCGAGCGACACGAGTTTGTAGGGATGCCGCGAACTCGGCTCCGGCTTGCCGTGCTCGAGACACACGGTGGCGACCCGCAGCGTCCGAACGGTCTCTGGAGGCACGGAGAACATGCCTCCACCCATCCCTCCGCCGCCCATTCCGCCCATGCCTCCTCCGCCCATGCCTCCTCCTCCCATGCCACCGCCCATGGCCTGGGTCATGCCGCCACCCATGCCCCCCCCGCCCATCCCGCCCATGCCACCCCCGCCCATGCCACCCCCACCCATGCCTCCCATGCCCATCTGGGCGACGACGGGCACGCCGGCAAATGCAGCGGGGAGTCGGAGCGTCAACGGCTTCTTTGATTTGTTCCGAACGACGACCTGAGCCGACCGCGAATCGTTCGGGATGAACGAGATGCCGACAAGACCATCGGATTCGGCTTCGAAGAGCCCAACGGCCTCAGCGGCCGCGGCAGGAGCACGCGATCGCTCCCGGGCGAACGCCGGCAGATCGATCACCAGAGCGATCGCCGCAGCGACGAGAAAGACCAGCGACCGGCTCATGGGGAATACCCCTGCGAGGTTGAGTGTGGAACGACCGTCATCAGTATGCCTTCGGATCAAGTCCACGAAAAATGGGGGACACGCCCAAATATTCGGCTTATGACGGCGGCAGCAGGCAGGGAGGGGCGGCTCATGCCCCGAGAGCCGGCGTATGGTGACAAGCGAAGCCAGGATGGCGAAGCGCGGTCACCATCCGAGTGAGCGTAGGACAGGATGTCCGAAGCGAACGTCCGGCGATGGGGCATGAGCCGCCCCGAGCCAGATGGAGCGGGATGGATTTTCCGCGCTATCGCACGGTCGCAGGATGCGACCTGTCGGACGTGGCCACCCTCGGCGTTGCCACCGTCCGACCAAGCGGAAAAGGCCAGGGATGGCTTTTCCGCGTTATCGTTTGCTGAACTGGGTGCCGCGGCGAGCACCGCGAAGGCCGTACTTCTTCCGTTCCTTCATACGACCATCCCGGGTGAGAAGGCCGTTGTGGCGGAGCGGCTCGGCAAGTTCGGCGTCGAATGTCTTGAGTGCCCGGGCGATCCCCAGACGGCACGCTCCGGCCTGACCGGTCGGACCACCTCCATCGACGGTGATTCGAACGTTCACGTCCGATTGCTTGCCAACCTGCTCGAGCGTGCCCGCGACAATCATTCGATCTTTGATCGCGGGAAAGTAGGCCTGGAGTTCACGGCCGTTGACCGTGATCGTCCCGGTGCCAACGCTCAGCCGCACGCGGGCGACCGCGGTCTTGCGGCGCCCCGTGGCGATCACCTCGGTGCCAACTTTGCCAGTCCTTGTACCTTGCTCTGCCATGATCGATCACTCTCGAGTGGTGGGGGGCTTTGTGTGGGGCGGGAAATTTGCCGGATGCACGAGTCAGCGAGCGGCAACTTCCAGAACTTCCGGCTGCTGGGCCTGATGGGGGTGCTCGACGCCGGCATAGACCTTCAATTTATCGAACATTGTCCGACCAAGGCGGGTCTTCGGCAGCATGCGGCGGACTGCTTCCTCGACGATGAGTTCAGGGCGACGGTCGCGGCGGTGCTCGGCGGTCTCGGTCTTGAGCCCGTTGTAGCCCGTGTACCAGCGGTAGAGTTTCTGCTGCCACTTCTTGCCGCTGAACTCCGCTTTGTCCGCGTTGATCACGACGACATAGTCACCGGTATCGACATGCGGGGTGTAGGTGGGGCGATGCTTTCCCATGAGGATCATGGCGATCTCGGTGGCCAAGCGACCGACCATCTTCCCCTGGGCGTCAACAAGCCACCATCGCTGCTCAACGTCACCCTGTTTTGCCATGAACGTCTTCATACGATCTCCGAATCTCCTGCCTTTCGAGCCCCGGATGCTACCAGTCGTTTGATCGGCCAGCAAGCGGGCAGCGCACCGCTCGGCCGAGGCTGACTGTGGCCGCTAAAAAAGCGGGTGTTGCCAACCAGCCCCGCCCCAACCACACTTTTGGCTCACTTCCGGGTGGCAGTCCGCGTCCGGGAGCCAATCCAACTCCGATCCGCTCCGTTTCAGGCTGCTTCCCATGAAAGTCGCCGTTGCCAAGGAACTTTTCCCGGGAGAACGACGTGTTTCGCTCGTACCCTCCTCGGTGCCGTCGCTGATGAAGGCGGGCCTCGAAGTGGTTGTCGAGGAGGGGGCAGGAACGGCCGCTGGGTATTCGGACGACGAGTATCGCTCAGCAGGGGCGCGGATCGTATCTCGCCACGACGTCTTTGCGGCCGACTGCGTGCTCACGGTTCGCACCGCCGGGGCGGCTGGAGAGGCATGGGCAGCCGATCGCGACCGGCTCCGGCAGGGCATGATCGTGATCGGCACGTGCGATCCGCTCGGCGACCCCTCCGCCTGCCAGGAAGCAGCTGATCGTGGAACGATGCTGTTTTCACTCGAACTCGTGCCACGGATCACCCGGGCTCAGAGCATGGACGTGCTGTCGAGCCAGGCCAATATCGCCGGCTACCGCGCGGTCCTTCTGGCGGCCACCTCGCTTCCCAAAATTTTTCCGATGATGACCACGGCGGCCGGGACGGTGACACCGGCCAAGGTGCTCGTTCTTGGCGCTGGCGTCGCGGGGCTGCAGGCCATCGCCACGGCCAAGCGACTCGGAGCCCAGGTGAGCGCCTACGACGTGCGGCCCGCCGTGAAGGAACAGGTTCAGAGCCTCGGGGCCAAGTTCATCGAACTCCCGCTCGAGACGGGTTCGAGCGAGGCGGCCGGCGGGTACGCGAAGGCGATGGGTGAGGATTTCTACGCCAAGCAGCGGGAACTGCTCGGCAAGGTCGTGGCCGAAAGCGACGTCGTGATCTGCACGGCGCTCGTGCCCGGCCAAAAAGCTCCCGTCCTCGTGACTCGTTCAATGGTGGAACGGATGCGGCCAGGCAGCGTGATCATCGACATGGCGGCCGAGCGGGGGGGCAACTGCGAAGGCTCCGCTCCCGATCGGACGGAGATCGTCGATGGCGTGACGATCCTCGGCCCGACCAATCTCGCCTCCGACGTGCCCGCGCACACGAGCTCGCTCTATTCGAAGAACATCGCGACGTTCCTGACACACCTGGTGAAACTCGGCCTTCCCACCGTGTCGCTCGACGACGAAATCAGCCGTGACACGCTCGTGACACGTGGCGGCCAGATCGTTCATCCGAAGATCCGCGAGCGGGCCGGGCTTCCGCCGCTGGAGCCGGTGGCCTCGGCCTGATCGTCCCCTTACCTTTCCTCAAAGCCCACTCGCTCGCACCGGAGTCCGCCATGCCCATCGTCGTGCTGTTCGCCGAAGCGGCCACCACCGAGGATCCGGCAGCCCGTTTCATCAGGCTGCTCACCGTATTCCTCTTGGCGATGTGGGTCGGCTTCGAGGTGATCATGAAGGTGCCGCAACGGCTCCACACGCCGCTCACGAGTGGCTCGAATGCCATCTCCGGCATCACGGCCGTGGGGGCGATCGTGGTGGCAGGCGCCATGGCCACCAGCGGCGGCACGCTCCTCGGCCTCCTGGCCGTGGTGCTTGCCATGGTAAACGTCGCGGGGGGCTTCGTCGTCACCCACCGCATGCTCGCAATGTTCCAACCGAAGAAGAAGTAGCCCAGCATGTCGAGCCAAGCCTGCATCAACCTCGCCTATCTGGTCGCCTCGATGCTCTTCATCGTGGCCTTCAAGCTGATGACCGGCCCGCGGACGGCCGTGCGGGGCAACTATCTCGGCGCCGCCGGCATGGCGATCGCGCTCGTGGCCGCCTGCTTCGAGCAGCCGATCGTGTCGAGCGTGGCGAAAAGCGGGTCGTGGCCGCTGGTGATGGTCGGCATCGCTGCCGCGATCGGAGCCGTCATCGGCGCGGTCATGGCGATCAAGTATCCGATGACAGGCATGCCACAGATGGTGGCGCTCCTCAACGGCTTCGGTGGCGCCGCCTCGACGCTCGTGGCCGGTGCCGAACTCCGGAACGCCGCGGCGGCCGGCTCGCCGCTTCCGGCATGGACGCAGTTCGCCATCGCCACGGCCCTCACCGGGCTCATCGGCGCCGTGACGTTTTGGGGAAGCCTCGTGGCCTTCGGGAAGCTCGAGGAACTGCCGCAGTTCAAGAAGGCATGGACCAATCCCAACCGCCATTGGATCAACCTCGGCCTGGCGATCGCCTCGCTCCTTCTGATCTGGGGTGTGTGCGCGAATCCCTCGTCCAACACGCTCTACTGGCTGCTCGCAATCGCCGGCAGCGCGCTCGGTATCACGCTCACACTGCCGATCGGCGGCGCCGACATGCCCGTCGTCATCTGCCTGCTCAACAGCTACTCGGGATTGGCCGCCGCGGCGGCGGGGTTCGTGATCGACAACTCGGTGCTCGTGATCGCCGGCTCGCTCGTGGGCGCCTCGGGGCTGATCCTCACCGCGATCATGTGCCAGGCAATGAACCGGTCGCTCGTGGGCGTGCTCTTCGGCGGCCTCGGCACGACCACGGCAACCAACGCCGACGATGTCTACGCCGGCAAGGTGAAGAGCGCCTCGGCGGAAGAAATCGCCATGGTGCTCGAGGGGGCCGAACGGGTCGTGATCGTTCCGGGCTACGGACTCGCCGTCGCCCAGGCCCAGCATGCCGTCCGTGAGCTGGCCAACGCCCTCGAGAAGCGGGGCACCACGGTCGAATACGCCATCCATCCCGTCGCCGGCCGGATGCCGGGCCACATGAACGTGCTCCTGGCCGAGGCCGACATCCCCTACGAGAAACTTCGGGAGATGGACGACATCAACCCGACCTTCCCCGAGACCGACGTGGCGATCGTCATCGGGGCAAACGACGTGGTGAACCCGGCGGCCCGCACCGACCCGACGAGCCCGATCGCGGGCATGCCGATCCTCGACGTCGACAAGGCGAGGACGGTCGTCGTCGTGAAGCGGTCGCTCTCGCCCGGCTTCGCCGGCATTCCCAACCCGCTCTTTGCGGCCGACAACACGCTCATGTATTTCGCCGACGGCAAGAAGGCGATCCTCGATCTCACGAACGCGCTGCAGTAGACCGAGTCCACCACGGCTCGGGCTCGGGGCTGCCCGTGCTATTGGCCGGACGTTCGCGACGGGCATCCTGCCCTCCGCTCACTCGTTGCTGGCCGCGTTTTCGCCATCCATGGCTTCACTTGCCAGCAACGCCGGCTCCATAGCACGGGCAGCCCCGAGCCGAGGCGCTCCCACGAGTTTTACAGCACGTCGGCCCAGAGCGAGTCGGAGACGAGGAGCCCTTCGCGGGTGAGCCGCACGCGGCGGCCGTCGTCGGTCGCGAGGCCACGTGCGAACCAGCGGGCGATGGCTGGGCCGGCGATCGCGTCGAGTTCGAAGCCACTGGCTGCACGGAATGCGTCGCGGTCGATGCCGTCCCGCCGACGCAATCCCACGACGAGCCGCTCTCTCGCCGCTTCCTCGGCGGTCATCGCGTCGATCTCGCCGCGGGCGTCGTCGCCCGTGAGCACCCTGCTCATCCAAGCCGTCGTGCTGCGATGGTTCGTGGTCCGCGTGCGACCGTCGAACCGTGCCGCCCCGGGACCGAATGCCTCCCACGGCCGGCAGTCCCAGTAGGTCTCGTTGTGGCGGCACCGGCAGCCGGGCCTCGCGAAATTCGACACCTCGTACTGCTCGTATCCGGCCGCTTCCAGGCGGTCGATCGTGAGTTCGAACATCGCCCGCTCGGCCGATTCGTCGACCGGGCGCAGAATCCCTTTCCGCCGCATCGATTCGAATGCCGTGCCCTTTTCCCAGGTGAGGCAATACACCGACACATGCCCGCAGCCGAGCGACGTGATCGCGTCGAGATCGCCCGCGACGTCGTCCGGCGACTGCCCCGGAGCGGCGGTCATCAGATCGACGTTGATCGCCAGGCCGGCGGTGGCGAGCCGTGACACCGCGGCCCGCACGTCGTCCGGCGCGTGGTCGCGATCGAGCACGCGGAGCGTGGAGGCGTCGAGCGACTGCGCCCCGAGGCTTATTCGCGTCACGCCGCAGTCGCGGGCGGCCGCCACGAAGTCGTCGGTCACGTCGAGTGGATTGGCCTCGACGCTCACTTCGGCAGTGGTCACGGGCCGGAGCACGGGCGAGAGAATCGCAAAGAACCGGCGGAGGCCATCGGGGCCGAGATGCGACGGCGTGCCTCCGCCAAGGTAGAGCGTGTCGAGTTCGAGCGGCTCGTCCAGCCGCCGCAGCTCGCAGCCCACGGCGGCGAAGTACCGCTCGATCAGGTCGTCCCGTCCGGCCACGAGCGTGAAGTCACAATAGCCGCATCGATGCCGGCAAAACGGCACGTGGACATAGGCATGACGGACGGGGAATGGCTGAACCGGAATCGGTCCCACGATCTCGAAACCTCGGGTTTACGACTCGACACGGAGCCGACCGCAGCAGATCCAGCGAGGGGCTGCCCGTGCCATGGAGCCGGCGTTGATCGGGCACCGATCCGCCACAGGCGGATTGGTCGG
>JBJTOU010000012.1:0-5833 GCA_046074725.1 Planctomycetia bacterium
GTGCCCGCCCTCGTCTCGCTACGCTCGACTCGGACGGGCACGCACCGGCGATTTACAGAACGTATGTTGCACTAACGGAGCGAACGGAGCGCGTGCCTTGCGGATTCGTGAAGCTCACCTCACCACAGCCGGCCTGCCGGAGCAGCGACTGCAAGAACCGCCGCGGACTCGCCTGCCTGAAGGATGACGCTGAATATGTTAATCACGGTTTCCGTTTTCGTCCGGGAGGCGTCAAGTGAAAGTTTCACTCCTCACGCTGCACTGCCTCAATGCCATGGCTGACGATCGGGAGAATGTCGCAGCGATCGTCGCGGATGTACGGGCCTCGGCCCACGGGGATGTTTCCGCGGCGGATATCTCCGCCTGCATGAACGAACTGCTAGCCGAAGGGGTGGTGAGCCGTTCAACAGACCAGTCTGGGACTGATTGGTTTCAGTTGACGCCGAAGGGCAGGCAGGAACTCGAAGCCAACTGGGTTGACGAGTAACCGCCAGACGTGCGCCATCACGCCGGTGACGGGCCGGGCGTTCGCTTGCCGAGGTAGGTGCCCAGCACCACCAAAGCAAGCGCCCGCGACCAGTGAACTTCGCCGGGACGGGACGTGAACCTGTCCCAGGTTTGGCGGATCGCGCCGGCTTCGAACAGCGGGCAGTTGGCAAGCGTGTCGATCGCCGCTTCGCAGGAATCCCGCAGCGGCCCCCGCATCCATTCGTCGAAGGGGAGCGAGAAGCCCGTCTTCGGCCGGGTGAAGACCGACTGCGGCAGACTGTCGGCGACGGCTCGACGAAGAAGGTGCTTCGGCAAGGCTCCCGTCGGCATTCGCACGCTCCCCGGCATGCCGGCCGCGGTGTCGACCAGCCGCTGACCCAGAAATGGCACGCGGATCTCGAGGGAATGCGCCATGCTGTTGGTGTCGGAATCCCGCAGCAGCGTGTTGCCCATGTAGAGCGAGAGTTCGGCCTGCGATACGGCGCTAAAACTATCCGCCGGCCCGGAGCCAAATGCTTCGTGGGCCTCTGGTGCCAGGTAGAGAGGACTGAGGCCGAGCTGCCGGGCATCGAGCCCAAGGCTGCGTAAGGCTCCGTTCCCAATCACCCGCCGTGAAAGGGCGGCGAGCTCGACGGCCGAGGTGCCGCTCGAGATGAGGTCGATCGCCTTGGCACGCTTGCCTGCCGGCAGCGGGGCGAGCAGCGCTGCTGCAGCCGCCCGCCGCAGGCCACGCGGTAGCCAGGCCACGAGGCGGAGCAGCCGCTGCAACCGGGGCACGCGGCGGAATGTTGGATAGCCACCAAAAAGTTCGTCGGCCCCGAGGCCCGAGAGGGCGACGGTGATGTCACGATCCTTGACGGCGCCGCTCACGATGTAGGTGTTGAGGCCGTCGATGCTCGGGCGGTCGGTGGCTTTGAGCCACTCTGTCCACTGAGCGATTGCCCATTCACCATCGACGATCGTTTGGAAATGCCGCGTGCCGAGGAAATGGGCTGTCTCGGCGGCGGCGGCTGTCTCGTCGGCGATGCCGGGTACGTCGTAGCCGACCGCGAAGGTGCTGGCCGCTCCCTGCGACTGCATGGCCAGGGCGGCGATCGTGGCGCTGTCGATCCCCGCCGACAGAAACACCCCGAGGGGGACGTCAGAGACGCACTGCCGACTCACGGAATCGGCCAGAAGCTCTCGCACCTGGGCCACCGCCGCTTCGTCCTCGCAGGCCGGCCCGGCAGCTGGAAAACGCCAGTAGCGGCGTCGGCTCGGCAAGCCGCCCGAGAGCGACGAGGCATCGACCCATTCAAGGGTGGCCGCCGGCAGAGACCGCACATGGGCATGGACGGTGAGCGGATCTTGCGGCGCCCCGTAGGCCAGGAACCCGGCGATGCCGGCCGGGTCGAGATTACTCGGAACGAGGCCGGAGGCGAGCAGTGCCCGCACCTCGCTTGCAAACACGATCGAGTTGGCGGCCCGGGCCACGTAGAGCGGCTTGATGCCCAGGGGATCGCGGGCCAGCAGCACGCGACGGGTGGCCGCGTGGTAGAAGGCGAAGGCGAACATACCGTCGAGTTCGTCGAGGGCTTGTTCGCCCCACGCCGACAGGGCGTGCAGCAAGACTTCCGTGTCGCCCGAGGAGCGGAACTGACAACCGAGCCCTTCCAGCCTTGGGCGAAGATCGCGGAAGTTGTAGATCTCGCCATTGAAGATGAGGGCGTTGCCCGTGGCAGGATCGACCATCGGCTGATGGCCTGCCGGCGAGAGGTCGAGAATGGCGAGACGCCGGAAGCCGAAGCCGACGCTCGCGGACTCCCCGGCCAGTGGAAACTGCCCGTAGCCGTCGTCGTCGGGACCGCGATGGACCATCGCCCGCATCATCCGGCGGACGGCGGGTTCGATGGCGGCGGGATTGCTGCTGATGACGCCGGCGATGCCGCACATGCAACGAGCCTTGGAAGGGTCTCGTCGAGACTAGCCTACGGAGGAGCCAAGCACCACGAGGGCCAGCGGCCGAGACCAATGCATCGACCGCCGGCCGGAAATGAAGGTGTTCCAGATGCGGCGGACTTCCGGCCCCTCCAGGCAGGGCACGCGATCCAGCCGCTCGCTTGCATCCTCGCACGCCCCGCGCATCTCGCCCCGCATCCAATCGCCGATCGGTAGCGTAAAGCCGGTTTTCGGTCGATTGGCGATGCCGTCGCGGATCGCCTTGCGGCCCGCCATGCGGAGGAGCGCCTTCGATGCCGCGCCGCCCTGCCGTTTTGTATGCCCGGGGAGCGAAGAGACGTAGTCGACCAGGGGAAGATCCAGGAACGGCACTCGCACCTCCAGGGAATGACGCATGCTGTTGGCGTCGGTATCGCGGAGGAGGGTATCGCCCATGTAGTGGGCCATCTCCATGCGCGACACGGTGTTGAAGGCATCGCCGTCGAGCGCAGCGGCACTTCCGCTCGGCGCTTGGAGGTGGTTTGGCAGCAGGCCGGTTGCCGACGGGGAGAGGCCAAGCGACCGGAGGGCGAGGTCGGGAAGTGTGCGGCGGAGCGACACGGCCACGCCGGCGACGCTCGAGTCGCCAGCCAGGGTGTCGGCGAGTTTTTCGAAGGCGCCGCTGCGGCCGTCGATTCGCCCCATGGCCCTCGCGGCGCCGGCCCTCAGCGGGGCCGGAATGAACGGCATTGCCCGCATCATGCGCGACAGCGTGGGGGCGCGGGAGAAGGTGTCGTATCCGCCAAACAGTTCATCGGCCCCGAGCCCGGAAAGGCCGACCACCACGCCTTCCTGCGCCAGACGACGGCTCACCACATAGGTGTTGAAGCCATCGATGCTCGGGGAATCCATGTCGGCGATCCAATCATGCCATTTGTCGCGCATGTTGCCGGCGTCGAGTTCGACGGCGACATGGTTGATGCCAAGTTCGCGGGCGGTCTCCGACGCCAGCGCGACCTCGTCTTGGCCGTGGATTTTCCCGAATCCGACGGTGAAAGCCGTGACACGCGGGGTGTATTCCCGGGCGAACGAGGCGATCACCGTGCTGTCGATGCCCGCGGAGAGGAGCACGCCGACGGGAACGTCGGCCACGAGGTGGCGGAGCACCGATTCGTGGAGCAATTGCCTTACTGACGCAGCCGCCTCCGGGATCGCGATGTCGGTGCGGCGGACGGTCGGGAAACTCCAAAACCGCCGGGGTGCGGTGCGCGGGGTGCCGATGGTCGCGCTCGCGCTGATCCATTGGGCGTGACCCGCCGGAAACGAGCGGATATCCCGATAGACGGTACGTGGTGACTGCACGGCCCCGTAGGCGAGCATTCCGGCGATGCCGCCCACATCGAGATCGTCGGGAATCAGCCCCGAAGCCCTGATCGCACGAATCTCACTGGCGAACACGAAGCGGTCGCTGCATTGCGACACATACAGCGGCTTGATGCCAAGCGGATCGCGGGCCAGCAGGATGCGACGGCTCTTCGCCTCGTAGTAGGCGAAGGCATACATGCCCTGGAGTTTCTCCAACGCAGCTTCGCCCCATGTGCCGAGGGCATGGAGAAGAACCTCCGAGTCGCTCGTGCCGCGAAAGAGCACACCGCCGAGTTGGAGCTGCGCCCGAAGGCTGCGGAAGTTGTAGATCTCACCGTTGAAGATCAGGCAGTCGCCGGTGTTCTGGTTGAACATCGGCTGATGGCCGGCGGTGGAGAGATCAAGAATCGAGAGGCGACGGAAGCCAAAGCCGGCCACGGGCCCAGACTCCTCGGCCCCCAACGGGAGTTCCTCGTAGCCCTCGTCGTTTGGGCCGCGATGGGCCATTGCCGCCATCATGCGGCGGGTGGCTGGCTCAACGAGGTCGCTACGGTCGGAGATGACGCCGCAGATGCCGCACATGAGGAGTTGCCGAAAAGAATGTGGGCAGAAGAGGAAGACCCAACTGTAGAAGGGGTGAATCACTCAAGCCAGCGATGCCAACGGCGGACCATTGCTTGGACCTGTCCTCCGTTCCCCCGTGGTCAATCTTACGGCGGTTTTTTCGTCGTAATCGACGCTTGCGAAGGTTTCAGGCTTACGGAATCGGTATGCAGCGGCCGGCGGCGGAGAGCGGGCGCGGATTCGATGTGAAATAGCCGAGGCGCGAAGCGCGCGGGCGGTATACGGGTAGGGCGCCAACCGGCCCGAGGCCTTAAGGCCTTCGGCTATTACGGGCAGATCCGCGGGCAGGGGCGCGGAGTTTGGGCCGCGTTACTCGTCGTCGAGCCGGAGCACCATGAGGGTGTTTGGCCCGCCGATGCCGCCGTTGTCTGCGACGGCGACAAGCGCTCGGCCGCCAGCTCTGAGCGGAGGCCCGAGGCAGAGCCCCTCGAGATTGCAGCCCGGCTGATCCCGCCACACGACCGACTTGGCGATCACTCGCTCCCGCTGGCTGGCGAGATCTTTCGTGATCGAAGCGACGTTGGGCGCCGCAGCCGTGTCGATCACGGCGATGCGGTTTTCAAATGGAGGCAGGCCAGCCCCGGCTGATCGCTCAAAGACGAGCAGCCGCTCGCGGCCGAGCGGCACGAGAGCCACGACCCCCGAAAACCTCTGCCCATCAAGCAGCCGCATGAACTCATGCGGCAGATCGACGGCATAGGCATGCTGCACCGGCTCCGCTGCCGGCTGGCCTGCCTCCGGGATCGTGATCCGGGTGAGCCTCACGATCGTGCCGCCATCGCCGGCAGCCGGCCCATCGTTGGGCAGGGCCTCCTCGTTGGCTGTCCAGATCGCGCCGTCTGAATCGACGGCGAGCGATTCAAGGCCGCGGTTCACCCGAGGGCGGTCGAGCGGTGGCGGAATCGGCACGACGCCCAGCAGGCTGCCGTCGTCCAGCGAGATTGCGCGGATTGCAGGGGTATCTTCCTCGCAGACGAGCAGGCACTGCGTGGGCTCTGGCTTGCCACGCCGTTGCTGGCGGGCCGCGATCCGCTTTTGCAGCGGGGCAGGGCACGGGGCGAGATCCTCGTAGTCATGCCGCTCGGCAAGCCGGATCACGGCCAGATTGGCCACTGCGGTCGGCTCGCCCTCTGGCGAGAGCGTTAGCGAGAAGGTGATGACGACGTCGCTGTTGTCCATGATCGCGGCGTAGTGGTCGTCGCCGAGCCATGTGATGCCGCTGATGCCCGTGAGGCGGACTTCATCGCCCTCGGCATCGACTGCCGCATCGGGCAGCGCGATCGAACCGCTTGCCACGATCTGCGGCAGAGCGGCATTCTGCGCGCGTGCATCGGTCGGGCTGGCTCCGAGCCCGGCCGCAGCGAGCGCGAGTGACGCGGCGATCGCACGAATGGGGGGCATGCCGCGGTTGTACCACGGCGGATGACGCGAGGGGGCG
>JBJTOU010000013.1:0-16146 GCA_046074725.1 Planctomycetia bacterium
GCAGTTTTGTGAGGGGCCTTTTCACGGCTGAAACTGCCGTCTGAGAAGCGGCGAGCCTCCTTCACAGTGAGTGGACCTTAGCCCATTCACTCTGAGCAAGGAGGCTCGCCGTGGATCGTGTATCCGGATTCCAGGAGTTGCTGCAAGGACTGTCTCCCGTGACGACAGTTCCGAGCTTCGTGAGCCTCTGCACAATCGTTTCGGGCTGGTTCTTTTCGGGCCGGGGGATCATCACACGGATGATCGTGGCGGCTGGCTCCGGGGCCACGAAGCACTTCTCGTCATACCATCGGCTCGTGAGCACCGCGTCGTGGTCACTCGATGCGACGGGGCGTGGGCACCCCCGACCTACGCGATGGGTAGCCTCTGCCGGGCACTCAAAAACTGCAAAAGTCGAACTCGCAGGCAATAAAAAAACCGCCCCCGGCCGTCGGGCCGGGGGCGGTGAGTGCATCGCACGAAGGAACATCCTTCATGCCGGCCGATCATTCGGATCACTGGTAGGGGAGTGGCGACTCTCCGTCGCTCGGATCCGACAGTTGACGGCACACCTGGACATCGAGCTTCTGGGACAGCCAACGAACGGCACCATCGCCGAATCCGGCGAAGCAGCCGCCACCGGCATGGAGGCTGAACGGCTCGTCATTGGGACCGCAGTTGTTCGTGTCCCACGTGCATGTCGAGTTGCTGCCGCCGATCGGGCTGGCCGGCGTGTTGTTGATGATGTTCCTCGTCCGCGGGTTGGTCGACTCCTGGTCCGGAGCACCGGAGATACCGCTCGCATTGTCCGGATCAGCCCAACGGTTCGGGCAGGTCTTGCCGCTCGGCATGTCGCTGCTGGCGGTGGGCGAGATCGCCACAATGGACGTTCCATTGCTGTAGCCCCACACCATCGACGAACTGGTGCTGGCATCCCGGGTTCCGGTCGTGAAGCGATCACGGCCGGAATCCTCGAAGAAGATCACCGTGTTGCTCGCGCCGTCGAGGGCCGAGTCGGCCTTCGTCGTTTGATCCCACGAGAGAAGCCCCTCTTTGTAGGCGTTCTTCGTCGCACCGCTGGCCTTTTTTCTGGTTCCGTCGGTTGGATCCAGATCCGTGTAGGCGATCGGCATGTAGTCGGTCTGGCCGTAATACTTGTAGCCTGACGCAGCCGGCGCCGTGACCGTGCCACCGTACTCGTCCTTGCCAAGCGTGTTGCTGGGGCAGAGGAAGGTCGCGAGCTTCGTGGCGGCAAGCGACATGTTTTCAGCGTCCCAGTAGGCTTTCCGAGCATTCCATTTGGCAGCCAGGTTGGCCTGCTCGATGAACGCCAGGAGTTGGACGTTGAACGACTCCGTGTTGAGGGCGTTAGCGCCCGCGGTCCATGTGACGCTCCCGCTCGAGCCGGCGGTGAAGATCTTCCCCTCCCCGCTCGTCGGCAACTTGCCATTGGCGCTCGCATAATTGAGCGCACCCAAGGCCATCTGCTTCACATTGTTGCTGCACTGACTCTTCCGGGCCGACTCCCGCGCGGCTCCGATGGCCGGGAGGAGCAGCCCGATCAGAATCCCGATGATCGCGATCACGACCAGAAGCTCGACGAGCGTAAACCCGCGTCGCTTGTTGAAAAGGGGTGCCGTCATGACGAAATTTCCTTTGACAGGTGAAAAAGCCCTCAAATTGCTGCGGGAGAGCACGATGCTTTCCCACCGACGGGCGTCACCGTAAGGGACAAAGGTCAGTCGTTCATGAGAAAGACGTTAAAAATTGATGAGGGGCCGTCGATGCTGCCGAAACGTCAGGCTCGTTCATGGGCTGGCCGAAGTTCCTGGGCAGCCCTCGATCCGATTTCCGGCCAAACCATCGTGCGTATGCAAAGGCCGATTATTTCCCGTTCAACAGGCTCGTGGACGCATGCCCTTAGAGGCCGCGATCCTCGAGGAAGTTCAGCAGGTCGGCGACGCGGTTGGAGTAGCCCCACTCGTTGTCGTACCAGCTGACGACCTTCACGAAGTTGCCAAGGCCGATCGTATCGACCGCCGAGAAGATCGAACTGTGCGGGTCGCCCTTGAGATCGGTCGAGACCAGCTCCTTTTCCGTGTACCGCAGGATGCCCTTGAACGGGCCGTCGGCCGCCTTCTTCATCGCGGCGTTGATGTCGGCCGGCGAGGCGTCCTTCAGCAGCAGCGCCGTGAAGTCGACGACGCTCACCGTCGGGGTCGGCACGCGGAAGGCCATGCCGGTGAATTTGCCCTGCAGGGCCGGGATCACGAGGCCGACCGCCTTCGCGGCGCCCGTGCTCGAGGGGACGATGTTCAAGGCGGCGGCACGGGCGTCGCGGAGATCCTTGGCAGCCGTATCGACCGTCTTCTGCGAGTTGGTGTAGGCATGGACCGTCGTGAGCAGGCCTCGGTCGATGCCCCAGGTCTCGTGGAGCACCTTCGCGACTGGCGCCAAGCCGTTGGTCGTGCAGGAGGCGTTGGAGATCACATGGTGCTTCTTGGGGTCGTACATCTCGTTGTTGACGCCCAGCACGATCGTGAGGTCCTCGTTCTTGGCGGGGGCCGAGATTACGACCTTCTTGACGCTGTCGCGCTTGTGGGCGACGGCCTTGGTGGCATCGGTGAAGAAACCGGTGCTCTCGACGACGATCTGCACGTCCTGCGAGCCCCACGGGATCGCTCCAGGCTCCTTCTCGGCGAACACCTTGATCTTCTGGCCATCGACGATCAGGTCGTTCCCCTCGTAGCCGATCGTCCCCTTGAAGGGGCCGTAGTTGGAGTCGAATTCCAGGAGGTGGGCGTTGGTCTTGGCGTCGGTCAGGTCGTTCAGGGCCACGACCTGCACATCCCCCTTGAGGCCGTACTTCTCGTAGATGGCGCGGAAGGTGAGGCGGCCGATGCGGCCGAAACCGTTGATGCCGACGCGGATGGACACGGCAGTTCTCCTGGGGCGGGGCGGGGCGGAGGCCGGCATGCACCGCGACGCTGCGGGCGGCCGGCCCCCGGAGGGCGGGCGGAATATACAACGCGCCGAGAGGCCGGCTCAATTGGCCCGCGGATTCCTGCGGTTTTGACTATCCTGTCGCCATGGCTGCCTCCGTCATCGAACTTTCCGGCGTCCGTAAATCGTTCGCGATCCCCGGCGGGGAATCGGTGCCGGTGCTCGAGATCGACACCTTCACGATGGCCCCGGGCGAGCAGTGCGCGCTCGAGGGCCAGAGCGGCTCGGGCAAGTCGACGCTGCTCCATGTGATCTCGGGGATCATGCGGCCCGACGCCGGGCGTGTGGTGATCGATGGCATCGACCTGACGCGGCTCGCGGAGCCCAGCCGCGATCGGGTGCGGGCCGACAAGCTCGGGCTCGTGTTCCAGCAGTTCCACCTCCTGCCCGGGTTCACCGCGTTGGAAAATGTCCTCGTGGCGATGTCGTTCGGGTCTGGACGGGCCGACCGGTGGCGGGCGACCGACCTGCTGGCCGCCGTCGGCCTGGCCGACCGCCTCCATCACAAGCCTGGGGAGCTTTCGATCGGCCAGCAACAGCGGGTGGCCGTGGCGCGGGCGCTGGCAAATCGGCCGCGGGTGATCCTCGCAGACGAGCCGACCGCCAGCATCGACCCGGCCCACCAGCAGCAGGTGATCGACCTCCTGAAAAACACCTGCGTTGAGCACGACGTGGCCCTGCTCGTGGTGACCCACGCCCCTGAGGTGGCCGGGCAATTCCCGCGACGGCTGCGGCTCGAGGACTTCAACCGCGCGGCACGCATCGGGGCCACATCATGACGCTCCTCGGCATCGCGTGGCGAAACATCAGACAGCGGGCGCTCACCAGCGGCCTCACGGCGCTCTCGCTCGCGCTCGGCGTGGCCCTCGTGGTCGCCACGCTCGTCACGGGCGGGGTCGTCAAGCAAGCGTTCGAGTCGGGCTCGGGACTGGGCTACAACATGATCGTCGGCGCGAAGGGGAGCCCGCTGCAGCTGGTGCTCAACAGCGTCTACTTCATCAGCAAGCCGATCGAGAACATCTCGTGGAACTTCTACGAGGAGTTTCTCCCTGCCGCCGATCGCGGCGATGGCGTCGACGGCACGTTCGCCGCCAGCACGGCCACGGCCGTACCGATCTGCATGGGTGACTACTACAGAAGCCACCGCGTGATCGGCACCAACGCGGCCTTCTTCGACCGGCTTACGCGGGGCAACGACGAGCCATACCGATTTTCCGCGGGGAAAAACTTCACGGACGACGATTTCTTCGGCGGCGTGATCGGTGCGGCTGCTGCTCGGAATCTCGGGCTGAAGGTGGGAGACACGTTCGCCCCCACCCACGGGGCCGACGACGGCGCCGTGCACGATCCATTTCATGTGCGTGGCATCCTGGCCAGGACCGACACCCCGGTCGATCGTGGCGTCTTCGTCAACATGGAGGGGTTCTATCTGCAGGATGGACATGCGAAGCCGCTGGCCGACGGGAGCACGGCCTCGCCTGAAGTCGTGCCGCATCCCTCGGGGCACACGCCTCTGCCCGAGGCGCAGCGGGAAGTGACGGCGATCCTCCTGGAGTCCGCATCGCTGCCGGGGCTGCCGCCGGAACTCACGAGCATGGGCCTGCGCACGACGATCAACGAGGGCCGCGAGGCTCAAGCCGCGCTGCCGATTGCCGAGATCCGCCAACTGCTCGATCTCTTCGTCAAGCCGCTCGAACTGTTGCTCCTGCTCGTGACGACGCTCGTGGTGATCGTGTCGGCGATCGGGATTCTCGTGAGCATGGTGGGATCGTCGCTCGAGCGGAGCCGTGACGTCGCCGTGATGCGGGCGCTCGGGGCCCGTCGGGCGCACGTGCTGGCGACCGTCCTCTTCGAGGCTGTGCTACTGGCCGGCGTCGGCGGGCTGGCCGGCTGGGCACTCGGGCATGCGATCGTGGCGGCGATCGGCCCGTGGATCACGACCAATGCGGGGGTCTCGGCAAGCATCCTCTCGGCCTCCTGGGCGGAGGGGCTGCTCGTGCCCTTGCTCGTCGTGCTGGCAATCGCGGCGGCCCTCATCCCGGCCATCGCCGCCTACCGCACCGACGTGGCCAAGTGGTTGCAGAACGGCTGACGCTCCGTGGTTCCAGACCCTGGCCGCCTGGGCTCGAAAAGCCTCGGCTCCCCTTTCGGCCCACGCAGCGGATACACTGATCCGCATGGTTTTCGTCCTGCGAGCAGTGTTTTTGTTGGCTGTGGCTCTGTCGCCTGCCGTGGCCAGGGCGTGCCCGTTTTGCTCGGCGGTGTCGCTCACGTTCGCGCAGGAGATCGCGCAGAGCGAGGCGGCCGTCATCGCCACACTCGTGGAGTCGCCCCCGGCCGCCGCCCTCTCGCCGACGGCCGAAGGGCCGCTCCCCAAGGGAAAGTTCGCCGTCGTCGAAGTGCTCAAAGGGGGTGACCTCGTCGATGCCGCCGGCCACATGGGGTCCGACGGAAAGGCGATCGAGACGATCATGCTCGAGGAAAAACCGATCGGATCGCTCTATCTTCTGATGGCCGTCGAGCCTCCCAAGCTCGTCTGGTCGAGCCCCGTCCCGGTGAGCGAGCGGGCGGTGGCCTACATCAAGAAACTCGGCGATCTTCCGGAGAAAGGGTCCGACCGGCTCGCCTTTTTCCAGCAGTATCTCGAGGATGCGGACGACACGCTCGCCCGAGATGCCTACGACGAATTTGCCGTCGCGCCCTACGCCGACGTGAAGGGGCTCGAGGATCGCATGGATCCCTCGCAGCTCTTGGCGTGGATCACCAACCCCAAGGTGCAGACCAATCGACGGAGGCTCTATGCAACGATGCTCGGCGTCTGCGGCACGAAGGCCGATGCCGACACGATCGAGAAAATCCTGGTCGGCACGGACCTCGGCGAAGACAAGGCCGCGCTCCGCACCGGTCTCGACGCCCTGATCGCCTGCTACGTCACGCTTGCCGGATCGGATGGCCTCGACGTCGTCGATAGGCTCTTTCTGAAGCGGGGGGACCGGGATGTGCCCTTCACCGAAACCCACGCCGCCGTCATGGCGCTCCGGTTTCTCGGCGAGGAATCTGAGACCGTGCCGCGGGATCGTGTGCTGCAATCGCTCCGGCTGCTGCTCGCCGAGCCCAAACTCGCGGATCTCGTGATCGCCGATCTCGCCCGCTGGCAGGATTGGTCGGCAGTCGATCGGCTCACGGAGCTTTTTAAGACCGCCACCGCCGACAACATCTTCGTCCGCGAGCCGATCGTGAACTACCTCCGGGCCTGCCCGCTCCCCTCCGCCACCGAGGCTGTGGCGACACTCGAAAAGATCGATCCCGAGGCGGTGCGGCGGGCGGCGACGATGGCCGGGCTGGCCGGTGCGATCGCCGCGGCGCCCGCCCCGACGGGTGACGACGATCCCGGCGATCCCTCCGCGGTCGGCAGCACGGGAAGCGACATCGCCACCAGCCCGGCCGATCTCGAAATGGCCAGGCGGGTGGCGCCGGTGCTCGCCGAGGAGGAGCCGAATGAAATTGCCTCACCTCGATCGCCCGCAGGCCCCGTGGCCGGGCCCACGGCCGACCGAACCATGTCGCTCGTGAAGTGGTCCATCTGGGCCGCCGTCGTTCTCCTTGTGGGTATCATGTCGCGAAGGCTGTTGCGGCCGAGTTCAGGGGCCGCCGACTGACGGGTGTGATGATGGCCACGAGCCTCTTTGATTCCACGCCGGATGCCGACGTGCGCCAGGACCAGGCGGTGGGCGACGAGGCGTATCGTGCGATCAGCGGCGTGTCGGTGGCCGCGGCGGCGCTGGCGCTCATGTCACCGCTGGCCTTCCTCGATTGGTGGCTGGCGGTGGTGCCGCTCTTGGGGGCGGTTCTCGGCGGCGTGGCCCTGCGGGACATTGCCCGCCGACCGACCGAACTGACCGGGCGTGGGCTCTCCCGTGGTGCCGTCATCGTGTCGGCGGTGATGCTCGTCTGCGGGCTCGGGTATCGGTCGTACGTCTACGCCACGGAACTTCCCCCTGGCTTCGAGCGGCTCAGCTATGCCATGCTCCAGCCCATTCCGGGCGACCCTCCCACGGCCGTGCCGGAATCAGCGATCTCGATGAATGGCCACAACGTGCTTCTGAAGGGCTACATGTATCCCGGCAAGCAGCAGCAGGGCATCACGCAGTTCCTGCTCGTCCGGGATCAGGGCGACTGCTGCTTCGGCGGCAACCCGAAGATCACCGACCGCGTGCTGGTGACGCTGACCGACCCGAAGGGCATCGACTTCTCGGCGCGGCTGCGGAAGATCGCGGGCCGGTTCGTGGTGCGGCCGACCGGCACCGGCGTGCTCGATGGCGGCGTCCTCTACCATGTCGAGGATGCGAGCGTGCGGTAGTGTGGCTGCGGCGCGGCATCGGTGGTTCGTGTCGGCGCCAGCCATGGCGTTGGAGCAGGTCAAGGATGCGACCGTTTCGAAATCTCGTCTGGATTCCCATGGCGGCCCTCGTGGGCTGCGGCGGATCGGAGCCGCACGTCTCGTCCCAGCCGCCTTCGCCCGGCCCTTCCGGCATTGCAGCCGCTGCCGTGGACCCTGTTCCGCGTCCGCCCGGCGGCCCGCCCCGAGATCTGTCGTTCGACGACATCGCGTTCGACATGGAGAAGGGATCCCCCTTCACCCGCGATCTTCTCCCCAAGCGGGTGACGGCCCTGGAGCGGCAGCGGATTCGGATCCGTGGCTACATTCTGCCGAGCTTCCAACAGAGGGGACTCACGCAATTCGTCCTCGTCCGCGACAACATGGAATGCTGTTTCGGCCCGGGGGCCGCCCTGTACGACTGCATCGTGGTGCGGATGGAGCCCGGGAAGAGCACCAATTTCTCGATCCGCCCGGTGGCCGTGACAGGAACCTTCCGGCTTAATGAACTCCGGGGGCCCGACGGAAAGCATCTGGCGATCTACGCGATGGCGGGCGAATCGGTCGAGTGAGCCGATGGTGATCGGCCGGACCGATGCACGCGACTGGTCCCGTTGGTACGATCTTCCGCATTGTCCGCCATCGGATGGTCGGTGCCCATGTTTGATCCTGAATCCTGGCTTTGGCTCTACGACGTGCCGCCCACGCGGTTGTCGATGCTCTTCGTCGCAGCCTTTGTCGGCTTCTATTGGCTCGGGTCGATCATCGTTCGGCCGATCCTTCGGCAGTTCGTCAAGCACACCGCCAGCTGCAACGACATCGTCGGCTACGTGCTCTCCTGCTTCTGTGTCTTCTACGGTCTCCTCCTCGGCCTCATCGCCGTCACGGCCTATCAGAACGTCTCCGATGCCAGTGAAAACGTCACCCGCGAGGCGGCCGCCCTCTCCGCGCTCTACGAGGACGTTTCCCAGTACCGCGAGCCATACGGACAGAACCTTCGCTGGCTGCTTCGGGACTACACGCGATACGTGATCAAGTACGCATGGCCCTTGCAGCAAAAGGGCATCATCCCCGAGGAGGGCACGATCCGGGCCGAAGCCTTCCATGAAAAGCTGCTCGAATTCCAGCCGCAGACGCCGGCCGAGGAGATCATCCATGCCGAGGCCCTGCGGCAATTCAATCATTTCCTGGAATGTCGGAGGATGCGACTGTTCTCGGTGCATTCGTCGCTTCCGCCGACGATGTGGTATGTGATGATCCTCGGGGCGATCCTCAATATCGCCATCTGCTGGCTCTTCGACATGCGATTCATCACGCAGCTGGTGCTGGGGGGCATTCTGGCCGCCTACCTCGGCGTCATGATGCATCTGATCTTCGACATGAATCAGCCGTTCCGGGGCGATGTGAGCATTCAGCCCGACGCGTTCGAGGCTCTCTACAGGCGGATGAACGACGTATGATGGTGGCGCATGGAGAAAGCAGCGAATGCCCGCTCCCGGAGGAGCGGATCCCGAGGCGAAGGGTTCTCGGAGCGGCTGCGACCCTCTCCGCAGCCCGCATCCTCGCCCCATCCCTCTTCGTCGGCTGCTCGCTGGGCGTGCCCCCGAACCGAAGCCGCGTGCTCGTCGGCTTGATGCATTCCCAGACGGGCCCCCTCGCGATCAGCGCGACATCGCTTCGCGACATCCAACTGCATGCCATCGAGCGGATCAACGCCGACGGAGGCGTGCTCGGGCACCTGATCGACGTCAAAGCGCCCGACACGCGGTCACGCAACGATCTTTTCGTGAAACGGTCTCGCCAGTTGCTCGATTCGGGCGCCGCGGCCCTCTTCGGCTGCTGGACGAGCGCCAGCCGGAAGGCCGTGCTGCCGATCGTCGAGGACTATCGCAAACTCCTCTTCTACGCGGTGCAGTACGAGGGTAACGAGTCGTCGAAATACATCGTCTACGGCGGGATGGTGCCCAACCAGCAGATCCTGCCGGCGATCGACTGGCTGATTGGTGATCAAGGCGGTGCGAGGAAGAAAATCTTTCTCGTGGGCTCGGACTACGTCTATCCCCGGACGGCGAACTACATCGCCACAAAATACCTGCAGTCGATCGGCCTCGAACCGGTCGGCGAGGCGTATGTGCCGCTTGGCGACCGCGACTTCACGGCAATCGTCGAGGAGATCCGGGCGTCCGGAGCCGATGCCGTGCTCAACACCGTCAACGGCGACTCGAACATCGGGCTGTTCGCGGCGCTTGCTGACGGAGCGATCAATCCGGCAAAGGTGCCGGTCGTCTCGACGAGCCTCGCCGAGGATGAACTCCGCAGCCTGCTGCCCGAACAGGTCAGGGGCCATTATGCGGCCGCATGCTCCTTTCAGAGCCTCGACACCGAGGCCAATCGCAGTTGGGTGAAGGGGTTCCGGGACGAGTTTGGCTACGACCGTGTTGCGGGAGGCCCGATGGAGCCGGGATGGTGCCTTGTGCATCTCTGGAAGCGGGCGGTCGAAAAGGCTGGCAGTTTCGAGACGGAGGCGGTGCGTCAGGCGTTTCGTGAGGGCCTTTCATTCGCCGGCCCTGGGGGCACTGTCAGACTCGACCCGAAGACACAGCACACCACGAAGCACTTTCGGCTGGGCCGCATCCGGGCCGACCGGCAGTTCGACGTCGTGCACCAATCGAACGGGCCGATCGATCCTGACCCCTATCCCCAGATTGCGTTTCCTGGCTGGAGCTGCGACTGGACCAAGGACGGGATCGTGCACGGGCCGGAGGTCGACATCGATGGCGACGTTTGAGGTCGAACATGCCGAGGGCATGCGGTGGGTGCGGGTGGATCTCGACGACGACGACGTGCGCACCGAGCGGGGCGCGCTCAACCATCTCACCGGCGCGATCACGATGGACGTGCCGCTCCCATCGCTCAAGGCCTGGTGGGTGTCGCTCTTTTCCGACGAATCGCTGATACGGCCGAGGTATTGCGGCACCGGGAGCGTTTTTCTCGATTCCACGCTCGGTGGTTACCACCTGATGAAGGTCCGGCCGGGCGAGCGGTGGATCCTCGACACCAAGTGCTTTTGGGCCAGCGACGGAGAAGTCAAGCTCACGATCCACCGCGAGCGGATGTGGACGGCATGGTGGGCCGAGCAGGGCCTGCTCTGGTACAAGACCGCCCTCAAGGGAGACGGGCAAGTGGTGCTCGCGGTCGATGGTCCCGTCCAGGAAGTGGAACTGGTCAACGACACGCTGGTGGCCGACGGGCCGTTCGTGATCGGCCGCACGTCGGGCATCTCGATGTCGGTCAGGCGGCCCGCAAAATCGCTGCTCAGTTTCTGGCTCTCGGGTCAGAAGCGTGCCTTTGTCTACCAAGGCACGGGAAAACTCCTGCTTTGCACGACGCCCTACTGGCGGCAGCGGATGCAAAAGGAGCGAAGTGGCTCCGCGGCGGCGTACGGGTGATCGCATGCATGCGGGGATGTCGGGAGGCATGGTCCCGGTCGTCGTCGCCATCGCGATCGGTGCCAGGACGCTCTTCGCATGTCCCTTTTGCGGCGTCGTGGGCCGGTCGCTCGCCGAGCGTCGGGACGCGGCGGCGGCCGTGGTGATCGGCGAGGCCGATGCGCCGGCCTCGGCCGACCCGGATGGCGTGACGATTCAGCCATTCCAGATCCGCGGCAGGATCCGTGGCGAGCATCAACGCATCGGCCAACCGGTGTTGGCACGCGTGCCCGTGTCCGTAGCCGGCACGGCGATCCTGTTCGGCGACCCGGGCGACGGGCCCGAGGAGATGCGATGGTCGGCCGTCGCGGCGGATGAACCGCTGCTCGGCCATGTCGCGACGGCTCCGGCATGGAATGCCCCGGCAGCATCACGGCTGCGGTGGTTCGCCGCGAGACTGGAGCATCCCGAAGCCGACATCGCCGCCGATGCGTTCACCGAGTTCGGCCTGGCACCACTGGCCGCCGTCCGCGAGGCGGCGGACGCCTTCGACCGCGAGGCCCTGCGACGGTGGGTGACGGAGCCGGGCATCGACCCACGGCGGCGCGGCTTCTACGGGCTTGCCCTTGGAATCGTGGCCGCTGCCACGGGCGACGTCGAGGAACGGCGGCGATCGATCGATGCCCTGCGGTCGGCCATCACGGCACCATCGAGTGATTTCCGGGCAGGCTTCGACGGACTCCTTGGTGGCCTGCTCGTTGCGGAAGGCTCTCGCGCGCTTGAATGGTTTGATCGGGTCGGCCTCTTCGGGCCCGCGGCACGGCCAGCTGATCAGAAGCATCTGCTCTCGGCGCTGCGATTCGCCTGGGAGGAACTGGGCGATGAAATCCCAAGGGAACAGATCACCGCCGCGATGGCACGGCTCCTGACATCCCCGGTCGTGGCGGCCGATGTCGTCGTCGATCTTACGCGACAACAGGCATGGGATCATGCCAAAGCGGTCGCCGCCCTGTGGGACGCCCTCGGAAAAGACGATCCGCTCGTCCGACGGGGGGTGGCCGGGTATCTGACGTCCTGCCCGGGCGAGAACGCCCGACGGTTGCTCGAACAGATTCGCCTCGGCGATCCGGAGCGGCTCGAGGCCGCGATCATGGCGGCGCAATTCCCGCGGTAGCCTGCTGGTCGGGCGTGCCCCTGCCACGTCTCCGGACGTTCGCTCCGGCCTTCCGGGCCTTCGCTCACTCCATGCTGGCTGCACTTTCGGCATCCCTGCCTGCGCTTGCCAGCAAGGCCGGCTCCATGGCACGGGCAGACCCTCGCGGATTCCTCGACGGACGAGGAGGTTCCTATCGGGTTGCAGGAGGTGTCGGGACGAGTTCGGGTGCAGATTGCGTCGAGATGCTGCCCGGGGCGGGCGGCAGCGCGAGCGTCGTCGGCTCCTCACGCGTGGCCGGATCCCTCGGAGGAAGCTGCATGGCAGGCGCGTCGGCACCGATGGCGGAGAATTGCTGCGTGATCGGACCGCGACTGAAGACACCCGGTCGCGAATGGCCGTAGTCGAGATAGATGCTGGCGTCACGCTGCCGGGCGCGGCGGTGGGCGTCGAAATAGGCCTTCCCCGGCCATGGACCCTCGGCGAGGAACACGCCGTTGTATTCCAGGAGCGAGCCCTTGCGGTAATGAAGCTGCGAGATCGAGCGGTTGTAATCGACGAGCGCCCGGGCGTAGGAACTCTCAGCATCGGCCCGACGCCGCTGGGCATCGAGAAGCTGGTCGAATGTCACGGTACCAGCGTCGTAGGCCGCCTGTACCGCCTCCACCTGTCGCTCGGCGGCGACACGTCGATTGAAGTTGGTCTGCGTGAGGGCGAAGTTGGTGTCGACGTTCCGGACCGCCTCGACCAGAGCGTGCGATGCCTCGAGCTCCTCGTCCTGGAGCCGCGCCCGCTCGCGGGCCAGTTGCAACTGGTAATTGCGGACGGTCGAGAGCTCACGTCGGAACCCAAGCGGCATCAGGAACTGGGCCTGGGCCTGCCATTCCTGGAATTGGCCGCTCATGAGCGTCGAGTAGGCGTTGGTGTTCTCGAATGAGACAGCATTCGGGTTCAGGGGCGTCGGGGTCTTCACAGGGTAGCCCGAACCCCCGAAGAGATTTTCGCCTACACCGAGGAACCGCCAGCGGCCGCCGACGTCGAGCCGGGGCAGCAGCAGATTCTTCGCCGCAGTCAGTTCGAGCTCCTTCTGCTTGATCACCCACTTCTGCTTGCGAAGTTCGGCCGACCGTGAGAGCGCCTCGACGAGCGACTGCTGCCAGTCGAACGAGATGCGGGCTGTGGTCGGCTCGTCGGATGGGCGGATCAGACGGCCGTCGCTGGCCGAGATGCCCATCATGTAGCGGAGGCGGTTTTCGCAGCGGTAGACGTCGGTGAGCGCCTGCTCGACCAGGCTTCGAAACTGGAAGTACTGCTCGCGGGCCTGGGCCTCCTTGTCTGCTTCGCCGCCACGGGACTGTTCGACGTAGAGTGCATGCACCTTCCGCCAGGCCTCCATGGCGCTGTCGCGGCCCGCCTTCTGGGCCTCGAGGAAGCGGTAGGCGAAATAGAGTTCCCAGTAGGACTGCTCGGTGTCGCTCACGAGGTTGCGGACGCCCGCCTCGAAGTCGGCCAGCGAGATGTCGGCGTTGATTCGCGCGAGCAGGACGCCGCGGAAATTTGGACGGCCGAAGATGTTGTCAAACGTGTCCGGACCGGCGATGCGGTTATATGTGACGCCAGCACCCTGGAGGAGCGGCTGGCTGAAGTTGAAGTCGTAGCTGGTCGTCCACGTCGAAGGCACGTCTCGAAACAGGTTGTTGGTCGCGTCGAGCTGGGTGCTGTTTGAAAAGCCGTATTGCGCACCGGTCGCTGTCCGCTTCGAGATGCCGGTCGTCGTCACACCCTGGGCCGTCCTCAGCACCGGAACGAAGATAAGCGTCTGAAAGGTTGGATCGACGTTTTGGGGACGGTTGCTATTCTGCCACGTGGAGCTGGCAGAGAGTTGGGCGTCGAAGGCCGCGAGCGCGCTCTCCACGCCGCGGAAGGGATCGGTCTCGACGATCGCAGGATCGTAGATGCTGGGCGTGAGCGATGGCGCCGTGAGCAGCGAGACGGGCGGCTCGCCCGTTTGGGGCCGCGGCCCACCGAAACTGGCGAAACGGCCGCCGAGGTTCCGGAGCACCTTGCCGTTTTCCAGGGCCGTGCGGAGCGCCTCCTCGAGCGAAAGCTCCCAGATCGTGTCGAACTTGGGATTCGAGAGCGTGAGTGGCTCGACCGTGCCGGCTGCCTCGTCAAGCGGCGTCTGGTCGCTGTCGGGATACTCGAGCTTCTGAATCGCCCCGACATAGTGCGAGAGGTCGCCATCCTCGAAAAAGTAAAAGGGCTGCCTCGGGGCACAGCCACTCGCCAGCAGCGAGAGGCTCGTGAGGACTACCCATGTTGTTCGGATGGCTCGTGGCACGGTTGGGGGCGGTATCGTGAGTCGGCTGGTTCAAGACCGCCGCTGCGCCCAAGGGGAGCGGCCGCGGAGTCGCGGCACGTCCCGACGCAGTGCCCCCCGACGCTGCGTCTGCCTCGCATGCACTAGGGCGCAGCGACGGCACCCCTCCTATCGGCGGCCCTGGCCCGCAAACTTGGAGGAACCGTCAAAATCGGCCCATGTTTCGTGAAACTGGAGAAGGTGCGGGTGCGGGAGAAAATGCCTTGCCCCGCCAGCCTGTGGAATGGGCCTCGTGGAAGCGGCCATCGGGGGTTTGCCAGAGAAATCTGGCAGCACAGCCGTGCGTATCCTCGATGAACCTCATGCCTCGCTCCGGTCCGAGCACGTTGGCGGCCGTGGCGACCGCATCGGCCGTGGTGCCGTCGGGTGCGACCACCGTCACGGCTGCCGGCCCGACCACTCCCAAGCCGGTCCTTGGATCGACGACGTGGCTGTACCGGACGCCATCGATCGTGACCGACTGAAATGCGTCGCCCGACGTGGTGACGGCGGCGTCGGCAACCATGAGATCCTCCTCGGGATCTCCCGGCGGGCCCATCGGGGCAAGCGCGATCCGCCAGCCCCGATTCCCAGGCGGTGCCCCGATCACGGCGATATCGCCCGATGCATCGACCATCGCCGCCGTGATGCCGTGCTCCCGCAGGATGGCGATGGCCCGATCGATTGCATCTCCCATGCCGATGCCGCCCAGATCCAGCCGCATGCCCGGTTTCAGCAGCGACACGGCCTGGCGGTCGGGATGCAGGGTGAGCGACTCGGGCCCGACCGCAGCCATGGCGGCGGCACGTTTTTCGGGAGTTGGGAGCACGCCGGTCCGTCGCGCCTGCCGCCATAACGACGTCAGCGGGCCGACCGTGGGATCAAACGCTCCGTCGGAAGCGTCGCGGACGGCGATGGCACGGCAGAGCACCCGCCACAGATCCTCACCCACCCGCACCGGCTCGGACGTCGGAGCCTGTCGCGACAGCCGCGAGAGTTCGCTTGCGGGATCGTAGTCGGAGAGGATCGGCTCGAGGCGGGCCACCTCGTCGTGGGCCGACGCGATGGCGTCCATGGCCTTCGGCTGGTCAACGTCGTAGGCCGTGATCGTCCACGGCACGCCCATGTGCCGCCGCGTTTCGGTGACACGGACGGGCTGTCTCGCCTCGGGGCGATGGCATGAAGCCGCAATCAGGGCTGCCAGCCCGCACAGGGTGAGGTAGACTTTTCGTGTCATGAGCGAGTCCGCTGCCCAACCTGCCGTGGCCATCGAGTTCGACTGTACGCCTCTGCGAAGCGTGCCCCGGTTCGACATTCCGCTCGATGCCTCGCCGGCCTACCGCGCCAGGGTCGAACGATTCCAGAGGGCGATCGCCCGCCACGGTACCCGGAACACCTATTATCTCACGAATGCATCCTGCATGTTTCGTTTCACGAATGAGCCTGATTCCGGCTGGGTGCGGTTTGCCGTCGAGGGGACGGTGATCACGGACGACAGCGACTCCAGGACGGTGGGGAGCGATCTCGACATCCGGCTCGACAAGGAAACCTGCGACTGGCTCACGCAGCCGGCCGTGAAGTGGCTCACGCTGTCGGCCAAGCATGCCGTGGAGATGGAGTTCAATCGCTATATCGCCGCGGGCGACCTCTCCCGGGCCCTGGAACGGCTGGCGAAGGAGCAGGCGGCCAGCGACGCCGCCGGCGGATTCCTCGGCATGAACCTCTAGCCTTACGCCCGCAGGTCCTTTGCCGGTCATCGACTCGCTCAACCCGGCTTGGGGCTGCCCACGCCCTCTCGCTGGACGTTCGCCTCGGCCCTCCTGGCCTCGGCTCACTGCATGTCCGC
>JBJTOU010000014.1:0-12310 GCA_046074725.1 Planctomycetia bacterium
GTGCTCTAACCAATTGAGCTAGCCGCCCTATCCATATCGCGGCAAAAGCCATCCCTGGCCTTTTGCCGCTCGGACGGTCGGAGGGAATGCCGAGGATTCCCTCGACCGTCGGCATCGCATCCGGCGATGCTTGAGTGCAATCTGAGTCTGTCCAAAAATCGCGGCAAAAGCCATCCCTGGCCTTTTGCCGCTCGGACGGTCGGAGGGAATGCCGAGGATTCCCTCGACCGTCGGCATCGCATCCAGCGATGCCCCGCGATCTTCTCCTTCACTATGCCTGCGGCTTCGCGGGCGGAACGACCACGCGAACGCCAAGTTCCACCAGTTGCTTCGTGTCCACGGACGACGGGGCGCCCGTCATCAGGTCGCTCGCCTTCTGCGTCTTCGGGAAGGCGATCACGTCGCGAATCGAGTCGAGACCGCCGAAGAGCATCACCCACCGGTCGATCCCAAGCGCGATGCCACCGTGCGGTGGCGCCCCGCTGGCCAAGGCGTCGAGCAGGAAGCCGAACCGTTCGCGGGCCAGGTCGTGCGAAATGCCGAGCAGTTTGAAGACCTTCTCCTGCGTCGCGCTATCGTGAATCCGGATCGTGCCGCCGCCGGCCTCCGATCCGTTGATCACGAGGTCGTAAGCCACCGCCCGGCATGCGGCCGGATCGCTCTCCAAGAGTTCGAGGTCGGACGGCCGCGGCGCCGTGAACGGATGATGCATCGAGGCCCAGCCACCCGTTTCAGCGTCGTGGGCGAACATCGGAAAATCGACCACCCACGAGAAGTGCATCGTGCGCGGATCGTAGAGCGAGAGTTCGGCCCCCAGCCGCTTGCGGAGCATGTGAAGGGCCTTGCAGGTCACATCGAACGAATCGGCCACGATCAAGGCGAGATCGCCCGGCTCGGCACCGAGCCGCTCCCGAAGCTGCCCGGCAATGCCACCGAGATTCTTCGCGACCGGCCCCGACCAGGCGCCATCGGCCTCGACCTTCAGCCACACGAGCCCCTTCGCACCGGCATCGACCGCCACCTTCGTGAGGTCGTCGAGATCCTTCCGTGAAAAGCGGGCCGCCACACCGGGCACACGGATGCCACGGACGCGCCCCCCCGCCTCGAGCGCACCGCGGAAGACGCGGAAGTCGCTCTCGCCCGCGATCGCGGTGAGGTCGGTGATCTCCAGGCCGTAGCGGAGATCGGGAGCGTCGTGCCCGAACCGCTCCATGCATTCGTCCCAGGTGAGCCGAGGCAGCGGCAGCGGCACGTCGAGCCCGAGAATCTCGAGGGCCGTGCGACGGACCAGCCCCTCGATCACGCCCATCACGTCGCTCGCCTCGACGAACGACATCTCGACGTCGAGCTGGGTGAACTCCGGCTGCCGGTCGGCCCGGAGATCCTCGTCGCGGAAGCACTTCGCCACCTGCACGTAGCGATCGAACCCGGCGATCATCAGCAATTGCTTGTAGAGCTGCGGCGACTGCGGCAGGGCGAAGAACGCCCCATGATCCAGACGGCTCGGAACGAGGTAATCGCGGGCCCCCTCGGGCGTGCTCCTGCCGAGCATCGGCGTTTCCACGTCGATGAAGCCGAGTTCGTCGAAGTGGTCCCGCATGATCTTCACGATGCGGCTCCGCAGGAACATGTTCTCCTGCATGGCCGGCCGACGCAGGTCGAGCCACCGGTGCTGGAGGCGGACCTCCTCGCCCGGGAGGTCGGCCGAAGCCGGATGAAAGACCGGCGTCACGGCCTCGTTGAGCACCTCGATCTCCCGGATCGCCACCTCGACGGCCCCGGTCGCAAGCTTGGGGTTGGCCGTCCCTTCCGGCCGCATGCCGACGGTGCCGACGATCTTCACGACCCACTCCGGCCGCAACGAACGGGCCACCGTTGAGACAGCAGCCGAACTGTCGGCCCCGGCCACCACCTGCGTCCGCCCCCAGCGGTCGCGCAGGTCGATGAAGATCACGCCCTTATGGTCGCGGACACGGTCCACCCAGCCGCACAGGACGACCTCGTGGCCGAGGTGTTCAGGACGCAATTCACCGCAGGTGTGGGTTCGAAGCACGGCGTGAAACCTTCGTTACCTCGCCGCACCATGGGGCACCCGCCGGCGGCTGTCGGACCCGAACATGAATTCGAGCTGCGGGTCGGGCTCCTGGCCTCCGTCAAGCTCACGGAAGAGCATGCTCGGCTGGATGTCCCGATTGTTTTGATACTTGTCGCTCGCGTATTCCGTGATGGCGCCGGCGATCTGGTGGAAGAATATCTGACAAATGGAGACGCCCGGATAGATCTTCACGGGCTGCACGGCGAACATCTCGAGCGTCCAGTAACCGCAGAAGCCGACGTCGCCAAAGCCGGCCGTCACGTGGACGAAGAGCCCGAGCCGGCCGATCGAACTGCGACCCTCGATCATCGGCACGAGGTTGTGGGTCTCCGTCCGCTCGCGGGTGCGGCCGAGATAGAGCTGGTTGGGCGTGAGCACGAGCCCCTCCTCGGGGATCGTCACGCGGGCCACGCGGTTGCTCTTCCTCATGTCGAGCACCACCTCCTCGTAGACGAGCAGTTCGTCGTGCAGCGAGAGGTTGTAGCTGTTGGGGTTGAGGTTCTTCTCATCGAAGGGGTCGATGACGATGTTGCCGCCAAGATGCTGCTTGATCTCGTTCCCTGAGAGAATCATCGGAGGCTCCTGCGGCGGTCGAGACGGGCCTGGATGCGACGGGCCGGATTGTATGCTTTCGCGCCGTGAGTTCCCATGCCCCGTCGCTGTCCGCGAGCGTTTCAGCGGCGTTTCGCGGCGACGCCGATCCGCAGGCAGAATTCGGAGAGGCGGCAGCCGTCGCATTTCGGGCCGCGGGCCGTGCAGACGGTTCGTCCATGCTCGATCGCGCGGTGGCTGAACGCGATCCAGTGATCCCGGGGCAGAACGGCCATCAGATCCCGCTCGGCCCGCACGGCGTCGGGATGCCGGGTGAGGCCAAGCCGCCTGGCGATCCGCCCGACGTGCGTGTCCACGACCACGCCCTCCGCCTGACCGAACACGCTTCCGAGCACGACATTGGCCGTCTTCCGCCCGACGCCCGGGAGTTTCACGAGCGCCGCGAGATCCCGGGGCACGTCGCCTCCGTGCCGCTCGACGAGCGCCTGGCAGCAGCCGAGGATGTTTTTGGCCTTGGATCGGAAGAAGCCGGTCGTGCGGATCACCTCCTCGATCTGGGGCTGCGTGGCCCGGGCCATCCTGTCGGCGGTCGGCCAGCGCCGGAAGAGGGCGGGCGTGACCATGTTGACCCGCTTGTCGGTGCACTGGGCGGAGAGAATCGTGGCGATGACCAACTGGAAGGGCGTCTGAAAATCGAGCGAGCAATGGGCGGCCGGATAGGCCTCGGCAAGCCTTTCGGCGATCGCCGCGGCCCGCTGTTTTCGGCCGGTGGCCGACTCCCGACGCGGAATCGGCGGCTTGGAATCGCCGAGACGGGCGGCCGCGGCATCCGCTCGCCCCCTGGCAGTGCTACGATTCATCGACGACCCCGAACCACTTTTGAAGGACGATTCCATGGATGCGGCGGACCCGGCAGCGTATGAGCCGCTCTATCTCGCCGGCATCGAGAAATTCAACGAGTGCGACTATTACGAGAGCCACGAACTCTGGGAGGAACTCTGGACCGAGTATCGCGGCCCGTCGCGAAAGTTCTACCAAGGGCTCATCCAGGCCGCCGTAGCCCTCTACCATTTCGGCAACGGCAACATCCGCGGGGCCCGAAAACTCCACGGCAGTGCCCGCGGCTACCTGGAGCCCTACGCTCCGAAGCACCTGGGGCTCGACGTGACGGGATTCCTCGCATCCTTCGACTCCTGCCTCGCGGAGGTCGTCGCGAGCACCGAGGAGTTCCCCACGATCGAGCTCGATCCCGAACTCCTCCCCGAAATTCACCTCGATCCTCCACCGGCGGCAGCCTGACACCATGTTCGACGAACCGCTCGCCTTCTCACCCGATCAGTTTTCGGGATTTGCGCGGGTCTTCCCACTGCCGAATCTCGTGATGTTCCCCCACGTGATGCAGGCGCTGCACATCTTCGAGCCGCGATATCGGGCGATGCTCGAGGAAGCCGTCGAGGATGACCGGCTCATCGCGCTGGGCGTGCATGCGCCCGGCTGGCAGAAGGACGACGAGGGACGTCCGCCGCTCCACTCGACCGCTTGCCTCTGCCGCGTGGCCACCCACCAGCGCACACCCGAGGGCACCTACAACGTACTCATGCTCGGTGTGCGCCGGATCCGGCTCCGCGAGGAGATGCCGGCCAGCCGTCCCTTCCGCGTCTTCGAGGCGGACATCCTCGAGGACCACGAGCCCGATGCCGCGACCGGCACGGCGGGCCAGCTCCAGCAGAAGTTGCTCGCCGCCTTCAAGCGGGCGATGCCGAAGCTCCCGGCGGCCTACGACCAGCTCGACCAGCTGCTCGGCAACCAGATCACGCTCGGCATGCTCGCTGACATCGTCGCCTACACCGTCGATCTCACACTCGAATGGAAGCTGCGGCTCCTCGCCGAGTGCGACATCTTCCGCCGCGCGGCGATGCTCTTGGAGGCGATCGGCACGCGATCACCCGCGGGCCCGCGACGGGAGTTTCCTCCGTCGTTTTCCATCAACTAAAGTATTGGGATGACGAAACACGAGGTTCCCGGCGGCCATCGGTCGGGCGGCTGTCAGTCCGAGAGCGGCGATCCGTCCCCCGCGGCGGCCGCCGTCGATCACGCACGCATCGAGCGGGCGGTGCGGGAGATCCTCTTCGCCGTCGGCGAGGATCCCGACCGGGAAGGCTTGCTCGAGACGCCCGCCCGCGTGGCCCGCATGTATGCCGAGATGTTCACCGGCCTGCGGCAGGATCCGCGCGAGCATCTCCGGAAGGCCTTCACGGAGAAATACGACGAGGTCGTGCTGGTTCGCGATATCGCCTTCAACAGCGTCTGCGAGCACCACCTGCTCCCCTTCATGGGCCACGCCCACATCGGCTACATCCCAGATGGCCGCGTGCTCGGCCTCAGCAAGCTTGCCCGCGTGGTCGAAGTCGTTTCGCATCGGCCACAGGTGCAGGAGCGGATGACCGAGCAGATCGCCGACCTGCTCGAGCACGACCTGGGCGCGAAGGGGGTGGCCGTGGTCGTGGAGGCGACGCACACCTGCATGACGATCCGCGGCGTACGCAAGCCCGCGAGCGAGTGCGTGACCTCCGCCATGAAGGGCCTCTTCCGGTCGAACGTGTCGAGCCGGGCGGAAGTGCTTTCCCTGATCTACGGCAGGCGGCCCGCATGACGGCCTCCCGCGGAGGGCGTCGCGACGCATGACGCTGCTGGTCGATTTTCTATGCCGTTTTGGATGGGGACTCGCGGCCGGTCTCGTGCTCACGCCCGTCCGGCTCGTGCCCTCCGGCTTCTTCCGGATCAACATGCTCGTCGTCATGGGTCTGGCGACCTTCGCGGCGCTCCTGGCCGGCACCACGATGCCAGCCGCGGTCGCAGGGCTCACCGGCGCGGCAGCCGTGATCGCATGGCTGGGGAGCGTGGCATGGCTCGCCAGGCGTGACAGACCGGGCATGCTCGCGTGCGCCTCCTGCGGACTCCTGCTCGCCGCGGCGACGATCGTCATGACGACCGCCGGCACGGCATCCCCGGCGATCGGTCGCTCGGCCGGGGCGATCCTCTCGGGACTGGTCGTGGGCCTCTCGGTGCATGCCATGCTGCTTGGCCACTGGTATCTCAACGCGCCTGGCATTCGGATCGACGCCCTCACGCGAATGATCGATCTGGCGATGCTGGCCTGGGGCGCGCAGCTTCTCGTCACGCTCTCCTCGGCCGGGGGGGCGGCGGCCCAGCTTGCCGCGGCCGACCGGGCGACGCTCGCGATCGTCTCGCTCCGGTGGCTGGCCGGCCTCGTCGGCCTGCCGGTGCTCCTGTGGATGAGCCGCAGGACACTCGACATCCCCAACACGCAGAGCGCCACGGGTATCCTGTATGTCGCCTGCCTCGCCGCGATCACCGGCGAACTGGCCGCCCAATTGATCGGCTCGATCGCCACAGGTTCCTGACGCACCTCCAGACACCCCCACCATGCGTATCACCTACGCCTGCCCCGCCTGCGGCGCGACCGTCACCCACGACCGTGTGGAGGCGGCGACGTCGCTCACCTGCTCCGCATGCCGGGCCACGGTCGCGATCCCGACCGATGCCATCGCGCGCGGAGCCGAGTCCGCGGCCGGATCCATCCGGCTGCGACGGTGCATGATCTGCCCGAGCACGGAGCTTTTTCGACGGAAGAATTTTCCGCAGCGGGTCGGGGTCGGAATCGTCGTGGCCGGCCTGACGGCCAGTTGCATCGCCTGGGGCATGCGGGAACTCGTGGCCACGTTCGCCATCCTCTTCGGCACGGCGCTGCTCGACGTGGTCCTCTACTTCCTGGTGCCGGAGTGCCTCACCTGCTATCGCTGCGCGGCCCGCTACACCGGCGATGGCGTGACCGACGCATTCGGCGGATTCGATCTGGAGACGCACGAAAAGCACCGCCAGATGGCGGCGCGGGTCAAAGGACTGCAGGCGGGCGGCGCGGCCGAACAGCCCAGCGGCTGATTCAAGCATCCTCGCCAGAGAGGGCGTGGCATGGAACTGGACCGACGACGGGTCGAGGAGGATCTTCGGGGCATCGTCTCCGGGGACGTCCTGTGCGACGACGCCAGCCGCGCGGTCTACGCGACCGACGGCAGCCTGTTCGAAACATGGCCGCTGGCCGTGGTCCGCCCCCGGTCGACAGACGATGTGGCCGCGGTCGTCCGGTGGGCCGGCGAGAAGCGGATTCCCGTTCATGCCCGCGGCTCGGGATCGAGCGTGGCAGGGCTTTCGCTTGGCAGCGGCGTCGTCATCGACTGCAGCCGTCACCTGCGGCGGGTCGTCGCCACCGGCGACTCGACCGTCCGCGTGCAGGCGGGCGTGGTGGGGGCCGCCGTCGAAGACCATCTCGCGCGGTTTCGCAGGACGTTCGGGCCCGACCCCGCCAACCGGGGCGTGACGACCGTCGGCGGGATGATCGGCCGCAACACGTCGGGGAGTCGCTTCGCCCGGCTCGGAGACGTGCGTTCGCGGCTGGTCGCCGCGCAAGTGGTGCTCGGCGATGGAACGATCGTCGAGATGAAGCCCGTCGTGCCGAGGTTTTCCTCCCCCGACGATGAGTCGCCCGACCGCGTGGCGCACCTCGCCGCGGGCGTGGCCGCGCTCGTGGCCGCCTCGCGGGAAACCATCGCCGAGGCCCAGCCGGCATCCCGAACACTGCACGGAGGCTATCGCCTCGACGGACTCGATCGCGACGGACTCTTCGACATCGCGAAACTACTGGCCGGCGCCGAGGGCACGCTGGGCATTGTCACCGAAGCGACGCTCGCGACTGTCGCTGACGAGGGAGACTCGGCCGTGGGGCTGGTCCTCTTCGAATCGCTCGACAAGGCCGCTGAGGCGGCGCTTCGGCTGCGGCCCCTCGCGCCGAGCGCCTGCGATCTCTTCGACAAGCGGCATCTGACGCTCGCCCGCTCGGCGAAGGTGGCCTTCGATCTGCTCATTCCACCGGTGGCCGACGCCGGGCTGCTCGTGGAGTTTTCAGGACCCGACCGGGCCGGTTGCCTCGCGAGGCTCGACGAGGCACTGCGGTTGGTGCAGGAATCGAGGCGAGGGTCGAAGGGGCTCGCGATCGACGCCCGACGTGCCGAGGATGCCGTCGATGCAGACCTCTTCTGGGAGCTCTCCCGCAACCTCCTCTCCACGGTGCATGGCGTGCGGGGACAGGTGAGGCCGGTCTCCTTCGTGGAGGATGTCGTCATTCCGCCCGCGGCGCTGCCGGACTTTCTGCGTCGCCTGCAGGAGGTGCAGCGGCGGGAATCGGCCACCTCCCTGCTCTTCGCCCATGCCAACCACGGGCAGATGCATGTGCGCACGTTCGCCGATCCGCGGGCGCCGGGAGAGAAAGAGCGGCTGGAACGGCTGGCCGACGCGATCTACACGGAGGTGGTCGCCATCGGGGGCACGATCGGCGGCGAGCAGGGCCTCGGCCTTTCGCGGACCGCCTTCTTCCAGCGTCATTTTCCGGCGTTCGCGGCGGTCTGCACCGAGGTGAAGCGGCTCTTCGATCCCGCCGGCATCCTCAATCCGGGCAGGATCGTGCCGCCACTCGACCCCGCTGCCGCGGCCGAGCCGGCGGAATTCCGGCCGCCGATCACCACGGCGAACACCGCGTCGCTGCCGGTGCTCCAGTGGACGGGCCAGCGGCTCATCGACGAGGTCGATGCGTGCAACGGCTGCGGCGCCTGTCGGACGCAAAGCCCGACGATGCGGATGTGCCCGCGGTATCGGGAAGCCCCGGGCGAGGAGGCATCGCCACGGGCCAAGGCGAATCTCATGGCCGCATTCCTCTCCGGCCGGCTCGACGTGAAGTCGCTTCACGGCGACGCTGTCCGCACGATCACCGACACATGCTTCAACTGCCATCAATGCCGGGTCGATTGCGCGGCCGGCGTCGATGTCCCGGCGATCGTGACGGAGCTCAAGGGGTCACAGGTGGCGGCCAACGGCCTGCCGTGGACGCCATGGCTTCTCTCACGGGTGGACACGCTCTCCGCCGTCGGCGGCGCGATGCGTCCGCTGGCCAACGCGGCCATCGCGCATCCGCAGGCCCGCTGGCTGATGGAGAAGATTCTCGGCGTGGCACGCGGCCGAAAGCTCCCCCCGTTCGCCGGCAATCAGTTCATGCGATGGGCGGCCCGCCGCGGACTGACGCGGCCGTCGCGGCGCAGCGGCCCGCGGGTGCTTTACTTCCTCGACACGTTCGCCCGTTGGCACGATCCGCTCCTCGGGCAGGCGCTCGTGGCGGTCCTCGAGCGGAACGGGATCGGCGTGTTCATCGATCCGCGGCAGGTGGCGGCGGGGATGACGATGGTGTCGGAGGGGGATCTCGATGCCGCCAGGAAACGTGCCCGGATCAACATGCGGGTTCTGGCGGAGGCGGTCCGCCTCGGCTACCGGATCGTCTGCACCGAGCCGGCGGCGGTGACCTGCATCACCCACGACTACCCGCTCCTGGTCGATGACGACGACATGCAACGCGTGGTGGAGAACACATGCGATGCCGCTACGTTTCTCTGGGAGCTCCATCGTGACGGACGCCTGCGGCTCGACTTCAACCCGCTGAACGCCAGCCTGCTCTACCATGCCCCCTGCCACACGCGGCTCGCCGGTGGAGGCAGCCATTCGGAGCATCTCCTGAGGCTGATCCCCGGTCTTGCGCTCGATACCGCCGATCGCGGCTGCTCCGGGATGGCGGGCACCTTCGGCCTTTCGCGAGATCACTACCGGGCGAGCCTGCGGGCCGGGCTTCGGCTCGTCGCAGCGGTCCGCGACGGTGGCATCGAGGCGGGCGCGACGGAATGCACAGCCTGCCGGCTTCAGATGGAACAGGGCACGTCGAAACCGACGGTGCATCCGATCAAACTGCTCGCCAAGGCCTACGGGCTGCTCCCCAGCACCGGCCCCACCGGGCTCGATAAGCTCCTCACAACGCCCAGCGGGCGACTCACCACCAGTGCCTGACATGAGCCAGTTCACTCCGCAACAGTCACGTTCGCCGTCACGGCATGGGACAGTGCGGGTCAGCCTCTTCGCCGGGTTGGCTGCGGCCGCCGGCACGCGTCAGCTGGAGATCCCATGGCAGGGAGGCACCGCGGCCGACCTTCGCGCGGCCGTGGCGGCGGCGGTGCCAGCCGCGGCGGCGCTCGTCGTAAAAAGCGCGGTCGCCATCGGGAATGACTATGTCGCGGATGCCTCCGGCGTGGCGGCCGGCGCCGAGATCGCGATCATCCCTCCCGTGAGCGGCGGATAAGATCGATCCCATGAATCCCATCGCCAGCATGCTCGTGCGGAAGCCGATCGACGGCCAGGCCGTTCTCTCGCGCGTGGCCTGCGCGGACGCCGGCGCCAACGTGCTCTTTCTCGGCACGACCCGTGGGCTCACCGACGGCGTCGAGACGCGGCAACTCGACTACGAGGCCCACCAGCCGATGGCCGAGGCTGCACTCTCCCGCCTACGGGACGAGGCGATCGGGCGATTCGGCCTCTCCGGCTGCGCGATCGAGCATCGGCTCGGTGCGGTGCCCGTTGGGGAGACGAGCGTGGCGATCGCGACGAGCGCCGCGCACCGCCGCGAGGCCTTCGCTGCGGCCGAATGGCTGATGGAACGGATCAAGGCGGACGTGCCGATCTGGAAGTGCGAGGAGCGGCCCGACGGACGCCGTGACTGGATCCATCCTCCGAGCATGCCGGGGGCCGCGCCATGACCTCGCCGCTCGTCGATCGCTTCGGCCGGGTGCATACCGATCTTCGGATCAGCGTGACCGACCGCTGCAATCTTCGATGCACCTACTGCATGCCGCTGGAGGTGGCCTTCAAGCCTCGTGAGGAGCTGCTCTCCTACGAGGAGATCACGCGAGTGGCACGGGCCGCGGCAGGCCTCGGCATCCGCACGCTGCGGCTGACCGGCGGCGAGCCCCTGGTCCGCAGCCATCTCGACGAACTCGTGCGGCAGCTCGTCGCCGTGCCCGGGATCGAGGAGATCGCGCTCACCACCAACGGCCTGCTCCTGGCCGGCCAGGCGGCGGCCCTTCACCGTGCCGGGCTGCACCGGCTCAACGTGAGCCTCGACAGCCTGCGGGAGGATGTGTTCGAGCGGGTCGCCCGCCGCACGGGGCTCGATCAGGTGCTCGCCGGCCTCTCCGCCGCAAAGGAGGCGGGCTTCCGTCGGATTCGCATCAATGCCGTCTCGATCCGCGGTCTCACCGAGGACGAGATCGTGCCGCTGGCCCTCTTCTGCCGCCGTGAAGGGTTTCACCTCCGATTCATCGAGTTCATGCCGCTCGATGCGGAGGCCGGCTGGGCGGACGACCGCGTGCTCTCGGGCGACGAGGTCCGTGGCATCCTCGAACGCGAGATCGGCCCGCTCATGGCGGCGGCCCGCACCGACGGCGGCCAGCCGGCGATCGATTACGACTGGATCGACGGCGAGGGGAGCGTGGGCTTCATCAACCCCATCACGCATCCTTTCTGCGACCGCTGTGACCGGCTCCGGCTCACGGCCGACGGACAGTTTCGAAACTGCCTCTTCTCCACCGTCGAGTGGGATGCCCGCTCCATCCTCCGATCAGGCCGCGACGACGGCCTGATCGACGCCGACCTCCACGACGCCCTGCGCGAATGCGTCGCCGCGAAGCGGGAGGCCCACGGCATCGGCACGCCGTCGTTCACACGACCCGAACGGGCGATGTTCCAAATCGGAGGCTGACATGACGACACCTCCGCGACGCTACCTCGACAACGCGGCAACCTCGTGGCCGAAGCCGGAGCCCGTGCATGCCGCCTGGGAACTGGCCGGCCGCGCGCTTGGCGTGGCGGCGGGCCGCGGGGGATACCGTGAGGCTGTCGAGGCCGGCCGCATCATCGGCCGCGCGCGGGAACTCGTTGCGGTCCTTGTCGGCTGTGAGCCGTCGCGGGTGGCCCTCACGGCCGGAGGCACGCTCGCCCTGAATATGGCGATCCACGGCCTGCTCCGATCGGGCGATCACGTGATCGCCACGGCCGCCGACCACAACGCCACGCTGCGGCCGCTCCACTGGCTCGCCACGCAGGGCATGATCGGGCTCGACATCGTGCCCTGCGACGGCCGTGGCATCGTCGATCCCGACTCGATCGCGCGGGCTTGGCGGCCCGCGACCCGGCTCGTGACCAGCGTTCACGCATCGAACGTGACCGGCGCCGTTCAGGATGCCACGGCGATCGCACGAGTGGCGCATGAACGCGGCGGCCTGCTCCTGCTCGATGCCGCGCAGACGATCGGCCAGGTTCCGCCCGGCGCACTCGCCGCCACGGGCGCCGACATGATCGCCGCGCCATCCCACAAATGGCTGCTCGCCCCGATGGGATCGGGCATCCTCGTCGCCCGGCCGGGCCTCGAGATCCGTCCGTTCGTCCAGGGAGGCACGGGATCATCGAGCGACAGCCTCGACATGCCGGAGGCGTTTGCCGACCGCATGGAGGCGGGCACACCCGACCTGCCGGCGATCGCCGGGCTCGCGGCGGCCGCGGAATGGCTGCACGCGCAGCCGATCGGCTCGGTCGCCCGGTCGTGCCGCGATCTCGCCCGCGACTGCGCCGCGCAGCTGGCGGCGATCCGCGGCGTGCGGGTGCATGCCGCGGCGGCCGATCCGACGATCGAGTGCGTCGCGCCGATTGTGAGTTTCA
>JBJTOU010000015.1:0-19645 GCA_046074725.1 Planctomycetia bacterium
GCCTGCGGCATGCCGCAGGCGTATGGCCGCGAGGCCGCGGTGGAAGCCTATGCCACGCGACTGCATGATGCCTTCGGCAAACGGCTCATCACGACGGAGAACACTCCATGAAACAGTCTCCATCCACACGGCCCATGTGCATCCTTGCGATGGATCAGGGAACGACCTCCAGCCGTGCGATTCTTTTCGATCGCGGAGGGCGGCCGATGGCGGTCGCCCAGCGGGAGTTTCCGCAGCACACGCGCGCCGCTGTGCCGAACGCTCCTGGTCCACCTTCCTCATCCGGGCAGCTCGACCAGTCGATCGTCGAGCACGACCCGGAGGACATCTGGGAAAGCCAGATCGGCTGCGCCCACGATGTGCTCGCGAAGGCCGGGCTGACCGCCGCCGACGTGGCCGCCGTCGGCATCACCAACCAGCGGGAGACGACGATCCTCTGGGAACGGGCGACGGGCCGCCCCGTCGCGAGGGCGATTGTCTGGCAGAGCCGGGTTTCGGCCCCGATCTGCGAACGGTTCAAGGCGCAGGGCATCGAGCCGGAGATTCGAGACCGCACGGGTCTCGTTCTCGACCCCTACTTCTCGGCGACGAAGATCGTGCACCTTCTCGAGACGATTCCCGGCCTCCGCGAACGCTGTCGTCGCGGCGAGATCCTCTTCGGCACGGTCGATTCCTTCCTCATCTGGCGGCTGACCGCCGGCCGCGTGCATGCCACCGACGTCACGAACGCCAGCCGCACGTTGCTCTTCGACATTCATCGGATGGAGTGGAGCGACGACCTCTGCCGCCTCTTCGGTGTGCCCCGGGAAATGCTCCCGGACGTGCGGCCGTCGAGCGGTGATTTCGGAATGGTCGATGCCGGCGTGCTCGGTGGCCCGATCCCCATCACGGGCTGCGCCGGCGATCAGCTCGCGGCAGCCTTCGGCCAGGGGTGCGTGGCCGCCGGGCAGGCCAAGAACACCTACGGCACCGGAGCCTTCCTCATCTTCTCGACGGGCCGGCGCGCGGTGGCCAGCTCCGGCGGACTTCTGACGACGCCAGGGTGCGGACTCGGAGGCCCATCGACCTATTGCCTGGAGGGGGCCGTCTTCATCGCCGGAGCGCTCGTCGGCTGGCTTCGCGACGGCCTGAACATGATCACGTCCTCGCACGATATCGAGCCACTGGCCCGTAGCGTGGCCGACTCCGGGGGAGTGATGCTGGTGCCGGCCCTCACGGGCCTGGGCACGCCGCATTGGGATCCGTTTGCCCGCGGACTCATCATCGGAATCTCGCGGGCCACGACCCGTGGCCATGTCGCTCGCGCGGCGCTCGAGGCGATCGCACTGTCGGTGGGCGACGTCGTCGGCTGCATGCAGCGCGATGCGGGCATGTCGCTGCAATCGCTGCGGGTCGATGGCGGCGCGAGCGCCAACGACCTGCTCCTTCAGATTCAGGCTGATGTCCTCGGCCTGCCGGTCGAACGGCCTGCGGTGCTCGAAACGACGGCGCTTGGCGCGGCGCTTCTGGCCGGGCTTGCGACGGGCTTTTATGGCGACTCCAGGGCCGTCGATGAGGCTCGGCGGGTTGAACGTCGCTTCGAGCCGATGCTGACCGAGAACGACCGCGCACGGCTGCGTGCGAGATGGTCGGAGGCGGTGGCCCGCTCGAAGGGCTGGGCCAAGCTCTGAACGCCGTCGCTTATCGCCGGACCGTTCCGGTCGCCGGGGCCCGCTGCTCTGCCATGGCGACGCGGGCCGTGTAGCGCTGCGGATCGGATGAAAACGCGGTGCGGGTTTCGGGCGTGGAAAACAGATACATCCGCGATTGGTAGGTCACGCCATAACGGCGTTGCCCGGGCACCGACTTGCCCGAGTCAAAGGCAATCACGGGATCGTCACCGGACAGGGCCGGCGCGTAACGGTCGGGATCGGCGAGGAAGGTCCGCTGCTGCGATTCGCCCGCGAAGAGATAGGTGCGGCCGCGATGGCGGGCGCCCCACTGGGCGCGGCCTTCCGCCCACGAACCTTTTTCGGCGAGCGTGACGGGGCAGTAGCCCTCGAGGCCCAGCGGCATCGTGCCGTATGGATCGGGCGTGCCGGCGTTCGGCACCTGTGGCGGAGATGGGGGGGGTGTGGACGGCGTCGTTACAGCGGCGCGAGTCGGCTGCTTCGAGAAGCCACTGAACGGCTTCTGGATCGCCGCCCAGAAGCTGTTCGCCGGCTTGGGCTTCTCGGCAGGTGTCGCCGGTGGCGGCGGAGTCGGCGGCAATGCGGCGGTCGCCGAGGGCGGTGGTGCTGAGCCGTATGTGATGGCGGCGGGAGGCTCCTGGGGGATCACCTTCGAGCCGGCGATCGCCGGCGCCGGATTCGCAGGGGCGAGAACGGCAGCCGCGGGTGGCGGGGGTGGGGCCGGGGGTGAGGGTGGCGGCGGGGCCGGGGCAACCGGAGGATTGAGCACCGGCCTCTGGGCGACGGCAGTGCCGGGCGCAACCGTGTTGGCCGGCGAAGCGGACCACGGGGCCGTCGGCATTTCATCAGCCATGGCTGGGACGGTTGGTTCTGACTGCGGCGACATGACGACCGGCTGAGGCGATGCCTGGGCTGCGGCCGTCGAGAAAGCGGAGAGCGGTCGTGTGGCCGGATCGGGATTGGCGACCGCCGCAACGGTGACGGTTGCAATCGCTTCGCGGGGGGCGAGGTCCGTATCGTGGGCTGCCTCTCGCGCCGCATCTTGAGCCGCCCGTCCGGCAGCGGCGACGAAGCCAGTGGGAGCTTCGGGGCAATCAAAACGTGCGAGCACCCGATCGTCGGAGCCGATCACGCAGGCAGAAGGAAGGTAGGTGACGCCCATGCGTTTCGTCGTCGCGGGATCGGCATCGACATCGACCTTCACCGGCTCGAAGCATGCCGCGAGGATCGCCATGACCTCTGGATTGGCAAGTGTTTTCGCATGCACCGCCACACTGGCCTCGCTCCACATCGCGCCGAACACCAGCAACACGGGCCGTTTGCTCACTACCGATGCCGCTTTCGCCTGCTCGACCGTCGGATGCCACGGAACACCGGTGGTGTTCGTGGCCGAGGCCAGGGGAGCGCCGGCGATGCATGCGATCATCGCCGAGATGGCTGTCAGTCGGATGCGTCGAAGCGGCAAGTGATTCATATCGCTCGGCACTTGCAACGGAGAAGTCGATGTCGGGTCGCAGCCGGCGGCACCCTATGCCGTGCCCGCTTTTCCAAGATGGGTATCGGTTCGTCGGGCAGGATGAATTGCGTCCGCCGGAGCCTTCTTGCCCAAATGACCCGTTTCCCCCGGTTGTTGGCTTGCCCAGTGTCCGCGACTTGACAGTGGGCAGGGGGGGCCGGATACTTTCCCTACCGTTACATGAACGGCCCTGCGGGCGAGCACCCGTGGGGAGGAAAGGTTTTAGGAACCATCTTTCGGGATCTGGCCCAGAAAGTCCGGGTTTGCGATACGCATGATGCCGCCCATGGCGGGCATCGTTCCCGGGTGACCGCGGAAGAAATTCCGGGTCGATCGTCTCGGCTGGATCAAGCGATTCAGGTTGCCTACGCGACCCTGCTGGATGGTGGTTCAGAGCCCTGTTTTTTCGGGGCGCGGCCAACGTTGATGTCGCCACCTGTGTTTTTCCGGATCGGAGGAGCAATGCCTCCCGGACCGGAATCGATTCCTGCCGGCACCGTGTCGGCGGGCAGCGTGGCAAAGGGTTTTTGAGAGTGCACGGATTTATGTCGAAGCGACGTCGTTCGCGTTCCGGGGGACGGGGTGGTTTTGGTGGCCCCCAGGGCGGTTTTGGGGGTGGCGGACAGGGCCAGGGTGGCGGGTACGGTCGTCGCCGGCGTTATCGCCGGGGCGGTGGCGGCGGTCCTGTGCCAGCGGGCGCGGGGGCGGTCGACATGGAGGGGGAAGGCATGCAGCCCCCCGAGATGGAGCCCGAAGTTTCCGAGAACGGCGAGGCGATCCCGCTGGAGCCTGCCAGCGGTGTCCTTGAAATGCATCCCAATGGCTACGGGTTTCTGCGAAGCCCCGACACCAATTACATCCGCGAACGGACCGATGCGTTCGTTCCGGCCGCGATGATCGAGCGGTTCAAACTCCGTGAGGGAGTCTTCATCAAGGCGCAGGTCCAGGCCGGCCGTCGCCAGCAGGGGCCGCGGGTCCGCGAGATGTCGGAAGTGGAGGGCATGTCGCCCGAAGAGTGGGCCAACGTCAAGCCCTTCGACCAGCGGACACCGATCAATCCGGAGTCCTGGCTTCGGCTCGAGACCGGTCAGCAGCCGATTACGACGCGGGTCATGGACCTGCTCACGCCGCTGGGCAAGGGTCAGCGAGCCCTGGTCGTGGCGCCGCCACGAACCGGCAAGACGGTGCTGCTCCAGCAGGTGTCGCAGGCCGTTTCCGAGAACCATCCGGAGCTCTCCCTCGTGATGCTGCTCATCGACGAGCGTCCCGAGGAGGTCACCGACATGCGGCGAAGCGTCAAGGGGGAAGTGCTCGCCAGCAGTCTCGACTGCGACGTCGAAAGCCACGTCCGCCTCTCGCAGTTGGTCATCGAGCGATGCAAGCGGATGGCGGAGGCCGGGAAGGATGTCTTCCTGCTCATGGACTCGATCACCCGCATGGCCCGGGCCTTCAACAAGTGGGTCGGCAACACCGGGCGGACGATGTCGGGCGGCGTGGACATCAAGGCCCTCGACATCCCGAAGAAACTCTTCGCGACCGCCCGCGTCTTCGAGGAGGGGGGGTCGCTGACGATCGTCGCCACCGCCCTGATCGACACCGGCAGCCGCATGGACGAGCTGATCTTCCAGGAGTTCAAGGGCCTCGGCAACATGGAACTCGTGCTTGACCGGAAGCTCGCCGACCGGCGGGTCTGGCCGGCGATCGACATCTCGCAGTCGGGCACCCGTCGCGAGGAGAAACTGCTCGATCCGGATACGCTGCACGCCGTCAACATGCTGCGGCGGACGCTCTCGAGCATGCATCATGTCGATGCCATGGAGCAGCTCACGAAGCAACTGTCGAAGTTCAAAAGCAATCGCGAGTTCATCGCGTTGATCGCAAGCTCGCGCGAGTAGGCCGGCTACCGACCCTCCCCGGAAGATCCCTCGCGGAGCCGCTCGAGCCAGTAGGCATACTGGGTATCGCCACACCGAAACGAGAAAACCGCATCGGGGAGCCGAGTGCCCTCCGGTCCATTCGATTGGACTCGCACCACGATGGCGCCATCGTCCCGCTGCTCCACCGACACCCGGTCGGCGGGAAGAGGAGGGGGCGTGTGCTTCTGTGGGGAAGGCATGGCAGATCGAAACCGACGGCACATCCGACGCCGCGGATGCTCACCCTCAGTATGGCGGACGTTCTGACGGCCTGCCAGACGGATGCCCGGCCTGCTGTCGCTTGGTATACTTTCTCGTCCTTCGCACTTCCGGAGCCGCCCGCATGGTGCACTACGCATCCCTGGCCGACGATTTCTACATCAACATGAACCTGGCCACGGAGATGGAACTCCCCGGCCAGCGTGAGACGATCCTGCAGTTCTTCGAGCGGGTGCAGAAGAAATACCCGTCGATGCGGAAGTTCTACTGCCGTGACAAGCGGGATTTCGTGCTCGAAGAGGACAAGGAACAGGGGCGATACCGGTGGGCTGCGGTGGAGTCGAAGCGGCTCTGCTCGGGCCAGGTGAATCCGGCCTCGATCGAGGAGGCGATGGATCAGCATCGACTCGTGCTCGACCTCGCGCCCGCCTTCCTGTCGATCAGTCCGCTCGACTGCGAGGCGCTCGACGTGCTCTTCGGGTTCGATTTTGCGTTTCGCGGCAACCACAACGCCCTGCTGGCCGAGGCCCTGGGAGTTGGACCCGCGTTCGACCGAATGGGAGAATTGCCCGGCGGCCGCGTGATCAACTACGAGCCTTCGCTCACGATCGCCCTCGACGAGGAGTGCCGCATCCAGGTGCGGGTGAGCACTGAGACCCGCACCAACGCCTTCCAGGTGCGGACTGGCGATTTTGCCGAGGAGCAGCTGAGCGTGTACGTGACGGCCCGTCAGTATGGCAGCCTCGACCCCCAAACCAGCTACGTGGAGGCGATCGACCGCTTGGCCCAGGTGGCCCGGGAGGTCGTCGATGCCTGCGTCATCGATCAGATCCTGAGGCCTCTGGCCCGGACGATCTCGCTGAAGTAGTTCGCTGTCCAGGGTGCTGGCTCGGGGCTGCCCGTGCCATTCGCCGGACGTTCGCTACGGGCATCCTGCCCTTCGCTCACTCGATGCTGGCTTCGCTCTCGCCATCCATGGCTTCTCTTGCCAGCAACGCCGGCTCCATGGCACGGGCAGCCCCTCGCGGAAAGCTCACGTGTTCCGAGGCCAGGATGGCGAGGCCTGCGTAAAGCTGCCCCCGCCCCGGCTTTACCGAGTTTCTTTTCGCTGGCCGGACCGGCTGCGGGCGTCGAGGTTGGCCGCGATCACGATGCCGATCGCTTCCACCCAGCTGGGAACCTCGCGAACGGTATCGAGCCCGCTCTCGGCGAGCACGTCGTCGTCTTGGGGCGGACGGCGTTCGCGTCCCGGTGCCGCAGCGCGGCCTGCCTCCTCGACGCCGAGGAACTCGAGGCCCTCGTCGTCCTCGTCGAAGCGGCCTGCGACCGGTGCGAAGTCGTCCCGCCGCCTGCTCCTCGATGATGAACGCGATCCAGAACGCGACTCCTCACTCCGACGCGACTGGCGGCCCGTCTCGGTGCCCGCCTGGGATCCCGTCGCAGGTCGTGGCTCCCCATTGCCTCGCCTTCGGCGGCGGCGACGCCGTCCGCGCCGCTCGCCTTCCTCGGTGCCGCCGGCCGGGCGATCCGATTCGGCCCGATCAGACGGCCTCTGGCGGGGCGTAGCACCGTATGCCGTGGCCAGGGGCTCGTCGTCGAACTCGTCCGGCCGCCGCTCCGTTTCAGGCTGTTCTGCCGAGGCTCGCTCGTCGGCAAGTCTCTCACGGGTGCTGCGGCCGCGACGGCGGCCGCCGCGGCGACCGCGGCGGCGGCGGCGTGGTCGGTCGCCCCCATCTTCAGCCGATGGCTCGAGGTCGGATGCGCCCGGCTCGCCGGCGATCGTGTTTGTGCTGCGATCACCACGTTCGTCCCGTTCATCGAGATCGTCGCGCCGCTGGGAACGTTCGCGCGTCTCCGCGGAGCCGCCCGCGTCCTCCCGAAAATCGCGGGACAGCTGCCTGCGATCGTCACCGGCAGCGTCGATGCGGCCTTCGCCTTGCGATTCGTCTCGACGGCCTAGGCCACCGCGCCGGCCCCGTCGCCTGCGTCCGCGGTTCTCTCGTCCTTCCCGACCTTCTCCGCCTTCTTCCCGGGATCGCGGAGGCCGCTGGTCGCGGCCCTCGCTCGCGACGTCACCGGCCGCTGCGGCCATGTCAGTCTGCTGCGATTCGCGCGGTAGTTCGTCGATCCGAGGCCGTGGTCGTGCCGGCTCGCGGGCCGGTGGCCGGGGCTGTTCAGCGGCCGAGTCGTGGCTTTGCTGAAGACCGAGTTCGTTGGCGAGGCCTCCCCAGTCGCCGCCTTTGGGGGCTTCAGGCCGGGGACGGCTCGGCTGCTTGGGCGGCTGGGGCCGTGGGGCCGCCGGCTGTTGGGCCCGTGGTGGCTCGGACTGCTGGCCGGAGGAGGCTCCGAGGGATTCTGCGAGGTCGGCCCACGGGTCTTTGTCGGGAGTCATGAAGGTTGTCTCTCGTGAATGGATCCGGGGGAAAGGATACCGCAAAGGCCCGCCGTCTGGCAGGCCATGGCGGTTCATCCCGAAATCATCCGCGAATCAGCGGCTCAGCGTGCGGATCATGCTGCCGTTGTCCGCGACGTCGAAGAGCGGCCGGTAGGGGCTCGCCAGGCTGCGGCGGGCTCGACGGGCCGGGTAGTAGACGATGTTGAGCGACACGTTCCAGGCCGAAGGCGACGACGTGATGCTCGTGTTCGGCGCGAGCTGATACACCTCGCTGCGGCCGGGAATGAGGTAGGTGAAGGTGCCCTCCAGGGCGAGCGACTTCGACATCGGAGCCCGCAGCGAGGAGCCGACGATGCCGCTCTGGTAGGCGGTGGCACCGCCCCAGATCCGCCATTCGTTGGCATCGCCGAAGTGCAGCCGGTAGTAGCCCGTGTAGAGGTCCTCCGTGCTCGCCTGACCGACCGAGTTGGTGATCGGGCTCAAGAGGCTCGCCTGCTGGCCCAGATGGAAGGCACCCCAGAACCCGACTTCATGGTAGCCCCACACGTAGCCCAGTTCGGCCCGGAGTTGCGACACGTTCACGTTGTCGAAGTAGCTGTCGTTCAGATAGTCGTAGACGGCTCCGCCCTGCAGGCCGCGACCCTCGAAGGCCCTGGTGAAGAAGCCGGTGGTGACGAACACCTGATCGCGGGCGTTGGTGCGGAAGGGACCGTCCGGTCCGTTCATCGTGGTCCGGTTGAAGTTTGTCTGCACGCCGCGGGCACCCACCTGCCAGCCGACGCCGAAGGCGTTCCAGAAGGGCATGGCCCAGTTGAGGTACTCGTTGGTGCCGTAGTTGCCGAGCAGTCCGAAGTTGCTCTCGTTCTGGAACGCCGTCACGCCCGCGCTGGCCGTGAAGTCGCGATACCACTTCCAGCCGTAGTAGGGCTTGCCGAACCGACGCATCCAGCGGCAGATGCGGCCGTCGCAGCAGTGCATCGGCAGCACGCTCCCCTCCTCGTCGCAGGCATAGGGGTCATCGTAGAACGACTCGACATGCAGTTCGGCCGGGTACTGCCCCATCCACATGCCTTCGCCAGGGCCGCCCGGCGAGGCCAGGTCGGGGCCGCCGTCGAATCCCATGTCCATCGGGTTCGTCTCGATGATCAGCGGCGGGTCGATCATCTCGGCGGACGGCGCGGGCAGGCCTTCGGTGGCCGAGCGACGGGGGCCGGCGGGGGCCGGCAGCGGGCCGGCGGCGCCGGGCAATGAGTCTGCGGGGAGACGGCTCGGAGCGGGCGCTTCGTCGATCGCCGCGGCCTGCGGGGCCCGGGTCATCACCGAGGGAAGTCCGTCGATGTTGTTCATGGCGATCCGATCGCCTCTTGGCCGGGATGAAGCGGCCGCGGGGGAATACCGCGGGGCCAGGCCGCCGCCGAGACGAGGTGTCGCGCCGGAATCGGTCATGCCGTATCCGGTTTCGCGGGCCATGATCGGCCTGCCCGTCTGGCCCTGCGGCGTTCGCATCATTCGCTCGGCAAACGAGGGCTCGGTCGCGCGAGCCGTCTCGCTGCGAACGTCGGTGCTGCTCGGGGTGAACATCTGCCGCATGCCATCCGCGATCGAGCCTCGCATGGGAGCATACGGAGCCGTCTCGGGAGCCCGGCGCTTCGAGGAGGTCACCACGCCCGGCACACGGTCGGGGAGGCTCACGGTGGCAGGCGCGGGTTTCGACGCCGTGACGAGCGTGTCGCGCATGGGGGCCGCCGATTCGTGACGCGAAGGCTCGGCTGAGGACGTGTCCTGCGATGACGGTGCAGCGGATGCATGGCGGTGCGGCTTCCACTTCAAATTGCTCGGCGTGGTCGCGCCCTCGAGTTGTGCGTCGGTGGCGGGCTGCGCGGCGGCAGGTCGTGGCGCAATGATCTGGGCGAGCAACGCCACGGCGATCAGCGGCACCACGAGCGTGGCGAGTTTGGTGTCGTTCGAACCACTCATGTCTGGCTCCTTCCGCAACGACTTTCCGGCCACCGATGGGTCGAGACCGGCCGGAAAAGTCTTTCCATTCGGAATGGGTATCGACATCCGGACGACCGGAACTTCCGACAAAATCGCTGCGATCCGCAGAGGCAGCCCAGATTGCCTGGTTCCCGTGGCGTGCGGTGAAAAAGGTGGGCCGCCCGTCAGATCGAACGTTGGCTGGCCGCGTTGATCGCGCAATCGAGGTCGTCTTGGAGGTCCTGGAAGGCCTCGAGGCCGACGGAAAGCCTGATCAGGCCATCGGTGATCCCGACGGCCCGGCGGGCGGCGGCGTCATAGGACCCGTGGGACATCACCGCCGGCAATTCGATGAGCGACTCGGCTGCCCCGAGGCTCACGGCCAACTGGAAGAGTCTCGTGGACTCCACGATCCGCCTCGCGGCGGCAAGGTCGCCGTCGATCTCGAAGCTCATCACGCCACCGTGGCCCCCGGCCATCTGCCGGGCCGCGATCGAATGACCTGGGTGGGAGGGCAGGCCGGGGTAATGCACCGTCCGCACGCTCGGATGCGTGGCGAGCCACTCTGCCAAGGCCTGTGTCGTCGCCGACTGCGCCCGCACCCGAAGGTCGAGCGTCTTGAGCCCTCGCGAGCAGAGGAACGACTCGAGCGGTCCCATCACGCCTCCGGTGGCGTTCTGCAGCCAGTGCAGGCGGGCGCCGAGTTCGGCGTCGCGCACGACCAGGGCCCCGCCCAACAGGTCGCTGTGGCCGCCGATGTACTTCGTGGCCGAGTGCATGACGATGTCGGCACCCATTTCGAGCGGCCGCGAGAGGGCCGGTGTCGCGAGCGTGTTGTCGCAGGCCAGCAGGGCCCCCGCGGCATGGGCGATCTCGGCGCAGGCGGCGATGTCGGTGATCGACAGGAGCGGGTTGCCGGGCGTTTCGATCCAGAGCAGCCTCGTGGCGGGCGACATCGCCGATCGGACGGCTCCGAGATCGGTCGTGTCGATGGCCTTCACCGTGATCCCACGAGGAACCAAGAGTTTGTTGAAGAGCCGCCAGGTGCCCCCGTAGATGTCGGTGCCGGTGATGATCTGGTCGCCGGGAACGAGCAGGTCTGTGGCGCACCGCGTGGCCGCCATCCCCGAGGCGAAGGCCAGCGCCCTCGCGCCCCCGTCGAGATTCGCGAGCGTGGCTTCGAAGGCGTTGCGAGTCGGGCTGCCCGTCCGGGCGTAGTCATAGGCCGCCGTCATCGAGGCGTCGGGCTGCACGAACGTGCTCGCGACGTGGATCGGCGGCACGACCGCACCGGAGGCGGGATCGCGCTCCTGACCGACGTGAATCGCGCGGGTGCGGAAGTGCATGGTGCGTCTCCGGAAACGGGTCGAAAGCGGGGCTGGAACAGCGGTTCTGCTGCGGTCGCTCAGCCGAGGGCCTGGGCGAGATCGGCGATCAGGTCGTCGGCATCCTCGATGCCGCAGGCCATCCGCACCATGCTGTCGTTGATGCCAAAACTGGCCCGTTCGGCGGGAGAGTAGTTCCAGTAGCTCATCACCATCGGCTGCTCGATCAGTGATTCGACGCCTCCGAGGCTGGGGCCGATCCGTGGGATCTTCACCGCATCCACGACGGCCGCCGTCTGCCGCCAGTCGGCATCCTTGATGAAGAAGGTGACGAGTCCACCGAAGCCGCGCATCGTCCTGGCGGCGATGTCGTGGAAGGGGTGGCTCTCCAGGCCCGGGTAGAGCACCCGCTCGACCCGCGGATGCTTTTCGAGGAATCGCGCCACGGCCAGGCCATTGGTGTTGTGTCGCTCCATCCGCAGGGCAAACGTCTTGAGTCCCCGTTCGAGGAGATAGGCGTTGTGTGGCGAATTGACGCCGCCCATGATGCCGCGAAGGTGGCGGACCGGCTCGAGTCGGTCCCTCGCACCGATCACCACGCCCGCCAGCAGGTCGTTGTGGCCGCCGAGGTATTTCGTCGCCGAGTGGAGGACGAAATCCGCGCCCGATTCCAGCGGCTTGAGGTTGTAGGGGGTGCAGAGCGTGGCATCGATGAGCGTCAGCACCCCGTGACGGCGGCCGATGTCGGCGAACCGCTCGATATCGACCACGCTCAAGTGCGGATTCGTCGGTGACTCGCTGACGATGAACTTCGTGCGAGGACTGATCGCGGCCTCCATCGCCGCGTAGTCGCAGGTGCGGACCTCCCGGAAGCCGACACCGAAGCGGGTCAGATGCTTTCGGCAGAACTCTCGGCTGCGGTGATAGCACTCATCGAAGAATACGATCTCCTCGCCGGCATTGAGATGGGCCATGAGCAGCCCGACCAGCGCCCCCATCCCGCTCGCGAAGAGCACCGCCTGCTCGCCCCCCTCGATGGCGGCCAGTTTGTCCTCGACAACCCGCTCTCCGGGGTTGCCGTAGCGGCCGTACTCTTCCCGGGGCTGCTTCTCCTCGATGAAGTCCACGATCGACTGCGTGTCGGAAAACGTGTAGGTCGATGCCGCGAAGATCGGATCGGTGATGGAGAAGCCGGGCTTCTGCCTCGCTTCTCCGGCATGCACCGCGGTGGTAGAGGGGCCGGCGGCGCCGGAACGATTCGGATGAAGCATGCGTTTTTCCGCGGCAAATATGAGTTTCTTCGAGTGTAGTCCGCCTGTGGGCGACCGACAAGGAACATCGCCTCCCGGCCGGGAGGGCCGATCGTGTAAAAGTGTGTCATGCAGAAATCCAAGCCTTTGACCGCGCCAAACGCCGCTCCCGCCGCGCGCCCGCTCTCGCCCTCTCGCCGCGTGTTCATCACGCTCGCCTCGCTGGCGACGGCGGTGGTTCTCGTCCGCGGAGGGCTGCTGGAACCGATTGTCGGCTCGATCGTGGACCAGGCGGTCCGAAACATCATCACGCTCATCCTCTGCTTTTCGGGGCTCATGTCGCTGCTGGTGTGGTTGGTCCGCGAGAGCGGATATTCGAGGAATCTGAAACAGATGGTCCTCGGCGGTCTGCTTGGCGTGGTCGTGGTGGCGGCTGGTACGCTCCGGATCGAGCGGGTGTCCGGGGATCTCGTGCCCGAATTCAACTGGCGTTGGGCAGCCTCCCGCGACCGTCTCCTCGAACGGCAAAATCCAGCCAGCACTGAAGCCGCGGAGGCCTGGACGGCGACCGACGCCGACTTCCCGCGTTTTCTCGGACCGTCCGGCATGTGTGGCGTCGATTCGCCCGTGCTCGATCCCGACTGGGGGTCGAGGCCGCCCCGGCTCGTGTGGAGGCGGCCGATCGGCGCCGGGTGGAGCGGCTTTGTGACATGCGGCGACCATGCCGTCACGCTCGAGCAGCGGGGCGACGAGGAGGTGATCACCTGCCTCGCCATCGCCACGGGCGAGCCGGAGTGGGCGGTCGCCGTGCCGACACGGCATGAGACGATCCTCGGTGGCGTCGGCCCGCGATCGACGCCGACGATCCGCAATGGCATCGTCTATGCCACGGGGGCCACGGGCTGGCTCCATGCCATCGACGGCGCGACGGGCCGCATTGCATGGCGAAAGAACGTTCTCGATGACCTTGGCATCGATCCCGATGCCCACGCGGTGGCCGTGGCCTGGGGCCGGGCGGGATCGCCGCTGGTCACGGAAGAGATGGTGATCGTGCCGGCCGGAGGCCCGCGTCGGGCGCCGGCACCGGGCCAATCAAGCCATGTTTCGCTCGTGGCCTACGATCGTGAGACCGGGGCGCACCGGTGGACGGCGGGTGACGAGCAGATCGCGTATGCCTCGCCGATGCTCGTCAGGTTCGGCGGTCACGAGCAGGTGGTGAGCGTCAACGAGTCGCACGCCGCAGCCTATGATCCCGCCGACGGCCGGATGCTGTGGATGGTTGAATGGCCGGGCCATTCCAACTCCGACGCCAGTTGCTCGCAGCTGGTGCCCCTCGACGATCGCCGCTTCTTCCTCTCCAAGGGCTACGGGATCGGCGCCGCCGTCTTCGAGATCGATGCCGGGCTTTCGGACGTGCCGGAGGGGCAGCTCCGGACGGTTCGCCCGGTCTGGCAGGATTCGAAGCTGCTCAAGACGAAGTTCACCAACGTCGTGGTGCACGATGGGCATGTCTACGGCCTGTCGGACGGAATCCTCGAGTGCGTTCGACTGGCCGACGGTCGGCGGGCGTGGAAGGAGGGGCGATACGGTCAGGGGCAGGTGCTGCGGATTGGCGGTCTCCTGATGGTGCAGGCCGAATCGGGTGAGGTGGTGCTGGTCGAGGCCTCGTCCGCGAAACACCAGGTGCTGGCACGGTTCGCGGCCATCAGCGGGCAGACGTGGAACAACCCGTGCATCGCCGGCCGCATGCTGCTGGTCCGCAATGCCGAGGAGGCGGCCTGCTACGAGCTGCCCCTTCTCGACCCTTCGCCCAAGCCGGACCTGGCAGAGGCCTCTCCGTGAACGATCTCCAAGGGCGGACGGCGCTGGTGACCGGCGGCACGCGTGGCATCGGCCGAGCCGTGGCGATCGCACTGGCCGACGCCGGCGCCCGGGTGGCGATTCACGGACGGTCGCCCGAGGGAGCGGCGGAGGTGGCCTCCGAACTGGCCGCTCGGGGAGCGCATGCCGGAACGTTTCTGGCCGACCTCTCCGATCCAGCGGGGGCGGCGGCGCTCGTCGCCTCGGTGGAACGTGACCTGCCGGCAGTCGATGCCGTCGCGCTCATCGCCGGTGCCGACGTGCTCACGGGGGCGGCGGCCCGATGGCCGTTCGAAAAGAAACTTGCCGCGCTGCTGCAGGTCGATGTCATCTCCACGATGCTCGTGGCGCGGGCCTTGGGTCGGCTGATGGCCGACCGCGAAGGGGGCACGATCGTGACGATCGGCTGGGATCAGGCGGCCATGGGCATGGAGGGTGATAGTGGCGAACTGTTCGCAGCCACCAAAGGGGCCGTGATGGCCTTCACCAAGAGCCTTGCCAAGTCGCTCGCGCCAAAGGTGCGGGTCAACTGCGTGGCGCCAGGCTGGATTCGCACGGCCTGGGGCCAAGGAGCCAGCGATGCATGGCAGCAGCGGGCGATGCGTGAAAGCATGCTCCGCCGCTGGGGCACTCCCGAAGACATCGCGGCAGCCGTGCACTGGCTCGTGTCGCCCAGGGCCGCCTTCGTCACGGGTCAGATCATCAACGTGAACGGGGGCTTTCGGCCCGGCTGATGAAACAGCCCCGGCGTGGACGAGCGAGGCGGACACGCTCGCCCACGCCATTGGGGCCGTCTTCTGGATCGTTCGCCTACTCCGTTCGCATCATCACGAACCCGTGGTAGGCCTCGTTGCCGTGTTCGCCGATGTCGAGCCCCTCGATCTCCTCCTGCGGGGAGACGCGGAGGCCGACCACCGCCTTGAGAATCAGCCAGCAGACCGCCGAGACGGGCACGACGTACGCCCCGACGGCCAGCACGCCGACCAGCTGGGCGATGAGCTGTTTGGTGCCGCCCCCGAAGAAGAGGCCAGCCGCAGGTCCGCCGACCGCCGCGAACCCGAAGGGCGTATTGGCGGTCGTCCCCGTCAGGTCCCCCGTCGTGAAGAGCCCGACGCACAACGTGCCGAAGATGCCGCAGACCAGATGCACGCTCGTCGCCCCGACCGGATCGTCGATCTTGATGCGATCGAAGAAGAGCACCGAGAAGACGACCAGCACTCCGGCGATCGCTCCGATGACGAGCGAGCAACCGACGTTCGTGAAGGCTGCACTGGCCGTGATTCCGACGAGGCCGGCGAGGCAGCCGTTGAGTGTCATCCCGATGTCAGGCTTGCCGAGCAACAACCAGGCCGTGATCGTCGCCGTGATCGTCGCCGCCGCAGCAGCCGAGTTGGTGTTCACCGCGACCTGGGCAGCGAGCCGACCGCCGTCTCCCGCCACTCCAAACGTCGAGCCTGGATTGAACCCGAACCAGCCAAACCAGAGCACGAGGCAGCCGATGAAGGCCGCCGTCATGTTGTGGCCGGGAATCGCCTGCACCCTGCCGTCGGCGGAATATTTGCCGATCCGGGGACCGAGGATCGCAGCGCCCGTGAGGGCCGCCCAGCCGCCGACGGAATGCACGGCCGTGCAGCCGGCGAAGTCCCAGAAATTCCAATCCTTGGCGAGCCACCCGAAGCCCCAGACCCAGTGGCCCGTGACCGGGTAGATCACCAATGCCATGAGAAAGCTGAAGATGACAAACGTGTGGTACTTGATTCGCTCGGCAACGGCCCCCGACACGATCGTGGCGGCGGTTCCGGCGAACACGAGTTGGAAGAAAAACTTGGCCCACAGCGGCACGCTTGCCCAGCTGATGGCGCCATAGACGCCCTGGTACTTGTCGCCCACGGCAGGGCTGTTGTCGGCACCGCCCACCATCCAGGAGCCGGAACTCCCGATGAAGGCCCCGTCGCCGGCACCGAACATGATGTCCCAGCCGAACAGGTAGAAGCCGATGCATGTCGCAGCGAAGACGATGAAGTTCTTCGACAGGATGTTGACCGCGTTCTTCGCGCGGGCGAACCCCGACTCGACGCACCCAAACCCGAGATTCATGAAGAACACGAGCATGCCGCAAACAAGCACCCACACAGTGTCGGCAGCGAGCCAGAGATTGGGCAGCATGTCCTCCGCTGTGGGCGGAGGTGGCGGCGTCGCCGCCTGGGCGAGCACTACGCCCGGACACATGGTTGCTGCCACGGCCGCGAGAACTGGAAGGAAGAACCCACAACGCTTCATGCGATCAAGAACCATCGTCCGCCTCGTGTGTGAGAAGGAATCGTGCACCTCCGCTGTGCCGAAATCCCGAAGACGCGACCTCCAGCCGCGTCGGAACCTCCGACGACGAAGCGACACAGCAATCCGTGTGCCGAAACTCGGGCAAGGCGGGTTTTCGCGGGGCAGGAATCGAGGGACTCGCGTTGTTTTCGATGATTTCGATGCGGTGAATTTTTTCACCGTGGGAATGCGGCGAGAACCGCCTGCATTGTCGGCGCGCACGGGCTGCCAGCAGTCTGGGCAATCCTGCGAACTTGACCGCCCCCCTCAGAATGTCACGATCGGCATGGTGGGTTCGGGTGGGGCGGGAGCCCCGCCGGCCTGAAGGGCGACATCGGCATCGAGTCCCTCGGCCGCCCGCGAATCGTGCGGGATGCCGGACAGTTCCAGGAAATTTGCCATCAATCGGAAGCCATGGCGGGTGAGGATCGATTCGGGGTGGAACTGCACGCCGTGCGTGACGGAAGCCCGGCCGGCGATCGCCATGACCGTGCCGGCGGCATCGCGGGCGGTCACCACGATGTCTTGTGGGAGCGTCGCAGGATCGACCACGAGGGAGTGATAGCGGCATGCCACCATCGGGCTCGGGATGCCGGCAAAGAGCCCGGTTCCGTCATGAAAGACATCGGTTGCCCGTCCGTGGATCGGCTCGGCCCCACGGACGACGGTCGCGCCGGCTGCGGCCGCGATCGCCTGATGTCCAAGACACACGCCGAGGATCGGCACCTCGCCTCGCAGGGCCCGGACCACGTCCACCGAGCAGCCCGCCTCGAGCGGCGTGCAGGGGCCGGGCGAGATGACGATCGCGGCGGGCGCGAGCGATCGCACGCCCGCCACGTCGATCGCGTGAGCCGAGACGACGCGTGTCTCGCCACCGAGCAGATGGAGGCATCGTGCCAGGTTGAAGACGAAACTGTCACGGTTGTCGAGGACGAGGATCATTGGACACCTCCTGCAGGCACCTGGCCGCACCGGGTCGCGAGGGCCGCATCGAGGACCCGCAGCAGCCCTTCGGACTTGTGAAGCGTCTCGTCGTATTCGGAGTCCGGGTCGCTTCGGGCGGTGATCCCGCCGCCGACGGCGAACGTGATCGCATCGGGCGATACGACGAGCGTGCGGATCAGCAGGTTGAAGTCGGCCGTCCCATCGAACCCGATGTAGCCGAGTGAGCCGCAGTAGGGCCCGCGGGCCATGCCCTCGAGTTCAGAGATGATTTCGCAGGCGCGATGCTTCGGGGCGCCGGTCACGCTGCCGCCGGGGATGGCGGCCTCGACCGCATCGAGGGCATGCAGGCCGCGCCGCAGCCGCCCGGCAACGATCGACACGAGGTGCTGGACATATCGATACCGCTCGAGGCGGCAGAGCGACTCCACCCGCACGCTCGCCGGGTCGCAGACCCGGGAAAGATCGTTGCGAACGAGATCCACGATCATCACGTTCTCGGCACGGTCCTTTTCGCTCGACCCCAGATCCTCGGCGGCGTAGAGATCGGCCTCGGGGCTGGCGGTCACACGCCGAGTGCCCTTGATGGGGTGCATCCGAACGGTGCCTCGGGCCGTCTGGAGGAATCGCTCGGGCGACATGCTGGCGATCACCACATCGCCGGCGTCGAGGTAACCCGCGAAGGGAGCCGGGTTGTTCGAGCGCGCCGCCCGATAGAGCTCGATCGGATCGACCGATGCCGACACGGTCATGTGCTGGGCGAGGTTGACCTGAAAGATGTCGCCGGCACGAACAGAGTCGATGCCCTGTTCCACCATCCGCAGATAGGATTCGCGGGTGTGCGTCGCCATCACGTGCGGATGGTTGGGAAGCGAGTAGGAGAACCGCGTGGCCATCGGGCTCGGCGCCGGGGCAGCGTGGTGGCTCTCGGCCCGCGCCGGCCCGCCGGTCGCCGTGGATGCAGCGAGGATCGATGCGAGTCGCTCTTCCGCACGGTCGCGGCGGGCGGCCGCGCCTCGGGCGGGCACTCCCTGTGAAATCGCCCAGCCCTTTCCGCTGTCGTGATCGAACGCAAAGACGACGTCATACACATGCAGCGAGAGGAGCGGGGCGCTCGAGGCCCGCACGATGGGGGGCGCGAGGCCCAGCCGTGCCAGTCCGCACTCGTAGGAGAGAAGTCCCGCAACGCCCCCCTGGAATGGCGGCAGCCCCGGGATCGTGGGGCAGGAGAGGTCGGCGCAGAGCGACCGCACGGCGGCGAACGCCTCGGCGACCCGCTCCGCGGGCCGGTCGTCCGTTGGAAGAATCACCGAGTGGATCGGATCGGCGGCGACGAACGAATGGCGGCCCAGTCGCGGGGCCGACGGCATGCCGCCGTCATCCTGTTCCGGCGGATCGACCAAGGCACTATCGAGGAAGAGGAGGTGCGGCAGGCGGCAGAGCCGATCGAATACGGTCACCGGGGTGATGCCCGTCTCGAGTTCGGCCACCAACGCGCCCGAGGCGGTGAACCAGCGTCGCGCGATCGGGATCGTCATGATGCGTTCTCCGGCTGCTCGGCCCGCGGATCGCTTTCCGCCGATTCGAGCTTCTTCGCCGCCTCGGCCGCGGCCTTCGACGGACCATGGGCGATCTCGGGCCTGGTGAGGTGGCCCCAGTCGAGGGCCTGGTCCTGGCGGTAGTCCTTGCCGAGCGTCAGCGCCGTGACGGCCTTGGCCACCTCGTAGCCGAGGTAGAAGGCATGGCTCGGGTCGATGTCGTCGCGGCCGGCCTCCGCGAGTTTCGCGAAGAGCGCGAACGGGTCGCGGGAGTGGAGGTGCATGCCGGCGCCGACCAGATGCACCTCGTCCCTCTCGGCGAAGACCCGAAGGTTGGGGTCGCGGATCGCCGTTGCGAGGCGGTCGAGTTCGTCATCGCCGAACTCCCGTGGCTTCCCCGACCGCAACGTGACCAGCCGCGGTTCGACATGCTTGGGAAGCGTGCGGTGGGTGACTGCATGAAAGGCCAGGGCGCGGCCGAGAGCACACTCCTTCACGCTGCTCCTCGCCCAATGGATCACCTCCGTCGTGAGCACGGATCGGATGCCCGTCTCCTGGCAGAAGCCCAGCAGCATCACGTTCACGCCGGCCGAATCGACGTCGGTGAGTTCGGAGAGGTTGCCGATGCCCATCATCATCTCGGCGTCGGGATACCGGCGGCGGGTGTCGAGATAGCGGCCCAGGCTCTCCGCGAAGCCGAAGCCGATCGGCTCGAGCA
>JBJTOU010000016.1:0-5040 GCA_046074725.1 Planctomycetia bacterium
AGAGCCGAGCCAGAAGGTCATCTTGCCGTCGCCGGACTTCTCGCCCGGCGGCAGGCGCGAGTCGAGCACGTCCAGCACCGCAAGGTCATAGGGGTTCTGCGGCGAGAGCCACGGGCACAGCAGCGCCGCCACCAGCACCGCGCCGAGCACTGCCAGCGCGGCGAAGTCATCGGCGAGACCTGCGAGATCGGCAGCCACGTCAAGCTGTACCAGGGCGTCACGCTCGGCGCCGTCTCCTTCCAGACCGACGGCGACGGCAATCTCGTCCGTGGCACGAAGCGGCATCCGACGATCGAGGATTTCGTGGTGATCTACGCCAACGCCACCGTCCTCGGCGGCGCCACACGGATCGGCCACCACTCGGTGATCGGCAGCAATGTCTGGCTTACCCGGTCGATCGACCCGCACACGACCGTCGTCCTCGAGAAGCCGAAGCTCCGCATGCGTGGCGAGGCACCCACCCCGGACTTCGACTACCAGATCTGACGTCGCGTCTGGTCAAGTGGTGTGGCCCGGCGCGGGGCTGCCTGTGCCCTCTCGCCGGACGTTCGCTACGGACATCCTGTCCTTCGCTCACTGCATGTACGCTTCGCTTCGGCATCCGGCCTTCGCTCGCTCCCATAGCCCGCGAGAGAGCACAGGCAGCCCCGCGCCTACCCCTTCTGGAGAGCCACGGTTGAACGAGGCTTCGGCACGTCGGGGCAGCCTACCGCGGCTGGTTGCTCATGACCGTGCCGTCGATCACCACGCCGATGCAGTGCGTCGTGTATTCAAAGGGGTCGCCGTCGAAGATAGCAACGTCGCCGTCCTTGCCAACCGCCAGCGACCCGACGCGGTCAGCCACGCCGATGATCCGTGCCGCGTCGATCGTGATCGTCGCCAAGGCCTCGTCGAATGAGAGGCCATGGGCCGCCGCGAGGGCGGCCTCGAAGAGTGCCACGCGGGTCTTGGGCACGTAGCCCTCGTATCCACTCTGCAGGGCGACGGGAATACCCGCCTTCCGCAGCGTCGCCGCCGTCTCGAAGCTCAGGTTTTCTGTTTCGCCGGCGCCGGCCCGCCGCATCGTGGGGTGAGCGATGACGGGCACGCCGGCCGTCTTGATGCGGTCGGTGAGAAGGTAGGCCTCGGCCGCCGAGTCGAGCACGATCCGGAGATTGAATTCATCGGCGATGCGCAGGGCCGAAGCGATGTCGGCGGCTCGGTCGGCGGTCATCAAGAGGGGCCATTCTCTGGTGAGAACCTTGGCGAGAGACTCGAGCCGAAGATCCTTGTCGGGCCGCTTGGATTCGTCCCCGAGCGATCGCTTGCGGAGGTATTCCTGCGCCTTGACGAGCTCCCCGCGGAGCATCGCCACGGCCTTGCTGCGGGTGCCGGGAGATTTTTTGTCGGCGCCGTCTCCCTTGGGGCGGGCGTCGTCGCCGAGCGTCACCGCCACCATGGCGACCGGTTTGATGACGGCCTCGTCGGCTGTCTGGCCCCGGGTCTTCGCGATCATGGTCTGTCCGGAGATCAGTGCGCCGGGCGCGTGGCCGGTATGGATCGTGGTGACGCCGAAACCGCGGATCCACTCGATCAGCCGCTCCTGCGGATTGTAGGCGTCGATGGCGCGGAGTTCGGGCTGCATGGGATCGACCGTGTCGAGCTGGTCCTGATCCTGGGGCTGGTTCAAGGAGCCGCTCAGGCCCACGACGGTGTGGGCATCGACGAGGCCCGGGATGACGACTTTGCCGCGGAGCAGTCTTGTGCCGTCTGGAACTCGCACCTCGGTGGCTGGGCCCACCTGTCGGATTTGGCCCGCCTCGATGAGTACCACGCCGTCGGTAATCGCCGGACCGGCCATGGTATGCACGGTGTCGCCGCGGATGGCGATGGTTCCATCCCCTGCCCCGGCCGCGTTCGCCTGCGACCCGGCGATGGCTGCGCATGCCACGGCGGCCAGTGGACGGGCCCAGTAGGCGATTCGTGAGGCGATCATCGTTTGGACTCCGCCCGCGTCGCCATGCAGCAGCTTTCGGCCTCCTGATCACGGCTCGCACCGTAGCCTCCCACGGCGAACAGACGGTCCTCGGGGTCGTCGCGATCGAAGACCTTTTTGCCCTCGACGAACGTCTGCAGCACCTTCGCGTGAACGCTCAACGGGTCGGCCGACAGGATGATCAGGTCGGCATCCTTGCCCGGCTCGAGCGAGCCGATCCGGGCATCGAGGTCGAGCATCCGCGCTCCGGCGAGCGTCAGGGCCTCGAGTGCCTTGTCGCGCGACATGCCCGCCCGCACGCCGAGGGCGGCCGTCCGCAGGAAGAGCCTGGAGTCGGTGACGGGGTCGTCGGTATGGAACGCGCAGGCCACCCCCGCCTTCTCGAGCACCGCGCCCGTCATGAGTGAAAAATCGATCGTCTCGATCTTGCCGCCGGGGCTGTCAAGCACGATCACGGAGCAGCCGACGCCCGATTTCGCGATCTCATGGGCGACCTTCCAGGCCTCGCTGGCGTGGTGCAGGACGACCGTGAAGCCGAATTCATCCCGAAGCCGCAGCACGGTGATGATGTCGTCGGCCCGGTGGGCATGATGGTGGACGATCTTCCGTCCCTCGAGCACATCGACGATCGCCTCCAATTCGAGGTCGCGATCGGGCTGCTTCTCGCGGTTGCCCGCCCCATGCACGAGCTTGTCTCGATACTCGCGTGCCTTGATGAACTTTTGCCGGACGAGCGCCGCCGATTTGCCGCGCGTGCCGGGGAACGGCGGATCCTGCTGGGAATTGGTGCCATTGGCCATCTTCAGGCCGCCGAGGACCGCCCCTGCGGCATCCAGATAGAGGATGTCGTCGATCGTAGTGGCCGGCCGCAGTTTCACGTAGACCGTCTGGCCACTCGCCAGATGGCCCGATCCGGGCATGATGTTGAGCGTCGTCAGTCCGCCAGCCCGGCATTTTCTGAAGCCGGCGTCATGGACATTGATCGAGTCAAGGATTCGCACGTCCGGCTGCAGCGGTCCGCTGCCGTCGCCACCCCTGCCCCCGCCAACGTGGCTGTGGGTATCGACGAGGCCGGGCATGATCACTTTGCCCGTGACATCGATCCGTTCAGCGGTAGGCGGGATGGCCGTCGTCGCAGCCGGACCGACCGCCACGATCCTGCCCCCCTCCATCACCACGGCCCCCGATGGAATCGCGGGACCGGAGATCGGAATCACCTCGGCCCCCACAAAGGCGACGGGACGCTCCTGAGCGGGAGCCGATCTCCCGAGCAACAGGAGGATGACCGCCCGTATCAACACGCCAGAGCGAGGTGCCTTCACTCCACCATTATCCGCGTCGTTCGGCCGCCCGTACAAGAGCACGGGCGGTCGCTTCCGCCTCGATCTTGGCGGCGATCGCCTCATCGCCAGTCGCGGGCTCGGCCTTGATTTTTTCGAGGCCAGCCTTGGCCTTGGCAAGGCTCAGTGTGTCGCCGGGGATCGCACGCTGCGTGATCACCGTCACCGAGTCGTGCCCCACCTCGACGAACCCACCTTCCACGAAGGTGCGACGGACGGCGTCGGTTGCCTCCCCCTTCTCGCCCGAGATCCGCACCTCGCCCGCCCCGAGTCGTCCGATAAAGGGCGCGTGGCCTCGTGCCACGCCCCGCTCGCCGTCGAAGAGCGGCAGGGTCACGAACCGGGCATGCGCGTCGAAGACCGTGGCCTCCGGCGTCACGATGACGCATCGAACGGTGCCGGACTGCTTCGAGTCTGCCATGGGAGAAGTCCTCTCGAACGTGGGGGTCAGGCCTTCGCCGCCATTTTCTTCGCCTGCTCCTCCGCCTGCTCGATCGGGCCGACGTACATGAAGGCCTGCTCGGGCAGATGATCCCACTTGCCGTCGGCGATCTCTTCGAAGGAACGAATCGTGTCGGACAGGCTCGTGATCTCACCCGGCTTCCCGGTGAACACTTCAGCCACGAGGAACGGCTGCGAGAGGAAACGCTCCATGCGCCGAGCCCGGTGCACGACGAGTTTGTCCTCCTCGGAAAGTTCATCGACGCCGAGGATCGCGATGATGTCCTGCAGTTCGCGGTACCGCTGCAGAGTCCGCTGGACGCGTCGGGCGATCTTGTAGTGTCGCTCGCCGACGTACTGCGGGTCGAGGATGCGGCTCGACGAGGCGAGCGGATCGACGGCCGGATAGATGCCCTTCTCCGAGATCGATCGCTCCAGGTAGAGGAAGGCGTCGAGATTGCCGAACGCCGTCGCGGGCGCCGGGTCGGTCGGGTCGTCGGCCGGCACGTACACGGCCTGCACGCTCGTGATCGCGCCCTTTGAGGTCGAGGTGATCCGCTCCTGCAACGCTCCCATTTCCGTGGCAAGAGTGGGCTGGTAGCCCACGGCGCTCGGCATGCGGCCCAGGAGGGCGCTCACCTCGCTGCCTGCCTGGGAGAACCGGAAGATGTTATCGACGAAGAGCAGCGTGTCGGCGCCGGTCGTATCGCGGAAGTACTCGGCCATGGTGAGCGCGGAGAGCGCCACGCGGAGGCGCGCTCCCGGTGGCTCGTTCATCTGGCCGAAGACCATGCAGGTCTGCTCGATGACACTCCGGCCGGTGTCGCCGATCTTGGCCTCCTGCATCTCCAGCCACAGGTCGGTTCCTTCACGGGTCCGCTCGCCGACGCCGGCGAACACGGAGTAGCCGCCGTGAGCGGATGCGATCCGGGCGATGAGTTCGGTCAGGATCACCGTCTTCCCCAGGCCGGCACCACCGAAGAGGCCCGCCTTGCCGCCTCGGACGAACGGCGTGAGCAGGTCGATCACCTTGATGCCCGTCTCGAAGAGTTCGGTCTTCGTGGAGAGCTGGGTGACCGGCGGCGGATCGCGGTGGATCGGCCACCGTTCCTTGGTTTCGACCGCGCCCCGGTTGTCGATCGGCTCGCCGAGCAGGTTGAAGACGCGGCCGAGCGTGGCCTTGCCGACCGGCACCGAGAGCGGCGCCCCCGTATCCACCACTTCGGCGCCGCGGGTCAGACCGTCGGTCGAGCCGAGGGCGACGCAGCGGACCTTGCCGCCGCC
>JBJTOU010000017.1:0-5919 GCA_046074725.1 Planctomycetia bacterium
GAGCGATCTGAAAGAGCCGGTTCGGCTCATCCTGGAGCTCAAGCGGGATGCCGATCCCGATGTGGTCCTCAACCAGCTCTACCAGTTCTCGCCGCTGCAGACGTCGTTCTCGCTGATCTTCCTGGCGCTCGTCGATGGCAAGCCACGGATCCTCTCCTTCAAGAACCTGCTCGAGGAGTTCCTCCGCCATCGCACGACCGTCATCCGTCGGCGCACACAGCACCTGTTGGCCAAGGCCCGCAGCCGCAAGCACACGCTCGAGGGGCTGCTCGTCGCCCTGGCCAACATTGACGAGGTGATCCGGATCATTCGCAGTTCGAAGTCGCAGGCCGAGGCGAAGGAGCGGCTGGTGGCCCTGGAAACGCCCGCCGCGCTCCTCGAGCGGGCCCTTGGAGCAGAGGGGTTCGCGATCCTCGTCGAGGAGAAGGGGCGGACCGAGACCTTCGGCCTGTCACCCGTACAGGCCGATGCCATCCTTCGGCTCACGCTCGGCCAGCTCGTGAACCTGGAGCAGGAGAAGCTCTCGGGCGAACACCGTGAGCTGCTCGCGCGGATCGGCGAATTCCGTCGTATTCTTTCGAGCGAAGCGAACATCAAGGCCCTGATTCGCGCGGAGCTGGTCGAGCTCGAATCGAAGCATGCCGATGATCGGCGGACCGAGATCAGCGGCGAGGCGGGCGACATCCGTGACATGGCCGAGCTGATCACGGAGGCCACGATGGTGGTGACGATCAGCCGCTCCGGCTACGTGAAGCGGACGCCGGCCGACGTCTATCGTGCCCAGCGCCGCGGCGGGAAGGGGCTCAAGGGTGCGAGCACCGACGAGGAGGATCCGATCGAGCACCTCTTCGTGGCCAGCACCCACGACTGGCTGCTCGTGTTCACCACGCTCGGAAAGGTCTTTTCGATGCGGGTCTTCGAGCTGCCCGAGCTGGCCCGCGATGCCAAGGGCCGGGCACTGGTCAACCTGCTCGAATTCGAGGCGGGCGAGAAGGTGGCCGATTGTCGCGCGGTCTCCGGGTTCGAGGATCCCGATCAGTATCTGCTGTTGGCCACCCGTGGCGGCGTCGTGAAGAAAACCGCGCTCGAGCAGTACCGTCGCCGCCGCACGAAGGGGTTGATCGCCGTCAAGCTTCGTGAAGGGGACGAACTCGTCGATGCCGTCGTCACGAAGCCGGGCGACGAGCTGGTGCTCGCCACGGCCAAGGGCATGGCGATCCGCTTTCCTGAATCGGACGTTCGGCCGATGGGCCGCGACACCAGCGGTGTCCGTGGCATCAAGCTTGGCTCAGGCGACCGCCTCGTGGGCATGGTGGTGGCCGATCCCGACGCCACGCTGCTCACCGTCTGCGAGCAGGGCTACGGCAAGCGGACTCTCTTCGGTGCCGGCACGCCGCTCTCCGGCCCGACGCCGGGCGAGGAGGGAGATGCCGCTGAGGCGGAGTTGTCGGAGTCGCCCGAAGCGGGCGAAGACGGTGACGCCGAGGGCTCCAGTGGGATGCGGTATCGCACCCAGCATCGTGGCGGGAAGGGCATTCGCGACATCAAGGCGACCTCCCGCAATGGCCAGGTTGTGTCGATCGTGTCGGTTCGGGACGAGGACCAGGTGCTCATGATGACCGCCCGCGGCAAGATCCAGCGGGTGAATGTCCGTGAAATCCGTCCGATGGGCCGCAACACGCAGGGTGTCCGGATCATGCGGCTCGACGACGGCGACTCGCTCGCCGCGATGGTGACGGTGCCTCCAAGCGAGCAGGAGGAGGCCGACGCTCCAGCAGAAGGGGACCAGCAGGCATGAGGATTGCCGTCGTCGGTACGGGCTATGTGGGGCTGGTGACCGGGACGTGCTTCGCCGACAGCGGCAACACTGTGACCTGCCTCGATATCGATGCCGGGAAGATCGCCCGGTTGAACCGGGGAGAAATCCCGATCTACGAGCCGGGGCTCGAGGAACTCGTCGAACGCAACGCGAAGGCCGGGCGTCTCCTCTTCACGACCGACACGGCCTCGGCGATCCATGGTGCCGAGGTGGTATTCCTGGCGGTCGGTACGCCGCCGTCGGTCGACGGGTCGGCCGACCTGTCGGCCCTCTGGAAGGTGATCGACACGATCGCCCCGCGCCTCGACCCCCGGGCCGTCGTGGTCACGAAGAGCACGGTGCCGGTCGGCACGTGCGCGGGCATCGAGAAACGATTGAAGAGCAGCACGGGACGTGACTGCCGGGTGGCCAGCAACCCGGAGTTTCTCAAGGAAGGGGCGGCGATCGAGGATTTCCAGAAGCCGGACCGGGTGGTGGTCGGCGTTCGTGCCGCCGAGGTGGCCGAGATTCTCCGAGGCCTCTATCTGCCGTTCCTGCGAACCGAGAACCCTTTTCTCGTGATGTCGCCTGAAAGTTCGGAGATGACGAAGTACGTGGCCAACGCGTTGCTTGCGACGAAGATTTCGTTCATCAACGAGGTGGCCAATCTCTGCGAGAGAATGGAAGCCGACATCGACGACGTCCGCCGCGGCATTGGGCACGACAGCCGGATCGGCTTCGCCTTTCTCTTTCCCGGCGCGGGATATGGCGGCAGTTGCTTCCCGAAGGACGTGCAGGCGCTGGCCGCCATGGCCCGCGACAAAGGGATCGCTCCCCGGATCCTCACGGCGGTCCACGAGACGAACATGGCCCAGAAGCTGGTGCTCGGCGAGAAGATCGCCGCGCATTTCCGCGGTGATCTTGCCGGCCGGAAGATCGCGGTCTGGGGCCTGGCCTTCAAGCCTCGGACGGACGACATCCGCGACGCCCCTGCGCTCGACCTGATTGAACGGTTGCTCGCAGGAGGCGCGGCGGTGACCGTCTACGATCCTGAGGCGATGGACAACGTGCGGGCCGTCTACGGGGGTCGCTTGGCCTACGCCGACAGTGCGATCGAGGCTCTCGACGGAGCCGAATGCCTCGCGATCGTGACCGAGTGGGGCGATTTTCGCCGCCCCGATTTCGACGAGATGGCCAAGCGGATGAGGGCTCGGACGATTTTCGACGGGCGAAACCTCTATGCCCCGGGCGAAATGCGGGCCCGCGGGTTCGCCTATCACGCCATCGGAAAGGCTCCCGTCTGACGAAAGCCGGCGAGAGTCGCGGTTTGACAGCCCCTCGGCGAGAGGTTTCAATTTCGCCTCCTGGCGTTCATGCCGCGGCCGGGCGGTGCAGCCGCCCCTTCCCGTTCACCCGTCCCGTTCTTCCGACCGGAGTCCCCTGATCGTGAAACGTGCCACCCTCCCCGTCGTCGCCGCCGTGCTCCTTCTTCCGATCGTCGGATGCGGAGGTACGGTGGTGAACCCCGAGGCTCCTCCGTCGGGTCTTGCCAACGTCGTCTATGCGTTCTGGTGGCTCGTCGGCGTGGGGGGCGCGATGCTGGCGCTCTTCCAAGCGTGGCAATTCTTTCGGTGGATGGAAGCCCAGCCCGCCGGCACCCAGAAGATGGTCGAGATCGCCGGCTACGTGCGAACCGGAGCCGATGCCTACCTCAAGCAGCAATACAAGGTCGTGGGATGGGCCTTTCTGGCCATCTGCGCGCTTTTGCTGTGGATGGCTCTCGGCCTCGGCGTGCAGAGCCTGTGGGTTCCTTTCGCATTCCTCTCCGGCGGCATTTTCTCGGGCCTGGCCGGGTGGTTTGGCATGAAGACGGCCACGCTCGCGAGCAACCGCACCGCCGCGGGGGCCGAGCGGTCGCTCAATGAAGGACTCCAGATCGCCTTCCGATCGGGAGCCGTGATGGGGCTCACGGTCGTGGGCCTCGGTCTGCTCGACATCATGCTCTGGTTCTTCATCCTCTACTGGCTCGTGCCGATGCTCGGCTTCAAGCCGCTGTCGCTCGAAGAAATCACCGTCACGATGCTCTGCTTCGGCATGGGGGCCAGCACCCAGGCCCTCTTCGCCCGTGTCGGTGGCGGCATCTTCACCAAGGCGGCCGACGTCGGTGCCGATCTGGTCGGCAAGGTCGAGCACTCGATTCCGGAGGACGATCCTCGGAACCCGGCGACCATCGCCGACAACGTCGGTGACAATGTCGGCGACGTGGCCGGCATGGGGGCCGACCTCTACGAGAGCTACTGCGGCAGCATCCTCGCCACGGCCGCCCTGGGCGTGGCCGCATTCAGCGGCAACGGCGCGATGCAGTTGGCCGCGGTGTTCCTGCCGATGGCGATCGCCTCGGTCGGCACGCTCCTTTCCGTCTGGGGCATCTACCAGGTCCGCACCCAGGAGGACTCGTCGCAGAAGGCGCTCCTCGCGGCGCTCGCCAAAGGGATCAACTTCGCGACCATCGCCATCATCGTGGCCACCTTCGGGGTCACCTTCCTGCTGATGGGCGGCTTCACCTACATGGGGATCGCGGTCTCGGTGATCGTGGGCCTGGCGGCTGGCTGGTTGATCGGCAAGTGGACGGAGTATGCGACGAGCAACGAATACGCCCCGACCAAGGAACTCGCCGATCAGGCCCTGACCGGCCCCGCCACCATCATCATCGGCGGCGTGGCGGAGGGGATGCTTTCGACGTGGGCGCCGGTGCTGATCACCGGCGTGGCCACGCTCCTGGCCTTCGGTTTTTCCAACGGCTTCAACTTTTCCGATCCGAATGCCTTCGCCTTGGGGCTCTATGGCGTCGGCATCGCCGCCGTCGGCATGCTTTCCACGCTCGGCATCACGCTGGCGACGGACGCCTATGGTCCGATCGCCGACAACGCCGGCGGGAACGCCCAGATGGCCGGCCTGCCGGAGATCGTTCGGGAGCGGACAGACGCCCTCGATGCCCTCGGAAACACGACCGCGGCGACCGGCAAGGGCTTTGCCATCGGTTCGGCGGCGCTCACGGCGCTGGCACTGTTGGCGGCCTATGTCGAGGAGGTGCGGATCGGCTTCGATCGGTGGGGCCACGCGGCGGTCGTGACCCGTGACGGCGCCCAGGAAGTGGCCGTCGGCGGGCGGAAAGTCGCCGCCGGCGACTGGATGAAACTTGCCGACCGTCTTGTCGTGGCCGTCGGCGACAAAGCGGAGGCCAACCAGGTCTACATGATCCTCGATCCGGCGGTCCTCGATGGCCGCAAGGGACGGGATGGAAAGATCATGGCCGAGCCGGCCGTGAAGGGATTGGCCGGTGCCGTCCGCAACGCGGTGGCTGAAACCGCCCCGGCTGCCGACGTCGTGGCCCATTTGGTCAACGAGAATCGGATCGTCGATGTGAAGAAGGCCACGATGCAGGACTACATGCGGTTTTACGATGTCACGCTCATGAACCCGAAGGTGCTCGTCGGCATGTTCGTGGGTGCCATGAGCGTGTTCGTGTTCTGCGCCTTGACGATGAAGGCCGTGGGGCGTGCAGCCAAGGGCATGGTGGAGGAGGTGCGGCGACAGTTCCGCGAGAAGCCGGGCATCATGAAAGGCACCGAGCAGCCCGACTATGCGGCGCCCGTGGCGATCAGCACCAAGGCGGCCCAGCGGGAGATGGTGCTCCCCTCTGTGCTCTCGCTGGTGGTGCCCGTGGCCGTGGGCCTCTTGCTCGGCGTGAGCGGCGTGCTCGGTCTGCTGGTGGGCGGTCTGACGACCGGCTTCTGCGTGGCCGTGTTCATGGCCAATTCGGGCGGCGCCTGGGACAATGCCAAGAAGTACATCGAGAGTGGCGTGCACGGCGGCAAGGGAAGTGACGCCCACAAGGCGGCCGTTGTGGGTGATACGGTTGGCGATCCCTTCAAGGACACGAGCGGCCCCGGCGTGGCGATCCTCATCAAGGTCATGGGCGTCGTCAGCCTGCTCATCGCGCCGCTCCTCGCGGGTCGCTGAGCGCCTAGCTCGACCGTACTCGGAGCCCGCGTGCCTCACGGCGCGCGGGCTTTTTCGTGCCCGGATTCCTTTGCTTTTGGCGGTGCACGCCGTTCGCG
>JBJTOU010000018.1:0-18643 GCA_046074725.1 Planctomycetia bacterium
GCAAAGCTGGAGAGGGCAAAGCTGGAGAGGGCAAAGCTGGAGAGGGCAAAGCTGGAGAGGGCAAAGCTGGAGAGGGCAAAGCTGGAGAGGGCAAGGCTGGAGAGGGCAAAGCTGGAGAGGGCAAAGCTGGAGAGGGCAAAGCTGGAGAGGGCAAAGCTGGAGAGGGCAAAGCTGGAGAGGGCAAGGCTGGAGAGGGCAAGGCTGGAGAGGGCAAGGCTGGAGAGGCAAGTCGCAGCGCGGGGCAGAAAGAAAGCCAGTCGGGTGAGCCCGGTGGCGAACAAGCCGGCGGTGGCACGGGGCAGAATCGTGAGCAAGAGGGGCAGCCGGGTGAAGCGGCGCCGGGCGGCGGCAGCAAGACCGGAGCCGGTGCGGTAACGGGCGGCGACGGGGCTCCCCGCGATGATCTCGATGCGGTGGAAGGTGACCAAGACAAAAGGGAGCTCGAGTGGGGTGATGAGGATGTCGCCCACGCACGAAACGCAGCCGATCTCGCCGTCGAGCACCTCCGTGACTCGGTGGAGGCAGGCCGATCGGATGTTTTGAGGGAACTCGGCTGGACGCCCGAGCAGGCCCGGGCTTTCATCGAGCGGTGGCAGGCGATGCGACGGCTGGCCGACAGTCCTGATCAGCGGAAGCGAGGCGAATTCGAGCGGGCGGTGCGGAGCCTCGGGCTCAGGCCGGGCGGCACGCGGTCATCCCGCGACCTGCCATCCGATGTGAAGGGGGGGCAGGCGGAGGGCCGCCGCAGCCGCCCACCGAGCGAGTATCGCGAGCAGGTGCGGGCCTACCTCCAGGGCACGGGCGGCGAATGACGAACACAGGAAGCGGCATGTTCGAGGGGCCGCGGTATCTCGTCGCCTTCGGCCCAAAGCGGGTGCCGCACTGCTTCACCGACGTACTCATTCTCGGGGGCGGCCTCGCCGGCCTGAGGGCGGCGCTTGCGGTCGATCCGTCGCTCTCGGTCACCGTCGTCACGAAGGACGACCTGCAGGGCTCGTCGAGCCAGTGGGCGCAGGGGGGCATTGCCGGCGTCGTTGATCCCGAGGACCGGTTCGACAACCATGTCGCCGACACGCTCGTCGCTGGTGCGGGGCTGTGCCACGGCGATGTCGTCAATGCGGTGGTCCGCGAGGCCCCGGCGCGGATCAATGAACTGATCGCCTGGGGCACTCGATTCGACGTTCGCAACGGCACCCTCGAACTCGGCCGTGAGGGAGGACACAGCCACCACCGCATTGTGCATGCGCTCGGAGATGCGACCGGCCGCGAGGTGATGCGGGCCGTGATCAGTCAGGCGAGAACACTCGCCAACCTCGATGTCTGGCCCGATACGTTTACGATCGACCTGATCACCCACGGCGGTGCCTGCCGCGGCGCCCTGGTCTGGAATCCCGCCCACGGGAAAACGCTCGTCTGGGCGAAGCGAACGATTCTGGCCACCGGTGGCGTCGGACAGATCTACCGCGAGTCCACCAATCCGCCGGGCGCCAGCGGCGACGGGCTCGCGCTGGCCTGGCGGGCCGGTGCCGAACTTCGAGACATGGAGTTCATGCAGTTTCACCCGACCGTGCTCTACATCGCCGGTGGAGGCCGCAGCCTGATCACGGAGGCGGTTCGGGGAGCAGGGGCCTGGCTGGTCGATCGTGATGGCCGGCGATTCATGCCCGACTTCGACCCGCGGGCTGAACTCGCGCCGCGCGACGTCGTCGCGCGTGCGATCACCGACGTGATGCATCGCACGCACCACTCGAGCGTCTATCTCGATCTCTCGCACCTCGACGCAGCCGCGGTGCGGCACCGCTTTCCAGGGATGGCGGAGACCTGCGCGAAGTTCGGGCTCGACCTTGCACGCAACCGGATTCCGGTCCGCCCTGGGGCCCACTACATGATCGGCGGCGTGACCGTCGATGATCGCGGGCGAACGAGCGTGCCCGGGTTGCTCGCCGCCGGCGAGGTCACCTCCAGCGGCCTGCACGGCGCCAATCGACTGGCCAGCAACAGCCTCCTGGAAGGGCTCGTCTACGGCGCCCGCGTCGGGGAGACGGCCGCCGCCGAGGTGATGGATGAAGGAGTTGCCGTGGCCGCTGACACGTTTCACCTGCCAGCGATCACCAACCCCAAGCGGGAGGACGCAGCCGTGGGGGCCGGGCACGCGGCCCTCGATCTGGCCGACATCCGCAACTCTCTCCGATCGCTGATGTGGCGACAGGTCGGAGTCGAGCGGACCGGGCCGCAGCTGGCAGAGGCCCTGGAAACGGTCGAGGGCTGGTGTCGCTACGTGCTGCCCCGTCAGTTCGGGGATGCGGCGGGATGGCAGTTGCAGAACATGCTCGAGGTGGCCCAGCTCATGATCCGCAGCGCCCTTGTCCGCGAGGAAAGCCGCGGGGTCCATTTTCGGGGTGACCATCCGCGGGTCGATGACGCGTGGAGGGCCCATGTCGCGTGGCAGCGGGGCGGCGTGGGGCCGATCATGCAGCCCGTCATGCCGCAGCCGGCCGACTCCGCGAGAAGTGCTTGACGCAGTACGTAATTCCGCCCACGGCGAGCCCCGGGGATTGCCGCGCCGCGGTGTGGAGTGAAAAATAAGGGGTCGGTTCTCGTGGGGCAGGCGGCAAGGCCGCTCGCTCCCCGGATCCCAGCGCAAGGAACCCACGCGATGCATGACGCACCCGCCTCTGCCCAGGTGATGATCGAGGCCGACGGTCTGACCAAGTTCTACGGGCAGTTCATCGCCACCAAGGACATATCGTTCCGGGTGTCCCGGGGGGAGATCGTTGCGTTTCTCGGACCCAATGGTGCCGGCAAGAGCACCACAATGAAGATGCTCACGGGCTACCTCGCCCCATCGGCCGGAACGGCCAGGATCGCAGGCTACGATATGTCGATCAACCGTCTCGAGGGGGCGGCCCACCTTGGATACCTGCCCGAAAACGGACCGCTCTACCCAGACATGACGCCCCGGAGCCTGCTGGAATTTTTCGCGGATGCACGCGGGCTCGCGGGCGACCGCCGCGAGGAACGGATCGAGGCTGTGGTAAAGCAGTGCGAACTGGGGAGCGTCATTGGCAAGGCCATCGGCAAGCTCTCCAAGGGCTATCGGCAGCGAGTGGGGATGGCGCAGGTGCTCCTCCACGAGCCCGACGTGCTGATCCTCGACGAGCCGACCAGCGGCCTCGATCCGAACCAGATTCGCGAGGTCCGCGACACGATCCGCAGGCTCGGCCAACGGAAGACGATCCTTCTGTCTACCCACATCCTCCAGGAAGTCGAGGCGATGGCGGACCGCGTGATCCTCATCGCCGAGGGCCGCCTGCGATTCGACGGCACGCCCGCCGAACTCCGGAGGGACGGCCGCAGTCTCGACGACCGTTTCCACGAACTCACCCGAAGCGGCACGGCCTGACGCCGGCCGAAAGGATTCACACCCATGAAGTGGCACGTCCTCGACGCGGTCTTCAAGCGAAACTTCGTCGCCTATTTTTCCAATCCCACCGGCTACGTCTTCATCTGCGTTTTCGTGCTGCTGGGATCGCTGGCGGCCTTCTGGCCCCCCGAGTTCTTCAACTCCAACCTCGCGAATCTCGATCAGCTCAACCGCTACCTGCCCTACCTGCTTCTGGTGTTCGTGCCGGCCATCACGATGAGCGTGTGGGCCGACGAGCGACGGCAGGGGACCGACGAACTGCTGCTCACGATCCCGGCGAGCGATTGGGAGGTGGTGTTCGGGAAATACCTCGCAGCGGTCGGCATCTACACCGTCGCGCTGCTCTTCTCCTGCGTCTGCAACCTGATCATTCTGATCCGGTGGGGCACGCCCGATGGCGGGCTCTTCCTCTCCAATTACCTCGGCTACTGGTTCACCGGTCTGGCGATGCTCGCCATCGGGATGGTGGCGAGTTTCCTCACGAGCAACCTCACGGTCGCCTTCATTCTCGGGCTGTTCTTCAACGCGCCTCTGGCCGTGTCGGACCGGGCGAGCACCGTCATGGGGCCGCGGATGGCGGAGCGGGTGCGGGGCTGGAGCCTCGCCGAACACTTTTCGGATTTCGGCAGGGGTATCGTCAGCCTTTCATCGATCGCCTACTTCGTCGGCATCGCGGCCATTTGCCTCTACATCGCGATGGTCCTGATCGGCCGTAGGCACTGGACCGGCCGTCGTGACGGCGGCCAGATGGGGGTGCATTACGCCGTGCGGACGCTCGGCATCGCGGCCGCCGCGATGGGCGCCGTGCTACTCTTCCGCGGGATGGACGTGCGTGCCGACCTGTCTGAGGAACGGATCAGTTCGCTGGCGCCCGACACCCGGCGGCTGCTGGCCGATCTGAAGCCGTCGAGGCCGATTGACATCAAGGCCTACGTCAGCCCCACGGTCCCGGAGGACTACGCCCAGACGCGGCTCACACTGCTCAATATGCTGCGACAGTTCCAGCGGCTCGGCCGAGGCACGGTGAACGTGGAGGTGATCGACGCCGAGCCGAAAACGGAGGCGGCCTCGCTGGCCAAGCAGCAGTTCGGCATCGAGCCGGTGTCGGTGCTCTCGCGGGTTCGCGGCGCCTACCGCGAGGAAAACATCTTCCTCGGCTGCGCCGTGCAGTGTGGCCTCGAGAAGGTGGTGGTACCCTTCTTCGACAAGGGCACTCCGGTCGAATACGAGTTGATCCGTTCGATCTCCACCGCGGCCCAGAAGAAGCGGAAGCGGCTCGGCGTGCTCACAACCGATGCCAATCTCTCGGGCGGCTTCGACATGATGAGCGGTCAGCAGCAGCCGCGGCAGGCCGTGCTCGACGAACTGGAGAAACAATACGACGTCGTGCAGGTCGATGCGTCGGCGCCGATCACGGAGCGATACGACGTGCTTTTGGCCGTCCAGCCATCGTCGCTGGGGCCGGAGCAGATGGGGCATTTCGTGGCCGCCGTGCAGGCGGGGCAGCCGACGGCCATCTTCGAGGATCCGCTGCCGGTCCTGATGACGGGCGTACCCGGAACGTCGCAGCCGCGGCGTGGTCCGGCAGGGCCGATGGCGATGTTCGGCCCTCAGGCGCAGCCAAAGGGGGATCTCAACCAGCTCTGGCAGGCGCTGGGCGTGAAGCTCGTGGCCGGCGGGCGTCCCGTGATGGGCCGCACGGGCTCCGATCCCCTGGTGATCTGGCAGGATTACAACCCGCACGTGAAGCTCGAATTGCCGAGCGAGTTCGTCTTTATCGACGCCAATCTCAGCGAGGCCGAGAAGGGCAGGTCGGTCGCCGGCTTCAACCAGTCGCAGCCGATCACGGCCGGCCTGCAGGAGGTCCTCTTCCCGTTCCCAGGCGGGCTTGCCAAGGACGACGCCGCCAACATCGAGTGGGTTCCGCTCGTTCAAACCGGCACGCGGAGCGGTACGATCGAAGTCACCCAGATCATGGCCAATCCCGGCGACATGCGGTCGCTTCGAAACTTCGAGCAGCCCGGCAAGCAGGCGACCGTATTGGCGGCGCTCATCGAGCGCACACCCTCGGCCGACGCTGGTTCGACTCCGGAGGGGAATGCGCCTGCTGCCAGTCTCGTTCGCGCCGTCGTCGTCTGTGACATCGATCTCATGGATGGCCGGATCTTCGGGCTCCGCAACAGGCCTGATGAGGTCTTCGGGCTCAACTTCGACAACGTCACGTTCGTCCTCAACGTGCTCGATTCCCTGGCCGGTGATGATCGATTTCTCGAGATCCGCAAGCGCAAGCCGAAGCACCGCACGCTCGAGCGGATCGAGGACACCGTCGCCGAGTCGCGGGAGCAGGCCGACCAGCAGCGGGCCGCCTTCCTCGCCGAGTTCGACAAGGCTGAGCGTGAGGCCAATGCCGAGATGCAGAAGGAAGTCGGCGAGTTCGAACAGAAGATCAAGGAGATGGAGGCCCAGGGCGACGCCGACCCGCAGGCGGCCATGCAGGCCGTGCAGCAGCTCGCGAGCCGCCAGCGACTCGCGCAGCGTCGGCTCGATACCAAGATCGAGCAATTGAAGCGGAAGCGCGATGCGGAGATCGACACCGTCGAGCGGAAGCTCGAGGGCAGGATTCGGCAGGAGCAGGATCGGCAGAAATGGCTGGCCGTGCTCCTGCCCCCGATCCCGCCGCTCGTGGTGGCCTTCATGGTCTTCTTCCGCCGCCGCGCCAAGGAGCGCGAAGGCGTTTCCAAGTCGCGGCTCCGCTGACCGCGTGCCCGACAGAGCCAAACACCTCGGAGAGTTTCGCGATGGATCAGCACAATGCCGCCGACCCCATGTCGCCCGTGATGCGGAAGACCGCACTCTTCGTGCTCGGCGGAATCGGGATGCTCCTGATCGGCTCGTTCGTCCAGCCCCGGTTCAAGAGCCGGGACGTCGAGCCGGAGGCCGAGCGGCTCCTTTTTCCAGGCTTCTCGGACGCCGGTAAGACTTCGAGCCTCGAGATCGTGACCTACGACGACGAACTTTCGACGCTGCAGCCATTCAAGGTCGTGCAGTCGGGCGGCGTGTGGGTGCTCCCCTCCCACCAGAACTATCCGGCCGACGCGAAGGACCAACTGGCTGTCGCGGCCACGGAGTTGATCGATCGGCCGATCCTCGAGATGGTGAGCACTTCCCCTGGTGATCACGAGACCTACGGGGTGATCGAGCCAGATGCCGACAAGATCAAGCCCGGGATGACTGGCATCGGGCAGTTGGTTGAAATCCGCGACGCGGGCGGCACCAAACTCGCCCGCCTCATCATCGGGAAAGAGGACAAGCGTCCTGCCGGCGCGGATGGGGGGCGTACCTTGCGGTTCGTCCGCAAGGCCGGTCAGGACCCGGTCTATCGCGTGGAACTCGACACTTCGAAGTTTTCCAGCCGGTTCGGCGACTGGATCGAAAAGGATCTGCTCAAGCTCTCGCCCTGGGATGTACGACAGGTCGTTGTCGATGATTACGCGCTCGGTGCCGTCGAGTCGAACGGCCGGCTGATGGTCGAACAGCAACGGAAGTCGCGGATCGAACTGGCGTACGATGACAAGGAGGCCAAGTGGTCGCTCGTGTCGATGGAGTCGTTCGAGGGCGGTTCGAAGCCGAAGTCCGAAAAACTGGCCGCGGGCGAGGAGCTCGCATCGGCGAAGCTCAACGATCTCCGCAACGCCCTCGGTGACCTCAAGATCATCGACGTCGCGCGAAAGCCGGCCGGATTGAGCGCCGATCTGAAGGGGGCCGAGCAGTTCACCGGTGACCAGGAGGCGGTCACCTCGATGCAGCAGCGAGGCTTTTTGCCCTTGAAGACGGGCGACATTCTCTCGACCGATGGCGAGACGATCGTGGGCATGAAGGATGGCGTCGAGTATGTGCTTCGTTTCGGCGCCGGGACGACGGCAGTGCAGGGGCAGCGTGACGTCGGCTCGGAAAAGGGTGCCACGGCCGACGCAGGCGAGACCAGTGGCCGCTACCTGCTCGTGATGGCGAGGCTCAACGAGGCCCTGCTCGAGAAGCCGAAGCTCGAGCCGGTGCCCGATCTGCCGGCGGGCGTCGAGGAGAAGGGGGGCGAAAAGAAGGATGCCGAAAAGAAAGATCCCGCCGGCAAGGACAGCCAGACGAAGAAGGAGGGGGCCGCCGCCGACGAACTTGCGAAGGCCGACGAGGCGGAGGCCCAGGCCCAGGCGGCGGTCGAGGAACGGCGGCGAGTGGAGCGGGAGAATCGTCGAAAGCAGGAAGAATACGACGGCAAGGTGGAGACCGCGACGAAGCGAGTCCGCGAACTCAACAATCGGTTCGCCGACTGGTACTACGTGGTCTCCGACGCGGAGTGCGCGAAGATCAGGCTCACACGGGCGGCCATCGTGCAAAAGAAGCCCGCCGACGAGAGCAAGTGAACCCGGCGGCACCTGATGTCCGACATCCTCACCTCGCCGCGACCTTCCCGCTTCGGTCGGGCAGTGGGATTTCGGCTCGTGGGCACGGGCAGCCATGTGCCCGGCACCGTCGTGACCAATGCCGACCTGGCCCACCTCGGCTGCGACCCGCAGTGGATCGTGGAGCGGTCGGGTATCCGTGAGCGGCGACATGCCCCGCCCGACGTCGCCACGAGCGATATCGCCACGGCCGCTGCGAGGGAGGCGATCAGCCGAGCCGGTGTCGATCACGCCGCCATCGACCTGCTTGTCCTCGGCACGTTCACGCCCGACATGTGCATTCCATCGACCGCCTGCATCGTCCAGGAGGCCCTCGGGCTCGACGCCCCGGCGATGGACGTAACAGCCGCTTGCGCCGGCTTCGCGTATGCCCTGGTGACCGCCGCACAGTTCGTGGTCACCGGTGCCAGCCGGCTGGCGTTGGTCGTCGGGGCCGATGCCAACTCCCGCGTCGTCGATCCCGCCGACATCAAGACGTGGCCGCTGTTCGGTGACGGTGCCGGCGCGGTGATCCTGGAGCGAACTGAGGGAGATGCCAATCGCGGGCTGCTCGCCCATGCGCTCGGCTCCGATGGCCGTGGCGCCTCGCTTTTGGCCTGTCCGATGAGCGGGTCCCGCCAGCCGATCACGGAGGAGGGGGCGAAGCGACGCGAGCAGTTCATGCGGATGGATGGCCGCGCGGTGTTCAAGTGGGCGATCCGGCTCGTCGAGGAGAATGTCCGACAGGTCGTCGCGCATGCCGGGCTTCCGCTGGAAGCCGTCGACCTCTTCGTGCTCCATCAGGCCAATGCCCGGATTCTCGAAGGAGCCCGCGCGGCCCTCGGCATCCCCGAGGCGAAGATGGCGATCAACCTCGACCGGTATGGCAACACGTCAAGCGGCTCGATCCCGTTGGCCCTCGACGAGGCGTGGCGAGCAGGCCGGGTCGGTCCGGGCAGCACGGTTGCGGTCTGCGGCTTCGGGGGGGGCCTCGCATGGGGCAGCGCCGTCTGGCGTCTCTGAAACGCTTGGGCCCGCATGTGTTCCAGTTGCCTCCGATCGCCAAAGAAAGGGCTCTGTCATGAGTGATCAGGTCGTGAAGACGCTCCCCTCGCGAAAGGATGTTTCGCCAGGGGATACATGGGATCTCGCGAGTCTGTTTCGCTCGGACGACGAATGGGAGGCGGCGCTCGCCGCATGGGAGGCGAGGATTCCCGGGTACGAGGCGTTTACCGGCACGCTCGGGTCGGCACCCGAGCGGCTGGCCGAGTGCCTCGCGTTCGACGTGGCGGTAGATCGCGAGGGAGATCGGATCGGCACCTATGCCCACCTGCGGGGCAGCGAGGATCAGGCGGCTCCGGCGGCCCAGCGGATGATGGGCCGTTTCCAGCACGTCGCCACGCGGGCGGGCGAACAGTCGAGCTTCATCCGTCCGGAGATCATGGCGATTCCCGAGACCACGCTCGCGGTCTGGATGCAACTGTCCGTGCTCGCCGACTTCCGTCTGATGCTCGAGCGTCTGGTTCGAACCCGGCCGCACGTGCTCTCGGAGCCGGAGGAGAAACTCCTCGCCATGCAGGGCACGTTCGCTGGTACGGCGTCGAAGGTCTTTCGCCAGCTCACCGATGCCGACATGCGGTTCGGCACGATCACGACCGGGAGCGGGGAACGAGTCGAGCTCTCCAATGCCACGTTCGTCACGCTGCTGCACGACCCATCGGCCGACGTCCGGCGGACCGTCTTCCACCAGTACTACGACCAGTATCAGTCCCATGCCAACACGCTCGCGGCGGCGCTCTGCGGCTCCAACGAACGGGATATCTACTCCGCGAGGGTTCGGAAGTATCCGACGGCGGTCGAAGCGGCGCTCTTCGCCGACAACGTGCCGATCGCCGTCTACGACCAGTTGATCGCGGCCGTCCGTGATCGGCTTCCGACCGTGCACCGCTACTACGATCTGCGGAAGCGGGTGTTACAGCTCGACGCCATCCATCACTACGATTGCTACGTGCCGCTGGTGCCGGAACTCGAGCAGCGGCACACCTGGAACCAAGCCGTCGATCTGGTGATCGAGTCGCTCTCGCCACTGGGAGGCGAGTACTGCGACCGGCTTGCCCGGGGACTCCGCGGACGGTGGTGCGATCGGTATCCCAATGCCGGCAAGCAGTCGGGTGCCTTCAGCTCCGGCACCTACGACTCCGATCCCTACATCCTGATGAACTTCCAGGAGGAGGCGATCGAGCACGTCTTCACGCTCGCGCACGAGGCGGGCCATTCGATGCACACGCGGATGTCGTGCGAGGCCCAGCCATACCAGTATTCCGGCTACACGATCTTCGTCGCGGAGGTGGCCAGCACGTTCAACGAGCAGCTGCTGACGCGACTGCTCGTGCAGCGGGCCGCATCGCCCGAGCAGAAGGCGGCGATCATCGCCCGGGAGATCGACTCGATCCGGGCCACGATCATCAGGCAGACCATGTTCGCCGAGTTCGAACGGCGGAGCCATGCCTCTGCCGAGGCGGGCGAGCCTCTCACGCTCGACCGGATCCGCGGGATCTACCGTGGGCTGCTCGACGCCTACTTCGGACCTCGGTTCGTCGTCGATGAGCAGCTCGAACTGGAGTGCCTGCGAATCCCGCACTTCTACAATGCGTTCTACGTCTACAAATATGCCACCGGCCTCGCCGCGGCGATCACGCTTGCCACGAACGTAGCCGAGGGCGGGCCCCGGGAGCTGGCCGCCTATCAGACGTTCCTGAAGGGGGGCTGCTCGAAATGGCCTCTCGACCTCCTCCGTGACGCAGGGGTCGACCTCGAAAAGCCGGATCCCGTTGCCATCGCCCTCACCCGCTTCGGCGAACTCGTGGACGAACTCGACGTGCTTCTCTCCTGACCATCGAAGCCCGCCAAGGGCTGTGCATCTTCCTGGTTTTTGAAAACTCCATCACAGTTTCGACCAGAATCGCCCGCGCGGCAGCCGGACCTTGTGCCGCACCGAAAGGGGAGAGAGGGGCTGCCCGTGCTCTCGAGCCGGCGTAGGCGGCCAGCGCAGCCCGGAGGGCGAGAGCGCAGCCACCTCCGAGAGAGCGGAGGGCAGGGATGCCCGCAGCGAACGTCCGGAGAGAGGGCGTGGGCAGCCCCTCTCGACACCCCGAGCAGAGCAAAGCCCCTCACAGTCCGCGGGCGAGTTCGACGAACGTTCTCACCATCACGCCCGTGCCACCTCCGTCGATCCAGGGCTTCGGTTTTTCGGCGAAGGCCGGCCCGGCGATGTCGATGTGCGTCCAGGGGACGCAACCGACGAACCGTTCGAGGAATTTTGCGGCCGTGATCGCGCCCCCCCAGCGGCCGTCGCCGACGTTCTTGATGTCGGCGACCTCGCTCTTGATCTGCTCATCGTAGTCCGCGTCCATCGGAAGCTGCCAGACCGGCTCGCCCACCGACCGGGCCGCGGTAGCGACCTTGTCGCACAGGGGCTGGTCGTTGGTGAAGAGGCCCGCGACATCCACGCCGAGCGCCACCATGCAGGCGCCGGTGAGCGTGGCGGCATCGACGATCCTCGCAGGCTGCATGCCGCGGATCACGTCGAGCACGTCGGCGAGGACGACACGTCCCTCGGCATCCGTGTTGTGGATCTCGATCGTCGTGCCGCTGCGGGCGGTGATCACGTCGCCGAGTTTGTAGGCGGCCGGGCCGGTCATGTTCTCGACGAGACCGATGGCGGCCACGAGGTTGATCGGCATCCGCAGGGAGGCGATCGTCGCGGCGGCGGCGAGGACCGCCGCGCCGCCGGACATGTCGCACTTCATCGTCAGCATTGAATCGGAGGGCTTGAGCGAGAGACCGCCGGAGTCGAATGTGACGCCCTTGCCGACGAGTGCGAGATCCGGGGCGGCCGACCGATCGGAGCTGCCCCGGTGGCGGAGGATGACCAGGCGTGGCGGCCGCGAACTGCCCCGGCCCACCGCCAGCATCGCATTGCAGCGTTCGTCGGCGAGCCGCTCCTCGTCCCAGATCTCGATCTCGAGGCCGGTCTGCCCCGCGACCGCCGCGGCCTCCTCGGCAAACGTCTCCGGATAGAGGTCATCGGGAGACAGGTTGACCAGACGACGCGCGAGGTTTACGCCGTCACCCAGAATCCTGCCCCGTTCGATCGCCTCGGACGGTGCGCCGATCCAGAGCGTCGTGCCGAACGGTGTCCGTTTCTTCTCGGCGCGATAGAGATCCTGGCCGATCATGCCGGTGACCGATCCGGCCACGGCCTGCTCGACCTGCTTCTCCGACCACGAGGGCTCGGCGAGGAACGCGACCTTCGCCCGCGGCCGTCCAGCGAGGCTGCGCGACGCGGTCGCGGCGGCACGGAAGAGCGTGCCGGCATCGGCTTCCTCCCGTCGGCCGAGGCCGACGACCAGCACCTGCCCCACACGGAGACCCGCCGGCGCGAGGACCGGCACACACTCGTACCGCTTGCCGGAGATGTCGCCGGCGCGTGCCAGTCTCGAGAGCACGCCGCCCATCGCCGCATCGACCTCGGCGGCCGCTCCGGTGCCGAGCCCCCCCTCGGTCGTGAAGACGACCAGCGCGTTGGCCTCGATCGATCCCGGCGCGGCGGGCGGACCGCCCTGCACGTCGCTGCGTCCCGATTCTCGTTGGCCACTGAACGACCGATCCCGTGTCATGCCTCGGCTCCTGTGATGAAAACGACCCGTTGTACCTGCCGGAGGCCTGCAGGGAGAAGATGGTGCACGGAAGATGCGGCGGTCGGCACGATCGCGACGGACTGGCCGACGGGCGTTGGCCGGGCAACGGGCGAAGGCCGGGGCGTTTTGAATCCGACGCAACCACATCTTGCCCGAATCGCCACGGGGTCATCGCAGTCCCCCCGGCGTGCCACGAACGATCCAGCCGGAACTGCGCAGTCCGCGTTGCCTCCCGTGATCTGATCGCCGACCACTGTCTCGTTGGGCGTGTTCGCGGCGGGGCTTGGGTCATCGCGATAACTGCCGACTTCGTCGGCACTTGCGGCCGGTCAGGGTCCTTGGCCACGGCTTGACCCTCGCGTTTTTTCGTCTCTATAGTCCCGCGCTTTTTTGCATCACCATCGGACGAACACGCTTGCCGTCACTCATTCCATCCTCGGTTTCGGGGCCGCCGCCCTCGGGCGGTGCGTCGTGCGCCCGCGCCGCGCGGTGGCCGCGCCGGGCCGCGTGGGTGATCGTCGCGATTGCGGTCGTCGGCATCGCGACAGCCGTGCGGGCCGCGGTGATCGACGAGTCGCCCGTGGCCCCGCCGGAATCGGTCCCGGCCGGCGCGTTGGCCGGTCTGCCGGCGCGCGGCCTTGCCGCTGCGATCGCCGAGGCGGGGCGGATCGAAGTGCCCGCAGCCGATCCCGCGCAGCAGCCGACGATCCACGCGACGCAGGCATCGCGATGGACCGAGGGAGCCTACGACGTGTGGCACCTCACCGGCGGTGTGCGAATCGCGCAGGGATCGACCGATATGACGGCCCACGAGGCCGTGGTCTGGATCGAACAACGCCCCGAGCATAGCACGGCCGGCGACGGGTCCGACGGGCACCCATCGGTGCGAACGATGGTCGTGCGGATGGCGGGTGACGTGCGAGTGAAGTCGGGCGGCGACGATGCCGCGGCGCAGGTTCGAGGCCCGCGGTGGGCGGGCCGCCTCTGGATGATCCGAGATCCGGTGCTCGACTTCGCCAGCGTGGTTCCGTCCACCGGCACGCCGCCGGTCTACGACGCACCGGCCGACCCAAGGCCCCTGCCCGCCCTGGGCGACGACGGGCAGGCTCGATCGACGGTCGAGCAGGCCCAGTACAGCGAGTTTGGGGCCGCCCCCGTGCCACAGGTGGCCGTGGCCGCGCCCGCGCGGAGGCTGCGGGCTTTTCCCCGCTCGAGCGCGCCCTTGAACATCCGCTGGTTCCCGAGTCCGAGCGGGGGCGACGAGTGGGTCGCCGTGATCACGTCAGGCGTCAACCTCGTGGTCGATGGCGTCGATCCGGCCGGCCCTCTCGACATTTCGGCCGATCGGCTCGTTCTCTGGACCCGTGGCCAGTCCCAGCCCGATTTGGATGGCAGCGCCGCGCAATCGGCCGACACGCCGCTCGAGCTCTACATGGAGGGGAACGTGATCTTCCGCCAGGGGCAGCGGGTCGTCGAGGCGATGAGCATGTTCTACGACGTGCCCCGATCCAGCGGCGTGATCACCGGCGCGACCGTGCTCTCCCCGGTCGATAACTACTCGGGCGTCGTGCGGCTCCGTGCCGACGTGCTTCGGCAGGTCGATCGGAGCCGGTTCGTCGCGCAGCGAACGGGCCTGACCTCGAGCCGCCTGGGGGTGCCGACGTGGGAGTTCCGTTCCCGCGAACTGGAGTTCATCGACGAGCAGGTGCCAGTGCCGGGCCCGCTCGGCCAGCCCGTGCTCGATCCGGCGACCGGCGAGCCGGCCGTCGCCCACGAACAGTTCATCACCAGCCGTGGCAATACGGTGACGCTCGGTGGCGTTCCGGTGCTTTGGTGGCCGGTACTCGCGACCAACGCCCAGAAGCCGACCTTCTACATCAACAACGCGCAGGTGAAGAACGACCGGATCTTCGGCACGCAGATCCTCACCAGCTGGGACATGTTCCAGGTGTTCGGCATCCGCCGACCGCCCGCGGGAGTCGATTGGGATTTCGACATCGACTACCTCTCGCTCCGCGGCCCCGGCTTCGGAACCTCGCTGCTCTACAACAGGCCACAGTTCCTTGGTCTCGGCACGCCGGCCACTGGCGTGGGGGATGCGTGGTTCGTCGTCGATCACGGCATCGACAACCTCGGCCTCTATCGGCGCGACTTCATCTACCCCGGCTACCCGAACGACACGTTCCGCGGCCGTGCCTTCTGGAGGCATCGCCAGGATCTCGGCGGCACGACCGACAGCTTCTTCGGCGGCTGGCAGGCCCGCGGTGCCGCCGGCTGGATCAGCGACATGAACTTCCTCGAGGAGTACTACGAGGCGGAATGGGAGGAAGGCTACGAGCAGCGGACATGGCTCGACCTGCGCCGACCGGTGGACAACCGGGAACTGCGGCTGATGGCGAGCCTTCGCGTCAACCCGTTCTTCACGCAGAGCGAGTGGTGGCCTCGGCTCGACCACTACACCTTCGGTCAGCCGCTGATCCGCGACGCTCTCACGTGGTACGAGCACTCCAACGTGTCCTACGTTCGACAGCAGCTCCCGCAGGCCCCGATCGCCGGCCAAGGCCTGAACATCTGGACGCTGCTCCCGTACGAAAGCAACGTGATAGGCGAACGGCTCGCCACTCGGCATGAGATCGACCTCCCCTTCCAGGCGGGGGCGGTGAAGGTCGTGCCCTACGCCCTGGGTGAACTGGCCCACTGGGGACAGGATCTCTCGCAGCAGCCGATCGACCGGGCCTATGGCCAGGTCGGCATCCGCTCGAGCCTCCCGATGTGGAACGTCGACAACACCTACGAAAACCAGTTCTGGAACGTGCACGGCCTGGCGCACAAGGTCGTGCTCGAAGCTGAGTTCTCATACGCCAATGCCACCCAGAGCATCGACCAGTTCCCGCTCTACGACCAAATCGACGACGACACCATCAACCAGTACCGTCGAAACATCCCCTACTGGGACTACGGCGCCCTGCCCGGCGTGACTCCCACGCCGCTCCAGTCCCCCTTCATCTTCGGCCAGCAGGGCAAGTATGACCCGCGGACCTACGCGATCCGCCGCGGCATGGGCAGTTGGGTGACAGGGCCGACCGAAGTCGTCAACGACCTGACCGCCTTCCGACTCGCGGCCCACCAGCGGTGGCAGACGAAGCGAGGGCCTGTCGGCAATCGCCGGATCATCGACTGGATGACGTTCGACGTGGATGGCGAACTGTTTCCGAACACGAGCCAGAACTTCGGCCAGACCATGGGCCTGTGGCAGTACGATTTCCGATGGCATGTCGGCGACCGGACGACGCTCCTCTCGTCGGCCGACGTCGATTTCTTCAGCGGCGGCCAGCAGCTCTACACCATCGGCGCCTTCCTCAACCGCACACCGCGGGGCAGTTTCTACATCGGCTTCAACGAATTCGGCGGGCCGATCCAGGCGAGCGTATTGAGCGGATCCTACACCTACCGCATGAGCCCGAAGTGGGCGAGTTCGTTCGGCACCGCCCTCAATCTCAAGGGCATGAATATCGGCCAGAACTTCCAGCTCGTGCGGATCGGCGAATCGTTCCTGATGACTTTCGGCTTCAACGTCGACTACAGCCGCAACAACGTCGGCGTGACCTTCAACCTCGAGCCGCGGTTCCTGTCCCGCACCCAGTTCGCCAGCCGCACCGGCCTCGACGTGCCGATGGCGGGCGCATACGGTCTCGAGTAAGCCGGTCTGCCCGGCCCGGTTCGGGGCTGCCCGGGCTCCGTCGCCGGACGTTCGCTACGCCCTTCCAAGAGCGCATCCGACTTTGGTGAGGCACCGGCTTCGGGGCGGCAAAAGTCTCGTCGCGTGGGCAGGATAGCCCAATGCTCCTCGAGCTTTCGCCGACCCCTTCGCCTCCGTCTCCTGGTTTCGCAGGTCATCGCTACGGGTATCTCGGATGCGATGTAGGCTTCGCTTGCCAGCTACGCCGGCTCTCGGAGACCGGGCAGCCCCGAGCCTCGTTCTACTCGTGTGAATCGGGCCTGCGCGGCTGGGGGTTCCATGCATGCCAGCCTGTGAAGAGGAGCGCGAGCAGCGCGTAGGCGGAGGCGAGTGTCAGCGGGCCACGGCCGGCGGCTTCGACGGGGAGTTGGCCAATCGACCAGGGCAGGAAAAGCCTGCCGTCGTGAAACGGAGAGTGGATCACCCCGAAGAGCGTGAGCACGGCGGCGGCGAGGCACCATCCGGCTGCGACCGCAAGCCTGCGGTCGATGAGCGCCGCCAGCATCGCCGCCCAGACGAGGCTCGTCACGATGAAGCCGGATGAGAGCAGACGCATCGAGAAGAGATCGCGGGCAAGCGAGCCATCGGGGATCGCACCGACGGCGATGAGCTTGTCGGCATGCAGCGATACCAGCGCCGCGAGTGCCGGCACGCATGCGATCGCCACGGCCGCGTGGTGGCGACTGGGCGTGGCATGAAAGCTTTGGGCCGTGATCTCCAGGCCGATGAAGACGAGGATGGGAAGGATCGCGGGGCCCGGAATGGCCTGATAGAGGTAGGCGAACGTGCCTGTCAGCCCCGCCGCGCCGATCATCGCCGCCGTGGCGAGCGTGTAGGCGGCCCTGCCTCCCATCGCCTTGTAGGCCGGATGGCCGATGTAGGGCGTCGTCTGGATTACGCCGCCGCAGAGGCCGGCGATGACCGTGGCCACGCCTTCGACCGCGATGACACGGCCGGTGTCGTATTCGTCGCCGGCCGCGGCCGCGCTTTCGGTGCAGTCGATGCCGCCGACGACGGTGCCCAGCGCGAAAGGAACGACGACGGGCAGGTATTTGAGCGTGTCATCCCAGGCGCCGAGCCATTCCATACGGAATGCCGCAAGCCAGCCCCCCGGCCACAGTGCGGCCGCCGGATCGATGCCCACGTGGGGCATGCTCGATGGGATCCATCCCATCCGAGTGCCGGCTGCATGGATCAGACCGCCTGCCACCATCGCCGCCAGCGCGCCCGGAATGCGCAGCGGGACGGGAACCCGAGCCGTCAGGCTCGCCAGCACGATCCCCATCGACACGAGCCCCACCAGTGGCGATCCGAGGATCTCCAAAAGGGGCAGGAACGTGATCAAGGCGAGGGCGATCGCCGCGAGGCTCCCGAGCAGGCCGGCACGCGGCACCAGGCGACGGATCGGGCCCGCGATGAAGCTGCAGGCGATCTTGAAGAGGCCGCTGATGACCACGGCACACATACCGACATGCCAGGCATGCCGGGCCGCGAGCTCCGGGTCGAGACCGGCCGCACGTGAATCGGCGAAGGCGGGGCCGACGATGAAGAACACCATTCCGAACGTGCTCGGGGTGTCGAGCCCCAGAGGCATGGCCGTGACGTCCGTTCGGCCCGTGCGTCGGGCGAGGCGAAAGGCCATCCAGGTGAAGATCAGATCTCCAACCAGGACTCCCACGGCCGTGCCGGGCACCAGATGCCCGAGAGCGAACTGGGCCGGGAAACCGAATGCCGCCCCAAGGAGCGACACCATCAGCACGAGGCCGGCGAGATTGTCGATCGAAAGACCAAAAAAGGCGTTCGTGTCGCCCGGTGAGGCCCAGCGGTACGGGGGCGGGGATGGGTGCATGGGGAGGACCGGGAATGTCCGATTCGCCGGAAAAAAAGTCAAACCCCGCCCCGCCAGACCAGCCGCCGAATGGTCGCCACCCCCCGTTCGTCGTGGGTATACTCCGGTCTCGCCCTGGAGCCGGCTCCCACGCGGGGCGAACCTTCGTCATTCGGGGTTCGTAGCACAGATGGATTTGCATGAAACCGGTTCCGTTTCCGGAACTGACACCAGGCTCACTGGGAGCCCCGGTGCCGGTTCGGGGGGCGGCCCGACGGACGAAGAGCTGCTCGCCCGCTTTCGGAAGGATGACGACGCGGCCGCTTTCGAGTCGCTCGTTCATCGGTACGAACGTGAGCTGTTCAGTTATCTCCGCCGCTATCTCGGCAGCACCGAGATGGCGGAGGACGTCTTTCAGGCCACCTTCCTGCAGGTCCACCTGAAAAAGGAGCAGTTCGAGGAAGGCAGGCGGTTTCGCCCGTGGCTCTACACGATCGCGACCAACCAGGCCATCGA
>JBJTOU010000019.1:0-3156 GCA_046074725.1 Planctomycetia bacterium
CTCGTGGCAACCTCCGGTTGCTGCGGACATCCTGTCCGCGATCCGGGGACGATCCGGAAATCCTCACGCATCTTGGCGAACCGCTCGAGCCACCACCGGTGTCACCCGCTCGTGGACCGCCCACCGACTGGGGCGAGGTCGTGCAGATCCATGACGATCGCGACGTCTTTCAAGCATCGCCCGACGAACTGCCCGCGATCGACATCCACAGGCTCTGACCGGCGTCGGACACGAGGCGTCGAAGCTCCGGGAACGGCCGACTGGGACACGGCCTGCGCCGACGCGAGAAAAACGCCACCGCAGGGGGATGCGCGGCGTTTTGGCGAACCGCCTCCGGATGGCCGAAACGCTCATTTTCGCTGCTCAAGGGCAGACCGGCAGCCGGAAGACCGTCGCGGAAGTGCCATTGACCGGGCTATCCTTCGGTCGAAAACGGCGGCGCGGGGCACGAGTGGCGGGCCGTCCGCTGCGTGGATGGATCCGGTAGCTGCGTCCCCGCCCAATGACAGCCGCGAAACAACCGCCATCGATCACGGCCATGAACGCCCGAACGCAAGCCCCGGTCTTATGCCCGACCGGCTCTCCGCTCTCGTTCCCGGTTTCTGAGGAGGAGGATCACTCACCCGTCTTGACGGCAGGCGCAGTGCCACTGGGCTGCACGGGAGCGGCATCTGGCTGCACTGCGGCAGCCTTTGTCTTCATGGCCTGAAGTTTCTTGGCGAACGCGAGGTCGAACTTCACGCCGGGCACGGGATAAAGAGCCACGTGCTCGTCGTCACCGGGAAAATAACAGCTGCTGTAAATGCGGCTGGCCCCCGAATCCTCCGTGGTGAATCCATCCGTTTCCACGACGTACACGTCGGCACGCGGGTGGATACGATATTTCGTCAGACCAGAGTCCTCCAGAAGCGCCACGACTTCGTCATACCACGGCTGATCCTGGAGGATGAGCGATCGTGAGAGCCCCTCCCCCGGCAGGAGCGTTACGACGCGTTTCTGCGGGGCCGCAGGGTTGCTTGGCCGGACCCGTTGCAGCCTGTACTTCTCATCCACCAATCTAGAGATGTTCCAGCGAACTTCTTCCATGTAGCCAAGTGGCGAGAACAAGTCTCCATCGGGCGTCACCTCGCTCGGCGGATACTCCTCTCCGTCGATCCCGATTTCATAGAGCATGTTGATCCCGCCTGCCGTTTGACGTCGTCCGAGCCTGCAGCACCCGATGTTATAATCTTCGCCGTTGATCGTCGTCAGGTGAACATTGAGCGGCTCATCCGACACGTTGATGACCGAATATGTCAGCAGTCCGGTGTCTCGGTCGAGGCTGACGTGAGGCTTGAATCGTGGAGGCTCGGGCGGCTGCTGGGGGGCGAGCGCTGGCGCGCCAGAAGTTGGCTCCGCAGCAAGCCCGCTATGCAGCATTCCGCACAGTCCCACCAGGGCCAAGAGTGCGACGGACCACGCAACAGCACCAAAAGAGACAGGAAGTTTCATTCGCTGTTGCTCCAACGGAACGATATCACCGACGTCTGATTCCCCGTCACCTTCAACGCTTGAGCCTGAAGCCGTCCTCTACGGCTTTCGTATTCCTCCCCGAAGGAGGGTCGTAGGCCTCCTGGTTTCGTCCGTGGTCCGAAAGTCTGTCATACAACTTCTGATCCTCGTTATACGTAACCGTCAAAGCCTTGAGGTCGGCTTCCAGCTTTGTGCGTTCTGTCTTGAACTTGACGACTAAATTATCCCAAGCCGCTTTCTTTGCCGTTCCGTCGTCCGGGTCGGCAGCCTCGCCGAAGAACCGGGTCTTGGCGAAGACATCGACTCGGTCTTGGTACTGCCGCACGTACTGCTGCCACTTCTCCTTGTGGATTTTCTCATGCCCGGCCAGGGCGTCAACAAAATTTTCCCATTCCTTTTTGACGCCGGGATTCAGCTGATCTGCGTCGGTCGTAAACTGCTTCCATTCCGGCAGAGTGATCGTCGCGTTCCAGTCCCAGGGAGCCACAACAGGGACGAACTCGATCCGCCAGATGTTGTTGCGCATCTGGCCTTCGCGCACTTCGTTGCCGATACGCTGAAAATCGTGGTTTGTTGGCTGTTTCATGCTGGGTGTGATGAAAGTCCCGGCCCCCCCGGGACGTCCCACTTGGTTAGTCCGACAAACTGCCGTCCTTCGTCATCTTTGCCGAGCCCCGCCTGTGCGGCAAAGGCCTCCATCCATTTGTTGAGCCTTTCCCCACTGCCTTTCACAGCATTGGCGCCGGGGCCGCCCGGTGGCCGAACGCCCGCGGGATCTCCGGTCTCGAGATCAACATCCACCTCGTACGTGAGTGACTCGACTTTCGGCGTGATCCGGTTTGTGCCGTCCTGGTTCCCATTCTTGATTTCACCAGCCGTGCTCCACTCAGCAGTGCGGACTTTGCCTTTGGTTGCGTCCGGCTTGGTCACTCCCTTGTTCTGAAACATGGCGACCAGTTCGAAGTCGCCTTCGAGGCCGGTGTCTTGAACCCAGAGCGTTGTGGGATGCTGGCCGACCTGCCAGACGCCGGGCTGGACTTGCTGGCCGCCTTCTTCGGCGTCCCAAAGCGTGATCTTGTCGGCGCCGGAGAGCACGGTTAGCGCGATCGTGCCGGCATTACCGGGGGACTGCACAATAATGTCGAGTCGGGTGCGGTCGCCACCGACCGTCAGGATGGCGCCGGGGGAGAGCTCATTGGGCCCTGGCACCGTCTCCTCAGGCAGCCCGTCGAAGACCAGATCGACGATGGAATCGTCATTCGTAATCGTGCCCGTGGCGACCGTTTTCGTGCCGAGGCCGTAGCTTGTGCCGCGCTGGAGCGTGATCGCGACCGTCTCGTCGGGCTCGATCTCCGTGTCGGGCGTCGGGAACACCGTGACCGACGCCATCCTTTGGTTGGCGGGGATCGTGATCGACCTGACACCGGTTTGCAGCGGGAGCCCGGTGAAGTCGGTGCCTTCGGTCGCGGTGCCACCGACGGCGTAGCTGACCGTGAGCGCAGAAGGCGTCGCCACCGACCGGATGAAGGTGTAGGCAAGTCCCTGGGAGCCGTCCTCATCGACCGCGCTCGGGCCGACCTCGACATCGACGGCCGCAACGACCGGCTTCTTCGTACGGTAGATGGCGTAGCCCGAGTCACTCGC
>JBJTOU010000020.1:0-8954 GCA_046074725.1 Planctomycetia bacterium
TGCGGGACGAGGCCCACCGCTTCGCCCAGCACTACCACCACCTGCTGCGGTCGAAGCGATCGCTCGGGTGATCGCGACGCTCCCGGGTGGGAGTGCCGCACCCCCGTCACGTCGATCGACCAACGCATCTCCCGCCCGGAGGCATGTTCCTGTGTCCGAAGGGTTTGCGGTGGGTCGAGCGGCGGTGCGGCTGCCGCTTTCAAGATGGTCGAGCCTGGCTCCCGTGGCATGTGGCCGGGGGGGGAGGATTTCCCGTACAATTCGCGATGCGTTTCCGGCGAATCCAAGCTGCTTTCGCGAGGGAGGTGTCCCGTGGTCGATGGCGTTGCGGGTCGTTCGCGTCGAGAGTTTCTCGAGGTCGGTGCCCTCTCGGGGTTCGGCCTCTCGCTCGGCGGGCTCTTCCGCGCCGAGGCGGCCCGGGCCGACACCAAGTCGTTCAACACGTTCGCCGGTACCGCGCAGAGCGTGATCCACATGTGGATGCCGGGCGGCTGGGCCCAGCAGGAGACGTTCGATCCCAAGCCGCTCTCGCCGATGGAGTATCGCGGCGACATGGGTACCGTGCCGACGGTGATTCCCGGCGTGGCCTTCAACGAAAAGCTCGCCCATACCGCGCAGATCGCCGACCGGATCACCGTCGTGCGGTCGATGACCCACGGCGAAGCGGCCCACGAGCGCGGAACCCACAACATGTTCACGGGCTATCGGCCGAGCCCGGCACTCACCTACCCGAGCTTTGGCAGCGTCGTCTCCCACGAACTTGGCTCGCGCGACAACCTGCCGCCGTACGTCTGCTTCCCGAATCTTCCGGCGCCCGACGCCGGCGCCGGCTATCTCGGCAGCGCCTACGGGCCCTTCACGCTCGGCTCCGATCCGGCGAACCCGAACTTCTCCATTCGCGACATGGCCCTGCCGGGCGGCGTCGACGGCGCGCGGTTCGCCACCCGCCAGAAACTCCGCGACATCGTCGGCCGTCACTTCCAGCGGATGGACGACAATCCGAACCTCCAGGCGATGGACGAGTTCTACAAGCGGGCCTACGAGCTCGTCAGTTCCACGCGGGCGCGGGCGGCGTTCGACATCTCGGCCGAGGCGGCTTCCATCCGTGATGAATACGGCCGCAACGAGGCGGGCCAGCGGATGCTGCTTGCGCGGAGGCTCGTCGAATCGGGCGTGCGGCTCGTCACGCTCAACTACGGCGGCTGGGATATGCACGCGAAGATCACCGACGGCATCGGCCGCACGCTGCCGGCGTTCGACCAGGCCTTCTCGACGCTGATCCGCGATCTCGAACGGCGTGGCCTGCTGGATTCGACGCTCGTGATGGTGTCGAGCGAGTTCGGCCGAACGCCCAAGATCAACAAGGACGCGGGCCGCGACCACTGGCCGAAGGTCTTCTCCATCGTGCTCGCCGGCGGCGGCATGAAGCGGGGACTCGTGTATGGGGCGTCGGACTCGATCGCGGCCGAGCCGGCCGACAACCCGCTCACCGTCGAGGATCTCGCGACCACCATCTACCACTGCCTTGGAATCGTGGCCGACAAGGAGCTCGTCGCCCCCGGCAACCGGCCGGTGGAAATCGTCGATGGCGGCACGGTGCGGAAGGATCTGCTGGCGTGATCGGGAGAAGGCACTCGCCTGACCAGCCCATGGCATACGCTCGCACCTTTTTACTCGTCGCGCTCGCCTGGCAGGCGGACGCCGTCGCCGCGCCGGCCCTGGACCGAATCGAGCCGCCGGCCGGAAAGCAGGGGAGCGAGATCGAGATCACGATCTTCGGCACCGAACTCGACGAGCCGCAGGAACTTTTTTTCGAGGACGGGCGGATCACCGCGACCGCGATCGCCACCAAGAAGGAGAATGTCGTGAAGGCGACGCTCTCCATTCCGGTCGATTGCCCGCTTGGCCCGCACCGCATGCGGGTGCGGACGGCCGAGGGCCTCTCCGAGCTGCGTGTGTTCCGCGTGCATGGCACCGAACAGGCCGCCGAAAAGGAGCCCAATAACGAAGCCGCAGCAGCGATGCCGGTCACGCGGGGCACGGCCATCTGGGGCACGCTCGACAACGAAGATGTCGATGTCTTTGCCATCCACCTCGCCGCGGGCGAGCGGATCGCCGCGGTGGTCGAGGCCGTCGCGCTCGAGCAGCAGATGCTCGATCCCCATCTCGAACTCGTCGATGCCGATGGCTTCACCATCGCCGCCTGCGACGACCACCCGCTTCTCGCACAGGATGCGGCGCTGGCGGCCACCGTCGAGGAGGATGGGGACTATTTTCTGCGGATCCGCGAGACGGCCTACGGCGGCGGCAACGGTCTCTATCTGCTGCATGTCGGCGACTTCCCGGTCCCGCATGTCGCCTGGCCGCCAGGGGGCGCTCTCGGCGGACCGCTCGGCGTGGAGTGGCTGGGCGATCCGTCGGGGCCGTTCGAAGGACAGGCCGCGCTCGTGGGGCCTGGGATCGACGGCGTCTGCCGCGTGAGGCCATCCCGCGACGGCACGCTGTCGCCCGTGGCCGTGCCGTTTCGCGCCACCGCCGCGCCCATCGTGATCGAGACCGACGCGGGCAAGGAGCCGGAGAAGGCCATCAAAGCGACGGCGCCCTGCGCCATCGCGGGCCGGATGGATGCCTCCGACGACGTCGACTGGTTTCGTGTCGAGGCGCCCAGGGGATCGAAGTGGAAGGTGACCGGTTGGGGGAGGCGGCTGGGGTCACCGGTCGATCTGGTCGTCAATGTCCACCGCGACGATGCCCAGCGGCAGCGGATTACCGGCAACGACGACACAGGCGGCCCCGACAGCATGGTGCAGGTGACCGTGCCCGACGAGGAAGCCTTTCTCCTTCGTGTCAATGATTTTCAGCGGCGGGGCGGAGGCGAATTCGTCTACTGGATCGACGTGGAGCCGCTCGCGCCGAGCGTCGTGGTGTCGGTGCCGCCGGCGCAGACGAAGACGCAGCAGCGGCTCGTCGTCGCCGTGCCCCGCGGCAACCGCATGGCGCTCTTCTTCAATGCCACACGGACAGAGTGCAGCGCTCCCGTGACACCCGACTTCACGGGACTGCCTGCCGGAGTGACGGCCCTGGCATCGGCGTTCGAGCAGCCGGCCACGGGCGGGCTCGTCGTCTTCGAAGCCGCTCCGGATGCGGGGGTCGGAACGACCATGACTGCCGTGCGTGTGCTCCGTGGAGACGGGGATGCCCCCGCGGCCGTGGGCGGCCTGCTTCAGGGAACCGAAATGGTCTATGGCGATCCCAACCGTGAGCCCTACCGGATCGCGCTCGGCGATCGGCTCGCCGTCGCCGTCGTCGAGGAGGCGCCCGTCGTGCTCGAACTGGAACCGCCGGCGGTGCCGATCGTCAGGCGTGGGCTGCTCGACCTGAAGGTGAAGGTGCATCGGGCTGAGGGCTTCACCGGCAAGATCCAGCTTGAGCTCCCGTTCAAGCCGCCGGGGATTGCCGCGTCGGTCGTTGACGTGAAGGAAGGGGAGGTGGAGGTGCGGTTTCCGATCAGTGCCGCGGCCGATGCGCCGGTGAAGGAGTGGCAGATCGCCGTCGCGGCGAGCCTCGTGCCGGAAGCGGCCACGAAAAAGGAGGAGCGGAAGGCACGCCGCGCCGGCCGCGGGAGCTGGATCTCGACGAGGCCCGTGCCGCTCGCCGTGATCGAGCCGATGGTCGATCTTACCGCCGAGAAAGCACAGGTGGAGCAGGGGAGCCAGACGACGCTCGTCTTCAAGACCTCGAAGCCGGCCGCCTTCGAGGGAAGGGCGAAGGTGACGCTCCTCGGACTGCCCGCGAAGGCCGAGGCTCCCGTGCTCGAACTCGAATCGGGAAAGGAATCGATCGAGTTTCCGGTGACCGTGGCGGCCGACGCGCCGGCCGGAAAACACGACAACATTTTTTGCAGGATCGAGGTGCCTAAGGGAGATGCATGGGTGATCCACCAGACCGCGGCCACATCGCTGCGGATCGACAAGCCGCTTCCTCCGGAAAAGGGAAAGGAGGGGGGCTCATGATCAGGGCCTGCTGCATCCTGCTCATCGCCATCGGAACGACGGCGCCGGCCGACGAACCCGTCTCCATCGAGGTCTTTCCGCCGCGGGTGCAGCTCGATTCATCCCGCGACCGCCAGCGGCTCATCGTGCAGGCGACGCATGCCGACGGCCGCACGGAGGATGTCACCGCCGTGGCCACAACCTCCGCGAGCAATCCGAAACTCGCGGGGATCGACCGAGCAGGCGGCATGATCCTGATTCGCCCCCTCGCCGACGGCGACGCCGCCATCCGCATCGAGCATGCGGGGCATGCAAAGGACATTCCGCTGAAGGTCGTCTCGGCGACCTCGGATCCGCCGCTTTCGTTTCGGCTCGACGTGATGCCCGTCTTCGCCCGGGCGGGATGCAACATGGGCAGCTGTCACGGGGCGGCCAGAGGCAAGGACGGCTTCCGCCTTTCGCTCTTCGGCTTCGATCCCGCCGGCGACCATCACCGGATCACGCGGGAGTTCCCGGGCCGGCGGATCGATGCCGGCGATCCGATGCGAAGCCTGCTCGTGCAAAAGGCCATCGGTGGCGTGCCGCACACCGGCGGCAAGCGGTTCGAGGCCGAGAGCGATCTCGCGCAGCGGCTCGTGCGGTGGATTGCCGCCGGAGCCCAGGACGACCCCGCCCCGGTGGCCAAGCTCATCGGCCTCGATCTTTATCCCCCTACGGCGCTCCTCGCGGGCAGCGGCATGCCGCAGTCGATGGTGGCCGTCGCAAGGTTCGCCGACGGCACCGACCGCGACGTCACCGACCTCTGCTGGTACGGATCCAACAACGACCCCACGGCCAAGGTCGCCCCGACGGCACTTGTCACCAGCGGCAGCCGCGGCGAGGCCTTCATCATGGCCCGCTACGACACGATCACGGTCGGCCGACCGCTCGTCGTGATCGCCAAGGAAGGCTCGTTCACGTTTCCGCCGCAGCCCGGCGCCACCTGGATCGACGAACTCGTCAACGCCAAGCTCGCGGCGCTGCGGATCGTCCCGAGCGACGTCTGCGACGACGAGACCTTCCTGCGGCGGGCCACGCTCGATCTCGTCGGTATCGTCCCCACGCCCGAGGAGCGAGCCGCATTCCTCGCCGACTCCGCCCCCGACAAGCGAGGCCGGCTCGTCGACGCGCTCATGACCCGCAAGGAATTCGTCGAGCTGTGGGTGATGAAGTGGGCGGAGATCCTGCAGATCCGCTCGCAGGGCAACGACGTGAGTCCGAAGGGGGCGATCCTCTACCACCGGTGGCTCGATCGGCGGATCGCGGCCAACGAGCCGGTCGATCGGATGGTTCGTGACCTGATCACGGCCTCCGGCGGCACGTTCGAGAATCCCCCATCCAACTACTTTCAGCTCGAACGCGACACGCTGAAGCTCTCCGAGAACGTCGCCCAGGCCTTCCTCGGCATGCGGATCCAGTGCGCGCAATGCCACAACCATCCCTTTGACCGCTGGACGATGGACGACTACTACGGCTTCGCGGCCTTCTTCAAGCAACTCGCCCGCAAGCGAGGGGCCGATCCGCGCGAGACGATCGTCTACGACTCCGGCTCCGGAGACATGAAGCATCCGGTGACCGGCGCGACCGTGCAGCCCAAGTTCCTCGGCGGCGAGGAGCCGAAGGTGAGCGACCGCGACCGCCGCGAGGCGGTCGCCGAATGGATGACCTCGCCCGACAATCCCTACTTTGCCAAGCACGTTGCGAACATCGCCTGGACCCACTTCTTCGGCCGTGGCATCGTGCACGAACCCGACGACGCGCGGGTGAGCAACCCGCCCTCCAACGGCCCGCTGCTCGAGGAGCTCGGCCGCCGGCTTGCCGCCTCGGGCTGGGACTTCCGGGCGCTGGTCCGCGACATCGTCACCTCGCAGACCTACCAGCGGTCGTGCGAGGTCAACGAGACCAACAAGTTTGACGACACGAACTTTTCCCATGCGGCCGTCCGGCGGATCCGGGCGGAAGTGCTGCTCGACGTGCTGTCGCAGGTGACCGGCACCAAGAACAAGTTTCCGGGGCTTCCGCTCGGGTCCCGCGCGGTGCAGGTGGCCGATGGCCGGACGACGACCTATTTCCTCACGACCTTCGGTCGGACCACGCGGGAAAGCGTCTGCAGCTGCGCCGTGAAGATGGACCCCAACCTCTCGCAGGCGCTCCACTTGCTCAATGGCGACGCGGCCAACGATCGCATCAAGCAGGGCGGCCTCGTGGCGGCGTGGATCAAGGAGGAAAAGCAAGAATCCGAGATCGTCGATGGCCTCTTCATTCGGTGCTACGGCCGGATGCCGACGGACCAGGAACGGACCGATACCGTGGCCACCGTGGCCGCGGCCGCCGACCGCGGGCAGGCCCTGGAAGACGTCTTCTGGGCGCTGCTCAACTCACCGGAGTTCATGTTCAACCACTAGCTTCATGCGGGAAAAGCCATCCATGGCCTTTTCCCGCGTGGGTCGGGCGGAGCGAAAGCCGAGGTTTCGCTCGCCCGACGGCCCTCACCTTCGGTGAGGGCGCGTCGCGTTTGAGATAAACCATGAGAAACGTTCGTGTTCAATCATCGAGTGGGCCGCAGCGGCCCAAGGCTCGTCGAGCGTTTGCCGACCCCTTCGCCTTCCCGTTCCCATGTGGGCGGCTTTCGTGCCTCTTTTCGCTGGTGTTGGTTGTCTTGTGCATGGCCCCCATGGCCGAGGCGGCGCCGACCTTCGAGGAGGATGTGCTGCCGGTCTTTCGCGAGAAGTGCTGCAGCTGCCACAACGCCGACAAGCAGGCCGGCGGGCTCGACCTGACATCGTATGGCCGGGCCATGGCCGGCGGATCCTCCGGCGAGGTGATCGCGGCCGGTGATCCTGACGGCTCCTACCTCTGGCAGCTCGCCAGCCATGCGTCGGAGCCGAGGATGCCGCCGGATGCCGACAGGATCCCCGACGCGATGCTCGACACGCTCAAGAAATGGATCGCCGGCGGCGCGATCGAACGGACGGGGGCCGCGCCGGTCGCGAAGAAGGCGTCGATCTCGCTCGCGGTCGATCCGAAGGCGGTGATCGCGCTGGACGGGCCGCCGGTGCTTCCGCCGAGGCTCCCGCTCGAGGTCATCTCGCACGCGGCGAGGCCGATGGCGATGACCGCGCTCGCCGCCTCGCCCAATGGCCCGGTAGCGGCGGTGGGAAGCCGCGGCCAACTCTTGCTGTACGACATCGCATCGCTAGAACTCCGCGGCGTGCTCCCCTTCCCGGCGGGGGACGTCAAGACGCTTCGCTTCTCTCGCAACGCGAAGCTGCTTCTGGCCGGTGGCGGCGTCGGCGCGAAAAGCGGGCGGGTAATCCTCTGGGATGTCGCGACGGCCGCCCAGGTGGCCGAACTCGGCGATGAGTTCGACGAGGTGCTTGCCGCCGACATCTCGGCCGACCAGCGGGTGGTGGTCCTCGGCGGCCCGCAGAAGGTGGTGCGGCTCATCCGCACGGCTGATGCCACGGTCGAATCGGAAATCCGCAAGCACACCGATTGGATTACGGCCGTCGAATTTTCGCCGAACGGCCGCATGCTCGCCACCGGCGACCGCGCCGGCAATGCGTTTCTCTGGGAGACCCGTGGAGCCCGTGAGGATGCCGTGCTCAAGGGGCATGGCGGCGGGATCACCGCAGTGGCCTGGCGGGGCGATGGCGATGTGCTCGCGACGGCGAGCGAGGATGGCAAGATCCGCCTCTGGAACCGGCGCACCGGCGAGAAGATGAAGGAATGGGATGCCCATTCCGGGGGCGTGCAGGGGCTCTCATGGCTCTCCGACGGGCGACTGGCCAGCTGTGGCCGCGATCGGAAGGCCGTGCTCTGGAAGGGCGACGGCGGCAAAGAACGCGACTTCCCCCCGCTCTCCGACATCGGCCTGCGGGTGGCGGTCACGAGCGACCGTCAGCGGCTGCTCGCGGGTGACTTGGCCGGGAAGCTCACCGCGTTTGCGGTCGATACGGGCGAGGTCGTCGGCACGCCCGACACCAATCCGCCGAAACTCGAGGACCGTCTGAAGGCGGCCGAGACGGCACTCGCCGAGATTGCGACGCTCGAAAAGGTCGCATCGGAGAAGGCCGCGTCGATGGCCGAGGCGATGCAGGTGGCACAGTCGCAGGTGGCCGAGGCGGAGAAGGCCCTCGCCGACGCGCAGCGGGCCATGGCCGAGGCGAAAAAGTCGCACGACGCCGCCATGGCCGACCTCGAGGCGGTGAAGACGAAGCAGACCGACGCCGCGAAGCAGGTCGATCACTGGCAGGAAGAGATCGACTTCTCGAAACGTTCCCGACCGTGACAGACGACGTGGCCGACGCTTACCGGTTGTGCATGTCGCACGAGACGCCGCCGGCCGCCGGCACGTAGCAGGCGCGGGCGTAGTCCATCACCATGCGATGAGCGCTGAAACGCCACGCCAGCGAACTGATCGAGTTCATCATCATCGTGATCCAGGTGCGTGGCAGGCCGTCGGAATCGCGGTCGTAGAAGAGCGGGATCACTTCCTCCTCGAGCACCCTGTAGAGGGCATCGGAGTCGCGCTGGTCGGTGATCTCGTCGCGGGCGTGGGTTTCGCCGCGCCCGATCGCGAAGCCGTTGCGGCCGTCGAAGGCCTCCGCCCACCAGCCGTCGAGGATCGAGCAGTTGAGGCCGCCGTTGAGCACCACCTTCTGGCCGCTCGTGCCCGAGGCCTCGAGCGGGCGGCGCGGGTTGTTGAGCCACACGTCCACACCCTGGATGAGGTGGCGGCAGACGTTGATGTCGTAATCCTCGACGAAGACGATCCGGCCGCCCACGCGGGGATCGTGTCGAAGGTTGGCGATCTTGCGGATCAATGCCTTCCCGGGCTCGTCGGCCGGATGGGCCTTGCCCGCGAAGATGATCTGGATCGGCCGATCGCGATCACCGACGAGACCCAGCAGGCGGTCGAGG
>JBJTOU010000021.1:0-6482 GCA_046074725.1 Planctomycetia bacterium
GGTGACAGAGTCTGGTTCCATTCATGGGGGCAGGTCAGGAGTTCGCTCGGTGCCCGATACACCCTGAGCCCTTATGACTGGGTCGGGGACCTCCACGAGCGTCCCGCTCGGACGCAATTCCAATGTTGGAAATATGTCCTCGCTCGACGCCCCACCAGCGATCAGGCGACCGCGTAGAGAGGCTCGGAAACCGGCGTCAGCTCGTTCACGGTGACCCGCAGGTCACTCACGTCAGTCCTGCCGGCACGCCGCATTTTCGGCAGTTCCCCGATGAGGTCCCGCTTCACCGCCGCGACCGCCTCTGCGACGTCGACCAGCTTGCTCTTGATGCTGGACGACTCGTTGACCTTCGCCCGCATCGCCTCGGTGATGGCCTCCCGCAGGACGCTCATCGCCGCGTCCTTCTCGACGGCCAGCCGCTCCCAGAAGAAGGCAATCGTGGGGATCAGCGGAATGCTGATCGTGGGCGCGATCCACTGATCCTCATGTCGCTCGACTGTGCCGGAGAGCCGCAGCACGACCGTTTCGTCGATGTAGTGTCGCCCCACGTCGAGATCCACGTCGGCATCCTTGAACTTCTTGACGATCAGGGCCTTGATGCTGCTGTCCATCGTGATCCTCGCTGGTGGTGGTGGCAAGTCGGTGCGACGCTTCTGTGCAGAAAGACCACCGGGAATGGAGAGAAGGACGAAAGGGGATGTTGGGTGAGAAGTTTCCGCTGGAGTACCCGGGTTGTGGTGGCGACATCCGACTTATCGCGTTCATCACCGATCCGGGGCCGATCCTGAAGATCCTGACCCGTCTCGGCGAACCGCTCGAACCGCCGCCTCGCTTGCCCGCCCGTGGTCTGCCGACCGACTGGGCCGAGCTCGTGCAGGTCCATGACAAACGGGAGACGATTCCGAAAGAAGTTTGTTGGCGCACGGGTGGTTGCTCGAGAGGCCAACGAGGTCCAGTCGTAGGGCCTCAACAATCGTGGCATGCCCCTCTACTGAAGTCAGGGGGAGTCGCAGCCATGCGTTTGCCTTTGCCAACGTCATCCCGCTCATGCGTTATGGATCGCCGATTGCGACCCTACCATGCAGGGGGTATCCTAGTAGGCTAGCTTCAAATCAGGCGGCCGCGCCACGCACATTGGAGCGGCGATGAGATGTAATGTCGGCAGAACACCAGATTGAAAGAAGCCCTTTGGGGCACACGAGAAAATCGATGTCTCGCAAGAACAGGCTTACGAAGGCTGTTGTGAAACAATTTCTGCAGGACCCTTCCGAAATTGACCTAAATTCATATGTTGCGATTGACGACGCTGCCGCAGCTGCGTTGGCAGACTATGCGGGCAAGTGCCTTACGCTAAACGGACTCGTGTTATTGTCCGCGGACGCAGCCGATAGCTTGGCGGGATACAGCGGCTATAGGATTGAACTCAACGGGCTTGAGGCACTCGACGAAAAAGCTGCGAAGCTTCTGGCACAGTATTCGGGAGCTCTAATTGAGCTCAATGGGCTTGCCAGCATTTCTGACGCTACAGCAAAAGAGCTCGCTGCTTTCGCCGGCAGACTTGATCTTGACGGCCTTGCCACGCTATCGGACTCAGTCGCTGCAAGTCTGGCACAACACAAAGGTCCATATCTATCGCTGAACGGCATCACGGTGCTGTCTTCCAAAGCTGCCGATGCCCTGTCGCGGCATCGCGGGCAGCATGTATCACTTCGCGGTCTTGCGCCATCACAAGGCGTGGTGCTTGGTGATGCGTTGCCTCTGAGCACGGAGTCACGCTCCGAGCCTTCGTCAACGGACATTCTTACGCAGACAAAGGCACCGAGACGTATTCCTGGGTTTATCTATGCGCCGGACGAGGAGACGTATGAAGCGTTCATGCAGGACGGCGGATTGTCTTCCATGAGATTCGTCGAGGCGGGGGCAGCGGTTTTGCCCGAAGAACTCCGCTGCATCGGCCTGCAAGTCCATCGTCCCAAAGAAGCATCGCAGTTCGTAGAAGTGTTGGCACAAACGCCGTACTCGTATCTCTGCTATGCCGACGTTGACGGGAACCCCGTAGATGTTGTCGTGTGCCAGCGCGTGTTACTGGACGACGTTCCTGCCCAAATTGAGACGTTAAGGCGATTTCTTGCGAAGCATCGCATTGAGTTTTACGACTGCGGTGAATCCATACTGTCGTGCATCTGGGGATCTCAAGAGTTCTAGAACGTGCCGTGTGGAAATAGATCAGCATTATTGTCAAAGGGTGTCGTCATGGGTGTTGACTGGGAAGTAGCAATAGGGATTGGATTTCGACTTGAGGGCGAAATCGATCCGGATGCTGCTGGAGAACAATCGGACGGCTTTCGAATTATCCGCTACGGGAGCGTCTATGGAGAAAATGAAGTTTTCCATGCCGCTGTGATCAATGATGTTGGCCTTGGCGATGTCAGGGCAGCTCTTGAGGATCTTCGACAAAGCCTGAAAAGCGAGGGCTTTGAGTTCCTCGACCCGGGCACCGATTTCATCGACGACTATTTCGTCGGCGGTGGGTTCTTCTGGTAAGGCTCTCCAAGGACGCGCGGGCTATGCGTAGTCAAAGAATTCGCCATCTGCTGCTGTTGGACTCAATCTGTCCGAAACGCCAGTGCGCGAACCCTCAAAGGACAGACCGCCGCGAGAAGTCCGTGTCCATGACGGATCAAGGGCTTATTTCGGCAGTGCAAAAGATCTTTCTGACCAACGGCGTCGATCTCAGGGCCGACTGAGCGACACTCGAGAGGCCGACGGGGTCTGAAACGAGTACCTGGAAAATCTCGGCTGGGGATACGCGGGGTGGGCAAACTGACGATGTGACCACCCTTGTGTGTCGGGTACGACGTATGGGCTGGGAGAGTTGGTCCAACGATAGCATCGCCAAGTTTTAAGGTGTTCCGTATGCCGAAGCGTCGCTATCCCCCGGCCTCTGACAGGCCGTTCAAGCTCTCCCGGAGCGGGCTCGACCTTCTCCACCAATGCCCGCGCTGTTTCTACCTCGATAGACGGCTCGGCATCGGCCGTCCTGGCGGCTTCCCGTTCAACATCAACTCTGCCGTTGATGCACTCCTCAAGCGAGAGTTCGACCATTATCGTGAGCGACGAGAGCCGCATCCATTGATGACAGAGTGCGGCGTCGACGCGGTGCCCTTCCTGCATCCGGACCTATCCAAATGGCGGCACAACTCCACCGGCGTCCGCCACCTCCATGAAAGGACCGGTTTTCTCATCCATGGTGCCGTGGACGACATCTGGATGAATCCAGCAGGGGAACTCATTGTCGTCGACTACAAGGCCACGGCGAAGAGGGAGGAGATCACCTCGCTGAACAAGCCATGGCATGGCACCTACAAGCGTCAGTTTGAGGTCTACCAGTGGCTGCTTCGCCGTAACGGCTTTCGAGTCTCGAGCCGCGCCTACTGGGTGTATGCCAATGGCGACGCCTCGGCTGGGCGGTTTGACCAGGTCGTTCGTTTTCGTATGACCATCATTCCGTACGACGGCGATGATTCATGGGTGGATGCCCAGGTGGTCAACGCCAAGAAGTGCCTAGACGCCGATGTTCCGCCATCTCCTTCACAGAGGTGCGAGTGGTGTCGCTTTGCAAGCGATGCCGGGGCCGCGGCGATAACGACGCAAACCAATGTCAGTGAGGCTGACGGCCCGATCTCTGCGGGCACTCTCCTCTATCGCGGCCACGGAGAGTCGCTGGAAGTTCTTCTAGTTCGAGCGGCTTTGCGCGGCGGCGGTGAGGTTCCTTGGGGCATCCCAAAGGGCGCACCAACAGATGGAGAGGAGCTCGTCGCGGCTGCAAGACGGGAAACCCTCGAGGAGACCGGCGTCGCGGCACCCGCGATACTTGTGGATCTTGGAAGCGTTGTTGCTCGTGGAGCCCACAAGAAGGTGTACTGCTTTGCCGGCCGTGTCGACGCGGCGACAAAGCCGATCTGCGCGAGCGACGAGATCGATCATGCTGAATTCCTACCTTTAGCCGAGGCTCGGCATCGGATTCGTCGGTATCAGGCCCCGTTGCTCGATCGTCTCGGCGTCCTGGCTTCGGCTGATTCCGATACCAGTTCATAAGCGCGACAGCGCGGCACGGCAGCCACGACCTTACCTCACGTGAAGCGAACAGACCCCTTACCGTGCATGAGCTGTGCGCGAGCAGCTTCTGTCAGTCGCATTTGGGCTGACACCGTCAGAAGTCCGGTATAGCCGGCAAGTGCCGTAGCGACGTCATCCGGCAAGCACTCCAATTCTCGGAGCGACAACGAGTGCTCGTGTCGGGCGAGTGATGCAGCGGCTTCCAACGAAAGGCTCTCAAGGCCGTCGAGTCGAAGCCATCCGCTATGCTTGGAGAGTGCGGCCGCGACTTCTTCGCTCATCGTTTTCAGCCCTGAAAGATCGAGCGACCTGCCTCGGCGAGCGAGTACCGCCGCCACATCCGGCGTGAGTGTCTTCATTCCGCTGAGCGATAGATGGAAGGCGTCGTGTTCGCTGAGTGCTTCGGCACTGTCGGCAGCAAGTCGCACGACCGAGTCCAAGCGGAGTTCGGCTCCATGGAATCTCCTTAGTGCTGCGCGGAGTTCCACTGCGGTGTATTCGCGAACCGGCAACGGGGATGGAGGCTGCAAGTTGGTCGCCGCTATGCATGGGACCGCGGCGACTGGATGGATAGTGGAGGTTTCGGGCGTCCGCGGCGGTATCGGTTGCGGTCTATCACCGGATACCGGTTGAAAACGCTGTCGGCTTTCGTCGCTCACGAGAAGGTTGCGGTGTCGCCGTAGATTGGTGACAGCATTGTCCGAGAGCGTGCTCAGGCCATAGAGAGACAGTTCCCCATCGTGGAGCGAGAGGCTTGCGGCGACCACCTCGTCGACCCTCTCAATGCTGTCGAGCGACAGGCTCCCTGGCCTTGTGGCCAACAGCGCAGCGGCTTCCGCCGACAGTGTCCTGACACCATCAAGGGACAGCAGGCCGCCACGGTGCCTTGCTAGTGATGCGGCTACCTCTGGCACAAGAGCCGCTAGTCCGTCCAGGTAAAGGTCGCCCTTGTGCGTTGCCAGATGGGCAGCACATTCCGGCGAGAGTGAGCGAACGCCGCTCAGGTCCAGGAGGCCGTCATACGGAGCGAGTGCCGCTGCGACATCGTCGTGGAGTGTCTTCATCGCCCCGAGCGAAAGACTGCCTCCACGGTGGCCCGCTAACGCAGCGGCTGCCTCAGTGGAAAGCCTCGTCACGGACGCGAATGACAGTGAGCCAGTGTGGCGGGCCAGCGCCCCGGCCGCTTCGGCTGAGAGAGTCTTTAGACTGTCCATCGCCAGGTAGTCGTTGCGGATCAGCCGTTCCGCCAGCTGTACGGAGTCGAGCGACTCGAGGCCATTCAGGCATGTGCTCCATTCCCGCGTTGCGAAGAGCGGAAGAACCTCCTCAGGTAGGCTGCGGAGGCTTGCAAGTTCCAAATCGGCGTCCACTTTTGCAAGTGCTGCGAGTGCTGCAGCGCTGGCACTTACGATGCCGTTCAGCTGAAGCGGATGGGATCGTTGTGCCAGCGCGTAAGCGACCTTGTCGCTGAGATCGGCAAGGCTGTTCAGTTGCAGCGGGCCAGGCATGGCGGTAAGGCTGTGAGCTGCAGCCGCGGATAGCTCGCCAACGCCATTGAGCTCAACAGCGCCAACATGGCTGGCAAGGGAGTTGGCAGCCGCGTCGCTGACTTCCGCGATGCCGTTCAAAGACAGCTCGCCGCGGTGTTGAGCCAGCGCCGCCGCGACGTCGACGGGCAGGTCTGCAAGGCCGTTGAGTTCAAGTCGCCCCGGGTGCCCGGCGAGTTCCGCCGCCGCCTCGGCATCGAGGCATGCGAGGGCATTGAGGCAGAGCTCATGGCGATGGATGCGGAACCCACGTGCTTCCGCTGCCGACAACTCTGTCACAGCGTCCAAGCGGATCGGGCCATCGAATCGGGCCAGCACGGCAGTCGTAGCAGGATCGAGGCGCGAGACATGGTCGGCATCGAGAGAGTATTCCGCCTCGGCGATGAGCTTCCGGGCCTGATCAACCGATAGGGTCTCAGGAGGTGGCGTCGCCGCGTGTTCGGCTTCACATGCAGCCCCTCCGTGCTCGGTATTCGGCAACGCCGCAGGGGATACCGGCTCAACGTCTAGTCCTTGACGCTCCTGCTCAATCGACCCTTCGCCAGTGATGCCTCCGCTCTCCTCTGGGAAGATGATCTCCTCAACGATGAAGTAGGTCCACGGATCGACCATGTTCGTCGCCCTGCGGCGAGTCCCAACGCGTCATATGGGTTGCACAGTTGAATCGCCCCACACAGGATATACTCCCTCGTTCTAAGGGTGCAATCATTCACCGTGGCTCCTGCGATCGCATCGGGGGGGCAAGAAATGATGTCCGTGATGGACGAAGCAGACATTCATTCGGCGCTGGCTCTTCGAGATGCGATCGAACGTGCG
>JBJTOU010000022.1:0-3055 GCA_046074725.1 Planctomycetia bacterium
CCATTCGCCGGACGTTCGCTCCGCCATCCATGGCTTCGCTTGCCAGCTAACCCGGCTCTATGGCACGGGCAGCCCCTCGCGGATCGAGTGGAGCGGTTCGCGGACTTTGGAACAAATCTGCCGCCGCAGGATGCGGCGACCGCCGACCGATGGAAAACCTCGGCCCTTCCATCGGTCGGCCACGTGGACAAAGGTCAGGGACGAATTTGTCCACGGACAGTTAGGATGGGGGAATCCGCAGGAGCGATGCCCGTGTCTGAGCGTGTGAGTGCCCTCGATATTCTCGTTCACACCGTTGCATTGTCGGCCGACGTGCCGTCGCTGGTCGTCATGGTGGGCGACGAGCCGTTTCTCTCGCTCTCCATGCTCGCGATGCTCCGCGATGTGCTCTGCCCCGACGAGGCCGATCGAGCGTGGGCATGGCGGGAGTTCTCAGGGGCCGACGAACTCGATCCGCGGGATGTCTTCGACGAGGCGGCGACGGTGCCGCTCTTCGCCGGGGCCACGCGGGCGGCGGTGGTGCGGAATGCCGATGCCTTCGTGACGGCCGCGCGCGAGCGGCTTGAATCGCTCGCACAGAGCCGGCGCGGATCGCGTGGGGTCGTGATCCTCGATGTCCGCAGTTTTCCGTCGAATACCAGGCTGGCGAAGGCGGCGGCCAAGGACGGACTCGTGATCGACGTCTCGACTCCGCAGAGATATGACCTGGTGGGATGGGTGCGGAAATGGGCGAAGATCCGATATGCCGCCGACCTTGCGGCCGCGACCGCGCAGCGGTTGCTCGAACGACTCGGCGGAAGCCTCGGGCAGGTCGATCAGGCACTCCAGCGGCTGGCGGCAGCCACCGATCCGACCGCGAAGAAAAAGACGATTCCGCCGGAGGCGATCGACGACATCGCGGGCTCTCCCCAAGAACGGACGGCCTGGGGCATGATCGAGGCGGCGGCGGACGGCCGTACGGCTCAGGCGATCTCGAACCTCGCGGACCTGATCGAGGGGGGTGAAAATCCGATCGGCATCGGCGCCCAGATGGGGAGCGTGCTGCGGCGGCTTTCGACGGCGGCGCGGCTCCTGGCATTGCCACCGGCGGAAGGACGTCCGCCAAACGTGGATGCGGCACTCCGCGAGGCGGGCGTGGCAGCCTGGCCGAAGGCGATGATCCAGGCGAAGGAATCGCTCGTGCACCTGGGGCCGCAGCGGGCCCGGCGGCTGCCTGTGTGGCTGCTCGAACTCGACGGCAGCCTCAAGGGCGAGACCAGCCGCGGTCTGAGAGCGAGGCTGGCCTTGGAGCGATTCTTCTGCAAGATGAGCGGCTCCGCCGCCCCCGTGAAGTCGGCGGCGAAGAAGCCAGGAGGCCGTTCGTGAATACCGACCAGTCGATCGATCCACGCGACCTGTGGGACAATCCTCTCGCCTCCCGCTACGCATCCTCGGAAATGACGAGGCTTTGGAGCGACAACCACCGGTATCGACTCTGGCGGCAGGCATGGCTGGCCTTGGCCGAGGCCGAGGCCGAACTCGGCCTGCCGATCACGCCGGCGCAACTGGCCGCGATGCGTGCAGCCCTCGAGCCGATCGATTTTGCGAAGGCTGCCGCCTACGAGAAGCGGATGCGGCACGACGTCTTTGCGCATCTGCACGCCTACGGCGATGCCTGCCCGCAGGCCAAGCCGATCCTGCATTTGGGCGCCACGAGTGCCTATGTCACCGACAACACCGATTTGATCCTGATGAAAGAGTCGCTTGATCTGGTGGCCGCCCGGCTTGCAGCCGTGATCGACCGGCTGGCGGCCCGGGCCCTCGAGACCCGTGACCTTGTCTGTCTCGGCCGCACCCACCTGCAGCCGGCCCAGCCGACGACGATCGGCAAACGGATCTGCCTCTGGATCCACGACCTGGTGCTCGATCTCCATGAGGTGCTTCATCGCCGCGCCACGCTGAAGGCCCGCGGCGTGAAGGGGACGACCGGCACGCAGGCCAGCTTTCTCGAACTCTTCGATGGGGATCATGCCAAGGTGCGCCGGCTCGACGAGATCGTCTCCCGGAAGCTCGGCTTCGATGCTTCGTATGCCGTGACGGGGCAGACCTACACCCGCAAGGTCGATTCGCAGGTGGTGGCGGTGCTGGCCGGCATCTCCGAGTCCACGCACAAGGCCGGCAATGACCTCCGGCTTGCGGCTGCCTGGGGCGAGATGGAGGAACCCTTCGAGACCGAGCAGGTTGGCTCCTCGGCGATGCCCTACAAGCGAAACCCGATGCGTGCGGAGCGGATGTGCGGCCTGGCTCGGTTCGTGATGGGCTTCCTGACGACGACGGAGCAGACCGCCGCCACGCAATGGTTCGAGCGAACGCTCGACGACTCGGCCCCTCGTCGGCTCGTGCTGCCGCAGGCATTCCTTGCAACCGACGCGCAACTGGTGCTTTACGCCAACATCGCGGGCGGGCTGGTCGTGGTGCCCGGGGCGATCCGTCGCACCCTCGAGCAGTATCTCCCCTTCCTCGCCAGCGAGCGGATTCTGATGGAGGGCACGAAGGCAGGGGGCGACCGGCAGGAACTTCACGAGGCGATTCGTAGCCACAGTCATGCGGCCACGGCACGGATCCGGGAAGGGTATGACAACGACCTCGCAGAGCGGCTCGCCGATGACCCGCTTTTCGCAGGCATCGACTTGGCGGCGGCCATGGAGGTGCACGGCCTCGCGGGACGTGCCGCGGCTCAGGTCGATGAGTTCATCGCGGGCCCCGTGGCCGAGGCCCTGAAGGCATGCCCACACCGCGCCGGCGAATCGGACTTGCGAGTGTGAGGATGACAGGCGTGCCCGCCGGGCCTGTCGAACGCAGCGACCCGTGGTCGCGCAGGCCTCGAGCCCGCGGTGGCCATGGATGGCACCGCGGGCGTGAAGCGAGCCCGCCCGGATGGCGGGCCTCTAGGCTGCAGCGACCTGTGGTCGCGCAGGCCTCGAGCCCGCGGTGGCTATGGATGGCACCGCGGGCGTGAATCTAGACGAGCCCGCCCGGATGGCGGGCCTCTAGGCTGCAGCGACCTGTGGTCGCG
>JBJTOU010000023.1:0-18549 GCA_046074725.1 Planctomycetia bacterium
GATCAAGCTCCAGCCGTTGCGCCAGGAGTGCACCGCGCCGACGCCCGGTGATCGATCCGCTCCAGTCTCCGGGCGATTCTCTGCTCGCGTGTTCGCAGCTGCTTTCGTACCGTGGCGTTCACTCGAAACTCCTTCGTCAGAGACGCGCCGCGTGACCTGGCTCCAACCGTAGTGACGCGATTCGTCGAGGGATTCCGAGTTTTTTATGAGCTCAGCGCACAATGCGCAAGTCCAAACTCGCTTGGCTAAGGGCTAGTCGGGGGAGTCGCCGCGCATTTTCGCTCGGGCCTGCGACAGCGCCGGTCCGACCGATCCCAGCGGCATGCCCGTGATGCGGCTGATCTCGCCGTATGAGCGTCCTTCGAGATGGTGCAGCCGCACGAGTTGGGCAGACGCCGGATCGAGCCGGCCGAGCAGCGTCTCGATTTCCTCGCGGTCGGCAATCTCTGCCGCGTGGCCCTGGCCGGCGGCAGGCTGGTGCGATCCATCCACAGCGACCGTCTGACGGGCTCGCGCCGATCGAACGAGCGACCGGACCGCGATGCGGCGGGCCACGACCGTGAGGTAGGACGGAAAGCTCGCGCGGCCCGCGTATGACCGGAGCACCGCCGCGTCGTTGCGAACGATTTCAACGAGCACGTCAGCGACGAGGTCGTCGCGATCCGATGCGGAGAGCCGGATTCCCCGATGGCCGGCCGTCCGTTCGACGACGAATACGATGAGGCCGGCGTAGCGGTCGATGAACCGATCCCAGGCGTCGGGGGCGCTCGCGAGACAGCGTCTCAACAATTCCCGGTCCTGTGCCGAGAAGAGAACATGCACCGGTTCGGTGTGGGTGGGCGTCTCGGTCGCCACGGGGGCACCTGCTGGATGTCGCCACGGAACCGACGGCGTTCGGCATTCGATCACTCCCCGCTCCGTGGGGTCAGCCGCGCGTCGCCCCGCCACTCGCATGATAGGGAGGCCTGCCGACGGGGGGCAATGCGATTCCGGCCGAGCCACACCCCGGCTCACGAAACGGGCCGCGAGATGCCGATCCAAAAATCGTTGACAGGGCCGAAACGGGCCCCTACGATTCCGCGCGTCGGCGGGTTTCCACGGCTCGAGGCCGTTCGGCGACTCGCAGGCGCTCAGAGCCCGAGGTTTTTTGAGCAGGTTTTTTCAGGATTTTTCCGACAAGGAGAGCACTCGACCATGACCCACGTCGTCGCCGAACCCTGTTTTGCGTGCAAGTACACCGACTGCGTGGTGGTCTGCCCCGTGGAATGCTTCTATGAGGGCGACAAAATGGTCTACATCCACCCCGATGAGTGCATCGACTGCGAGGCCTGCGTCCCCGAGTGCCCGGTCGAGGCGATCTTCCACGAAGACAACCTTCCGGCAGAGTGGAAGGACTTCAAGGAGCTCAACGCCGAGATGGCCCCGCAGCTTCCGGTCATCACCGAGAAGAAAGATCCGCTCTGCGGCTGACGCGATCGCTACCGCAGATCGACGGTCCAGTAGGCGTTGTCCACGAAGTTCTTCCAGCTGGCGTATTTCGGATTGCCGAGCTTGATCGCCAGGAGCGGGCTCCGCTTCGGCTTCACGGGCTGACGGATGAGGTTCATGCTCGCCTCGTGCGGTGTGCGGCCCCCCTTACGCACGTTGCATGACACGCATGCGCAGACGATGTTTTCCCAAGTCGTGGTGCCGCCACGGCTGCGAGGCACAACGTGATCGAGCGACAGTTCGCTCGTCGGGAAATGCAGGCCGCAATATTGGCAGCGGTTGCTGTCGCGGGCGAAGACATTCCGCCGATTGAACCGCAGTCCATGCCGCGGTGTGCGGTCGCAGGCCACCAGCCGAATGACGCGAGGAGCCTGCAGATCGTATCCCACGCCCCGGATCCAGTCCTGATCGGGCGAGCGAAATTCCGACTGCAAGGCCGAAAGTTCCCGCCACGACTCGATCGAGTAGGCGGCGAACTGACCCTCCTCGATGTGCACGACCTCGGCCAGATGTCGGTAGAGAAGCGTGATGGCCCGCCGCACATTCGTGATGTGGACGGCCACGAACGACCGATTCAGCACCAAGACGCTCAGGCCCAGTGCGCCGCCGTAGCCTCCGGGCAGGGAGGCGGGGGCAATCGCCATGCCAGACATCGCCATACCTCGGGAATTTCCTGCGGGCACCTCCCGCGGTGAAGAGTGTACCCCCTGTCAGCGAAGCCTGCCAAATCCGCGCAGTCTTCTGGGACGGTGGTTGTCTCGGACCGGCTCATGCCGACTCCTTGCCTTTCGCGCACGTTGCAGGCAGACTCACGGGCACGGGTCGTGCGTGCCTCGCGGTCTCACGAATCATCAATCCCATGCCGTTCCCGGCGGCGCAGCCTTCGTGGAGAAGACGATGCTTCACTATTCATGCGATGTGTGCAAACGACCGATCGACACGCAGATGGATGTGAGGCACGTGGTCAAGATCGAGGTCTTCCAGGCCGTCGAGGATTGCACGCAAAGCGGATGCTGCGGCAACGAGCGGACCGACGACGCGAATCATCTCGAAGAGATGCAGGAGATGCTCGAGCGGCTCGACGACCACGACTGCGCTGGTTTGCTCGACGACGCCACCGTCGCGATGCGATTCGATCTGTGTGATACCTGCCGACAGCGGTTCCTCCGCAACCCGCTCGGCATGAAGACCGGCAAGGCGGTCGGGTTTAGTCAGAACTAGTTTTACGCAGGCCTCGCCATCCTGGCCTCGGCCTGCTTGGGGCCTTCGCGACCACGGGTCGCTGCGGCCAAGAAACCCGGGCCTCCAGCCCTTGCGAAAAGACCAGAGCGACGGAGGCTTTCACCCGCCGGGCGTTCCGGGCGATGGATTCGCATGTGATCCAGTACCGGTCTGGCACGTCATTTTTTCGCCGCTAGACTGCACGGCTCATCTCGCAAGGAGCACTGCACCGATGGCTGGAAAGACGCTGAAGATCGCCACCGTTGCCGGGGACGGCACCGGACCCGAAGTCACCGCCGAGGCGATGAAGGTCCTCGCCGCCGTGGCGAAACTGGAGAACATCTCCTACGACGTCGAGCCGCTCGACTGGGGTGGAAACCGATACCTCAAGACCGGCGAGATCATCCCCGAGGGCGGCCTCGACCTGCTCCGCACCAAGGATGCCATCTTCCTCGGCGCCATCGGCCACCCCGACGTCGCCCCCGGCGTTCTCGAGAAGGGCCTGCTCCTCGATCTGCGGTTCAAACTCGACCAATACATCAACCTCCGGCCGGTGAAACTGCTGCCGGGCGTCGAGACGCCACTTGCCGGCCGCGGCCCGAAGGACATCGACTTCGTCGTGGTCCGCGAGAACACCGAAGACCTCTACTGCGGCGTCGGCGGCTATCTGAAGAAGGGCACGCCCGACGAGGTGGCCGTGCAGCAGGCCGTCTACACGCGGAAGGGCTGCGAGCGGTGCATCCGCTGGGCGTTTGAATACACCCGCGCACGGAACAGCCCGAAGAAGACGCTCACGCTCGTCGCCAAGACCAATGTCCTCACCTTTGGCCATGACCTCTGGTGGCGAACCTTCCAGGAGGTGGCGAAGGACTATCCCGACGTGAAGACCGACTACAACCATGTTGATGCCTGCTGCATGTGGATGGTGAAGAATCCCGACGCTTACGACGTGATCGTCACCACGAACATGTTCGGCGACATCATCACCGACTTGGGCGGCATCCTTCAGGGAGGCATGGGGGTGGCGGCGGGCGCCAACCTCAATCCCGACAAGGGGGGTGTGAGCATGTTCGAGCCGATGGGAGGAAGCGCCCCGAAGTACACCGGCAAGAACGTCATCAATCCGATCGCGGCCATCAACGCGATGGCGATGCTCCTGGAGCACAGTGGTTATCCGAAGGCCGGCAAGCGGATCGATCAGGCCGTGGCCCACGTCACGGGCACGAAGATGCAGAGCCAGGCCGCCGGCAAAATGGGGTACGGCACGCGCGAGGTCGGCGACCTTGTCGTGGACGCGCTGTGATGTGCTGAAGGAGCGAGGATTGGTCGCCTGGGACGGGTGAGGTCGTACCACTCGCCGGACGTTCGCTACGGCCCTCCGGGCCTTCGCTCTCTCCGAGCTGGCCGCGCTTCGCCATCCTGGCTGCGCTTGCCATCAAGGCCGGCTCCGTGGCACGACCTCACCCGTCCCCGGCTCCTCGGCATCGGGCGATTTCATCGCAACCACGATGCGTCATGTGGTCGCCTCGTTTGCCTTTGAAGATGGGGAGAGGCTGCCCGTGCCATGGAGCCGGCGTTGACAGCAAGCGCAGGCAGGATGCCGAAAGCGCCGCTGGCATCGAGCGAACGAAGGGCACGATGCCCGTAGTGAGCGTCCGGCGAATGGCACGGGCGGCCCCGACCGAGCGGCAACGGTCAGAGCCGAACTCGGCGGCCTTCGGTTTGGCTCGTCGTGGCGGCGTGGACGACGTGCATCGCCGTGAGGGCGTCGTCGAGGCCGCTCATGGGGCGGACGAGGCTCGTCACCTTGCGGTGGAATTGCAGCAGCATGCATTCGCCGATCGGCCGCTCGCTGTCGAGCGATTCCTGGTGGCGGCCGGCGGTGTCGAACCAGACGAGGTTCGACGGCATGTCGATGAACGCGATTCCGTGCCGGCAGACGACCTGCAGTGCCGGTGGCGGACGGAAGCCGACGGCCTCCTCCCATTCGCGAGGCATGTAGTAGCCGCAACTGATCTGGGCGAGCGTGCCTTCGCCGGGAGCGGCGTCGGCGGTGAAATCAAGACTCATCATCTGGTAGTCGAGTGTGGCGGCGCCAGGTGCCTCGGCGTGCCGCACCGCGACAACGCTCGTCGGCTCGCAGCCGGCGACGTAGCGGCACCAATCGACCAGTTCCATGAGGTCACGGGCTTCGCTCGCCTGGTCCCGCGGCGGCGCGGCGGCCGTGCCTGCCGGGAAAGGGACGCGTCGGTGGCAGAAGAGCAGCCGTGGTGGGCCGAGACTGGTGGCGATCAGTTCCTTGAGCCGGACGGTGGCCGGGGCGTGCCTTCGAGGCAGTTCGGCCATGAACGCGATGCCCGATTCCTCCACCCGGGTCCGCAGCAGCCGCCCTTCTTCGGTATCGAACGGAAGCGAGATCGCGGAATAGACAGCCTTGCCATGGTCGCAGGCGGCGAGAATCGGCGTGGCGCCATACCACTGGTCCGCAAGGTAGAGGATCGCATCGATGTCGTCGCGGGCCGTCAGGGCCCGGAAGCCGTCTACGGGAACGGCATTGAAGGCCGACGCGGCCCGTTCTGCGAGATGGGCCACTTGCTCGCAGATGCCCCGCACTTCGAACCGATCTGCGAGCGCCCGCAGCGCCGGGAGATACCGCGACTCCCACTGGCTGCCGAGCCCGACGATGCCGACCCGGAGTTTCATCCGCCCGACTCCGCGGTGCCACCATCGGCCTGGGCAACGGCCGCCACGCCTCGACGCTCGTGGTCGAACGCCTTGTCGGAGATGTCCTTGCGGCACCAGGCTCCCTGCCAGCGGATCTCCCTGACGGCCGAATAGGCCCGGAGCTTCGCCGTCGCCAACGATGGCCCCACGCCCGTGATGGCCAGCACGCGACCGCCGTCGGTGACGATCCCCTCGGCCGTCCGCCGCGTGGCGGCATGGAACACGACCACGTCTTCGAGGGTGGCCGCCGCATCGAGGCCGCGGATGAGCCGGCCCTTCTCGACCGGGCCGGGATAGCTTTCGGCGGCCATGATCACCGTGACGCTCGCCCCCGGCCGCCACCTGGGTGGCTCGATGGCGTCGAGCCGACGATCGACCGCGGCGTCGAGCAGTTCCAGCAGGCTCGAGTCGAGCCGCATCATCAGGGCCTCGCACTCCGGGTCGCCGAATCGGGCGTTGTATTCGAGCACCTTCGGGCCCTGGGCCGTCAGCATGAGCCCCGCATAGAGCACGCCCTGGAAAGGCACCTGCGACCGTCGCATCGCGTGGACCGTCGGCACGAGGATCCGCTCCTCGATCTCTGCGATCAGATCAGGCCCGACGAACGGGGTGGGGCAGTAAGCCCCCATGCCCCCTGTGTTGGGGCCGGTGTCGCCGTCGTGGGCCGCCTTGTGGTCCTGCAGCGGCGGCAGCGTCACGATCGTACGGCCATCGGTGATCGCCATCACGCTCACTTCCATGCCGTGGAGCCGTTCCTCCACGAGGATGCCCGAGGCCGCCTTGGCAAACTGCGGGTCGCTGCCGAGCGTCGTGATCGCCGCGACCGCCTCGTCGCGCGACTCGCAGACGAACACTCCCTTGCCGGCGGCCAACCCGTCTGCCTTGATGACGACGGGCATGTCCTCGCGGGCCTCGAGAAACTCCCTCGCCCGCGCGATGGAGCGGAATTCCTGAAACATCCCCGTCGGCACGTCGCCGCGATGAAGGATCTGCTTGCAGAAGATCTTGCTGCCCTCGATCTGTGCCGCCTTGGCCGTGGGGCCGAAGATGCGGAGCCCAGCGGCGGTGAAGGCATCGACGATGCCCGCCACAAGCGGCGCCTCGGGGCCGACGACGGTGAGATCGATGCTGCGATCCCGGGCCAGCGTCACGAGGGCGGGAATGTCGTCAGCCGGGATCGCGACGTTTTCGGCGATCGCTGCCGTGCCGGCGTTGCCCGGGGCGACGATCACCTCCGCGCCGTCCTGAACGAGCTTCCAGACGAGGGCGTGCTCGCGGCCTCCACCCCCCACAACGAGTACTCGGCGGGATGTGGGCACGTGGGCGGTTCCTGGTGTGCGGATCGGAAGAAGATAGTTCGGAAAGGTCGCGGCGGATTGTGTCGCGGGAGAGCGGCCCGATTCAAGCCGCAGCGAAAGCCGACTCGCCCTCGCGACTTTCGAGTCTGGCGGAAAGTTCGACAGGGGGGATATTTCGGCTGCCGTCGCCACGCCGACGTTGACACCACCGGCGGTGTCGATACAGTTAGAAAGAAGTTCGTGAAAAAAATCACGAACCCTGGAATTCGCGGAAAAAAGGCTTTTGCAGGGCTCCCGACGGGCCGTTGGGACGAGGCGATGGCTGAGCGAAAAAAGATGTCGGTCGCGGATGTTTTGGCGGCTGCGCGCGCCCAAAAGGGGGATGCTGCTCCCGCTCCCAAGCCCGTTGCCGCTCCTGCGGCGGCCGCCGCGGAGCCTGCTGCCGCCGAAAAGCCCGTGGCCCCCAAGCCTCCTGCGAAGCCCGCCGTCAAGGCGGCGGCTGCGGCCGGTGGCAAGGCGGGCGTTCAGCGGGACACCGCGAGCATCCTCGCCGCAGCCCGCGCGGGTGCGAAGCCGGGCCCTGTTCGCAAGGCCGATGCGCCGCCGCGGCCCGTGAAGCCGAAGGAACCCGGTGCGGCTCCTGCGAAGGTGGCTGCGGCGCCGGCGCGAGTCGTGCCCCCGATGCCGACGCGGCCCAAGCCCGCGGCCAAGCCTTCCGCCGAGGTCGAAGAGCGTCGGTCGTTCCTGTCGTACGCCGTCGGGTCGTTCATGGCGGTTGGTTTCACCGCGCTGTCGGTAACGGGCGGCCTCTTCACGCTCGGGCTCGCTCGGTTCATGTTCCCCAACGTGCTGGCCGAGCCGCCGAGCCGTTTCAAGGTCGGCTCCAAAGAAGGGTTTCCGTCCGGCAAGGTGGAGACAAAGTTCGTGGCCCAGTACGGCGTCTGGGTGGTGAACAGCGAATTCCAGGGGCAGCAGCAGATCTACGCCCTCAAGACCGTCTGCACGCATCTCGGCTGCACGCCAAACTGGCTCGAGGCCGAGCAGAAGTTCAAGTGCCCGTGCCACGGCAGCGGCTTCTACAAAGACGGCATCAACTTCGAAGGCCCGGCGCCCCGTCCGCTCGAGCGATATGCGATCCGCATCGCGGACGACGGCCAGTTGGAGGTCGATAAGAGCCGAGCGTTCCAGGAAGAGCTCGGCCAGTGGGCCGATCCCGATTCGTTCGTCACCGTCTGATTTTCCGAGTTCCGCGACAGCACTTTCATGGCCATCGGCGAAACCATCCGCAACTCACAGATCTGGAAGAGCATCTTCCGCCACCCGATGCCGCTCGACAGGCGGAATCGAATCGTGGTGATGCTCACCAACTTCTTTCTCCACCTGCACCCGGTGTCGATCAAGAAGCAGGGCATCGCCCTCTCGTTCACCTGGTGCATGGGCGGGGTGACCTTCTTCCTGTTTCTCGTCGAGACGGTCACCGGTGTGCTGCTGATGTTCTACTACCGCCCGACGCTCGAATGGGCCTACAACGACATCCTCGCGCTCCGCGACGTGACGAGCCTCGGCATCCTGCGCGAGCTCCATCGATGGGGGGCCCATGCGATGGTGATCACGACCTGGCTCCACATGTATCGCGTCTTCCTCACAGGCAGTTACAAGCCGCCGCGAGAGTTCAATTGGGTGGTGGGCGTGATTCTGCTGCTGCTCACGCTTCTGCTGTCGTTCACCGGCTACCTGCTTCCCTGGGATCAGCTGGCGATCTGGGCGATCACGGTCGGATCCAACATGGCCCGGGCCACGCCGATCCTCGGCTACGAGGGGCCGGGCCAGCAGCTGCTCACGATCGGCGGCATCGACATGATCACCGACGGCTCAGATGCCCGCTTCGGCCTGCTCGGGGCGCGGTTCGTCGGCGAAGAGACGCTCAACCGCTTCTATGTGCTCCACTGCATTGCGATTCCCCTGGCCGTCGCCCTGTTGCTGGCGATCCATTTCTGGCGCGTGCGAAAGGACGGCGGCATCAGCGGCCCGCTGTAAATCGAACCCATGCATTCGAGCGGCTTTTTTCTCAGGGACGTCTCCGGCTTTCTTGGCGGCTACTACGCCTTCATGGCCGTCATGAACGGCGTCGCGGCGCTGATTCTCTGGAGACAGAAGAAGCAGGCGGGGTGGGCCGTGGTCTGGGCCACGTTCGCCGGCGTATTGATGGTCCTGGCGAGTCTCGCCCTTTCGGGTTCCGAGTCGCTCGTGCCGGCCCTGCCGGCGTCCGTCAGGGGCCTTGTCAACAGGCTCTCCGGTCCGGTGCTCTACACGCTCGGCACGACCGTCATGCTCGTCGTGCTGTTCGTCTTCCGGGCGTTCTTCGTGCGGCCGATGGTGGCCTGGACGATCCTCAACACGATGCTGCTCGTGATGGGGCTGTCGATGGCCGACGAGAATTTCGCCGCCATCGTGATGAAGCCCGACAACGTCCCGATCGTGGGGCTCGTCTTTCTGCTCGCCTTCTTCACCTGGGTGGCGACGAAGCAGGCGGTCGTGAACGACGCACGGATCGCGCAGGGCCTTCCCCCGATGGAGAAGGTGAACGACGAGAAGGTGCTCGTGTGGCCCGACCTCGTCTACACCGAGCTGATCTGCATGGTGGGCGTGGCGGCCTTTCTGCTCTTCTGGGCGATCTTCCTGCCGGCCCCGCTGGAGGAGCCGGCTTCGAGCGTGAAGACGCCCAACCCATCGAAGGCCCCGTGGTACTTCCTCGGTCTCCAGGAGATGCTCGTCTACTTCGACCCGTGGTATGCCGGCGTGGTGCTTCCGAGCCTCGTCGTCTTCGGCTTGATGGCCATGCCCTATCTCGATTTCAACAAGAAGGGCAACGGCTACTACTCGATCGAAGAGCGGAAGTTCAGCTACCTCGTCTATCAGTTCGGTTTTTTCGAACTCTGGATCACGCTGATCATCCTCGGCACCTTCCTCCGCGGTCCCAACTGGAACTTCTTCGGGCCGTTCGAGTATTGGACGCCCTACAAGGTCGAGGTGCTCAACAACGTCGATCTGCCGCAGATGTTCTGGGTGAACCTGCTCGACCGTCCGTTGCCGAGGGCGCCGCAGGGTGCCGGCACGCTGGTGCAGATCGGTTACATCCTGCTGCGTGAGTCGCCTGGGTTGGTGCTGCTTGGAGGCTATCTCCTGCTGCTGCCCCCGCTGCTGGCCGTCACGGTCTTCCGCGGATTCTTCGCGAAGATGGGGCTCATCCGCTACATGATCATGGCGAACCTGATGCTCCTCATGCTGTCGCTGCCGTTGAAGATGATCCTGCGGTGGACGCTCAACCTGAAGTATCTCGTGAGCATCCCCGAATTCTCCCTCAACTTCTGAACGATGCCCGCAACCGAACAGACCTGGCGGAATCTCAAGACACTGCACGTCGTGTTTGCCGTGGCGGCCCTGGTGCTGCTGGTGGCGACGGTGCTTCTGCTGGCCGTCGATCACAATCGCCCCTGGAAGAAATACCAGCGTGAGTTCCGGGCTCTCGAGACCTGGTCGGCGGCCGCCCGCATCGACGAGCAGGAATCGCGTGCCTACGAGGAGACGGCGAGGCAGCTCGATGCCGCGTTGGCCGACGCACGCCGGTCCGATCTCGACTCTGCCATCGCCGAATCGTTCACCAAGCAGATGCGATCGGTCTCGGCCGACGCCCAGGCGGCCGACCTCGTGCAGTTGGATATCGATCGCCTCCGGTCGCAGTCCGACCCCGACGAGCGGCTCGCGCTGCGGGGCGACCTGCTCCAGCGGTGCCGTGACACGGTCGCCCGGGCGAAGTTCCGCGAGGACAACCTCGCCGGGGCCCTGAAGCTGCGGAAGGCCGAGCTCGACAAGAATCGGGCCGATTATGAGCTGGCCATCGCCGACGGCCTCCCCGAGCAGAAGCAGGCGTCGCTCTTGGCGCTCGCCGATGCCAAGCGGGCCGAGGTCGAAGCGGCCACGCTCGAATTCCAGTCGGCCAACACCCACCGCAAAAGCCTTGAATCGCTCGTGCGTCAGCTTTCCGCCGCCGAGGATACGGCCGCGAAGGCTGTGTCCGATCACCGCCAAAAGATCACGCTCCTGAAGAAGACGCTCGCTGACAAGGCTCCAAACGTCGGTAAGAGCGTGCTCGAGCTTCCCGTGCTCGATGCCTTCAACGGCCCGCTCCGCGTCGATCAGATCTGGCTGCCGCAGCTCACGCTCAACAACAACTTTCGCGACGTCGCTCGGTTCGATCGCTGCGTGACCTGCCACCGCGGGATGGACAAGTCGATGCCCGGGGCGCCGTCGGAGGGAGCCTATCCACAGATGGACCTTCTCACGCTCTCGCTCTCCACGCCCGCAGATCCGGCGGTTTCGGCGGTGGTCGAGGGGGATGCCAATGTCCAGCTCGAATCGCTCTACGGCTTTCAGCTCGCGCCCCGTGGTCTCTTCGAGTTCGATGATCCGACGGTGAGCGTCGTGCTGCCTGAATCGGTCGCCGCGAAGGCGGGCCTGCGTCCGGGCGACGTGATCGAACAGATCGCCGGTGGCCGCGTCGCGGCCCGCAGCATCGCGGCGACGGCGCTGGTCGAAATGCCGTCGTGGGGCCGTCCCCTGTCGCTCGTCGTCCGGCGCGGCGTGCCGCAGCCCTATTCGTCGCACCCGCGGCTCGATCTGTTCGTCAGCGATTCCAGCCCCCATCCGATGAAGACGTTCGGCTGCACGATCTGCCACCAGGGGCAGGGGAGCTCGACGAGTTTCAAGTGGTCGTCGCACACGCCGAATTCGCCGAAGCAGGCCCATCAATGGCACGACGAGCATGGATGGTTCAACAACCATCACTGGATCCTGCCGATGCTTCCGCAGCGATTCGAGCAGTCGAGCTGCTTGAAGTGCCACCACCAGGTGGTCGATCTCGAGCCAAGTCCGCGGTTCCCCGAGCCCCCGGCCGACAAGCTCGTGGCGGGCTACCACCTCATCCGTCAATACGGCTGCTACGGCTGCCATGAGATCAACGGGTGGGCCGGGCCCGACAAGCGGATCGGCCCCGACATGCGGGTGGAGCCGTCCTATCACGAGGTGGCGGAGGCGTTGCTCACCGATCCCGGTCTCGCGGCGATGGGCGACACGGTCGTCCGCTGGGCGCGGGACGTGAAGTCGAGCCCCGATGGCAACGATGCAAGGGCCCGGCTGCGCGCGGCGATCGAGCGGGATGCGGCGGCCGGCGCCGAGGCCAGCCTGTCGCCGCGGTCGCACGCCCTCGCGGCGGTGCTCAGGGATCCTGAAACCCCCGGCACGCTGCCGAAGGTGGGGCCGTCGCTGCGGCATGCCGCCAGCAAGCTCAACTTCGACTGGACGTTCGCGTGGCTCCGCAATCCGCAGGAGTTCCGCCCCTCGACGAAGATGCCGCGATTCTTTGGTCTCTGGGAGCACCTCGAAGGAAAGGGGCTGGCGGAGTCTCGGAAGTACGAGCCGGTCGAAATCCGCTCGATGATCCACTACCTTTCCGCGTCGAGCGCCCCCTTCGAATACGTCCCGCTCCATGCGGGCATCACGGCGAAGCCCGATGCCGCCCGGGGCAAGAAGGTGTTCCAACTCCGCGGCTGCCTCGCCTGCCACAAGCACGACGAATTCCCCGAGGCGGCGAGCACGCACGGCCCCGACCTCTCACGGATGGGCGGCAAGCTGGCCGGCAATCCCAACGGTCGCGCGTGGCTCTACAGCTGGCTGCGCGAGCCGGCCCGCTATCACCCGAAGACGATCATGCCGAACGTGCTGCTCGAGCCTGTGCCGCTGGCCGATGGAACGGTCAGTGATCCGGCGGCCGACGCGGTCGAATACCTGATGGCGTCGGGTGCCGACTGGAAGCCGGCCGCCGAGTGGGGCGTGGAGACGCTCTCCGGCGAGGCGTCGTTCGCGATGGCATCGGCCGGGTCGCTGTCGGCCGACGAACGGGCGGCGCTCGACGAGCTTGCGATGATGTATCTGAAGGAACGGTTCACCGCGAGCCGTGCTCAGCAGGTGCTGGCGTCGGGCCTTGCCGCCGACCAGGCGGGGATCCAGGGTGACGAACAGCTGCTCGTCGGGCTTGATGGTCCGCGTCGTGATGCCGTGCTGCTCGGCTATGTCGGCAAGAAGACGATTGCCAAGCTCGCCTGCTACTCCTGTCACGACATTCCCGGCTTCGAGGATGGCAAGCCCGCGGGCGCGGCCTTGGCCGACTGGGGTCGGAAGGATCCCTCTCGCATCGCGTTCGAACAGGCATCGCACTTCGTGACGCATCAGTTGGCTGGCCACGGGCATGGTGGTCATGCCGGTCATGCCGGTCATGGCGAGCACGGCGAAGAGAATACCCCCGAGATCGGCTCCGGCGATCTCGCCTACGCGGCGCCCGGACACGACGCCCATCACATCGATCCTGAGTCGGTCGATCCCGACACCGGCTACTTCCTCCAGAAGCTGCTTGGCCACGAGCGGGAGGGCTTCCTCTGGCAGAAGCTTCGGCAGCCGCGGAGCTACGACTACAAAAAGGTCGAGAACAAGACCTACAACGAGCGGTATCGCATGCCGCAGTTCCCGTTCGACGACGGCCAGCGTGAGGCGGTGATGACGTTCGTGCTGGGGCTCGTCGCGGAGCCGCCGGCGCCGCAGTTCGTGCATCGGCCGTCGCCGCGCGAGCAGGCCCGGCTCGACGGGCTTGTCGTCGCAGAGCAATACAACTGCGGCGGCTGCCATGCCCTCGAGATGGATCGGTGGGACGTCCGCTACGCGCCCGGATCGATGGGCGAGTCGGCGGAGGTGCGCGACTATCCGTTCTTGGCGTCCCACTTCACGCCGCACGACGTCCAGAAGTCGCTCGCGACCGATTCCCGCGGTCTGCGGCAGGCCTCGATCATCGGCATGCCGGTGCTCGATCCCGAGACGGGCAAGCCGCAATTCGTGGACGAGGATGGCGTGCCGGTCGAGGAAGGAGATCCGGAGGCCGTGCTCCATCGGCCCGTGATGCTCTGGCGCGATCTGCTCGTCGATGGCGAACCACGGCTCGTCGGCAGCCAAAACATCATCGTGCCCGAGGCAGCAATCCAGGCCGGGCGCCATTATCCGGCCCGCGGCGGCGACCTTGCGACGCTGCTCTTCCCGGTCGTGATCGCCGACGAGAAGCAGGTCAATCCCAACGTGAAGCCCGACGACGCCTGGGGCTGGCTGCCGCCTCCCTTGGTGGGTGAGGGGAAGAAGGTCCAGTCGAACTGGCTCCATCGGTTCCTGCTCAACCCTCAGACGATCCGCCCGTCAGCGGTGCTGCGGATGCCGAAGTTCAACTTCCAGTCGCAGGAGGCGGCGGCGCTGGTCGAGTATTTCGCCGCGGTGGACGGTGTCGATTCGGCCTACGTCTACGATTCGCGGCTCGACGAGAGCTCGCTCGTGACGAAGGAGCGGTCCTACCCGGGGCATCTCGACGGCGCGATGAAGATCGTCACCAACAACAACTACTGCGTGAAGTGCCACCTCGTCGGCTCCTACGCACCGCCGGGCAATCCCAAGGCGCTGGCGCCGCAACTGGAGCGGGTGCATGAGCGGCTGCGGCCTGGCTATGTGCACGACTGGATCGCCAATCCGAAGCGTTTCCTTCCCTACACGGGCATGCCGGTCAACATTCCGTTCGATGCACCGGTCAGCCAGGATCTCTACAAGGGCACGAGCGAGCAGCAGGTCGATGCGCTGACGGATCTGCTCATGCACTTCGACGCCTTCGCCAAGCGGAGCCTGTCGCTCGAGCGGTATCTCGGACCGCTCGCCGCGCCCCGGTCTCGGCCGGGTGAGCCGGCGGCCGTGGCGCCGCAGCCGCAGGCCGAGTCCGTCCCGGCTCGTGCCTCGGTTCCCTCGGCCAATCCCCCTTCTGTATCCGCCCAACCGCCCAAAAACTCCCGTGATCCCGGCGTCGCGCTAAACTGATTCATGCCGGCCGATGGGCCGCCCCGTTCCCCCCAGCCTACGGAGACCTGCCATGATCGCCCCCCTTCGTCGTGCCGTTCTGTCCGTCGTTGCCGCATGGTGCCTCGTGTCGGCCGCGGGTGCCGAGGAGTGGGGCACGATCAAGGGGAAGTTCGTCTTCGGCGGCGCCCCGCCTGCGGCCGCCGATCTGAAGGCCGACAAGGACATCGACGTGTGCGGGAAGCACAAACTCGTCAGCGAAGAGTTGGTGGTCGGTGCCGACAAGGGCGTGGCCAACATCGTCGTCTTCGTGCGCGACAAGGGGATCAAGGTGCATCCCGATCTCGGGGCGACAAAGTCGGAGAAGGTCGTGCTCGACAACAAGGACTGCCGGTTCGAGCCACATGTCGCCGTCGTTCAGACCGGGCAGCCGTTGGTTCTGAAGAACTCCGATACCGTCGGTCACAACAGCAACGTCGCCACACTCAAGAATCCGCCGTCCAACAGCCTGATCCCTGCCGGCGGCGATTCGACGCTCACGTTCACGACCGAAGAGGCGCTCCCTGCCCAGGTGACCTGCAACATCCATCCCTGGATGAAGGCGTGGGTCGTCGTCCGTCCCAATCCCTACGCGGCGGTGACGAAGGCCGATGGCAGCTTCGAAATCGCGAGCGTTCCGGCCGGGGAGGTCGAGCTGCAGATGTGGCACGAGAAGGCCGGCTTCATTGCCGAGGTGACGGTGGGCGGCAAGGCCGAGAAGACGGCCAAGGGCCGTAAGAAAGTGAATGTCACGGCGGCCGGCGCCGACCTCGGTGAAATGGTTGTCGATCCGTCCCTGTTCTCCAAGTGAGGCCGATGATCCGTTCGCTTTGTTTCGTCGTCGCGGGTTCGCTCATGGTCGCGGGCTGCGGTCCGTCGCGTCTGGATGCGCCGCAAGGCGATGCGGGCGCCGCCTCGGCGCTTCGGGCGTCGCTGCGGGCCTCACCGTCCGGCGGGGCCGTGGAATCGGCCGCCGCGACGGGCACGGGTTGGGGCACGCTCAAGGGCGCTTTCACGTTCGAGGGTGCGGCTCCTTCGCCCAAGGCCCTCGTGATCGATAAGGACACGGAAGTCTGTTCGAAGGGCGGAATGAAGCTCTACGACCGGTCGCTTCTGGTCGATCCATCGACGAAGGGGCTGGCCAACGTCGTCGTCTTCGCCCGCAAGACGAGCCGCGTCAAGAATGCCGCCGCCGAGTCGCCGCTGATCTTCGACCAGAAGAATTGCGAGTTCCTGGCGCCCGTCTTCGCGGCCCGCGTCGGCCAGCCTGTGGACGTCCGCAACAGCGATCCTGTCGGCCACAACACCAACATCGCCGGATCGAGTTTCAACCAGCTGATTCCGGCGGGGCAGGGCACGCTCTCCAAGCCCGACGCGGAGACCGGCATGCACGTCTAGGTCAAATGCAACATCCATCCCTGGATGAAGGCCTACGCAGTGTTTCGCAAGGATGGCTACGTCGCCGTGAGCGGCGTCGATGGCGGGTTCACGATCCCCGATCTTCCGGCCGGAGAACCGATCGAGTTTCAAGTCTGGCATGAGCGTTCGTCCGGCCCCAACGGCGCGCTTGGCATCGCCAAGCCGGAGTTGAAGTGGACGCCGAAGGGTCGATTCCAGGTCACGCTCCAGCCCGACGAGGTGAAGGATCTGGGGACGCTCGTCGTCCCGGCCACGGCCTTGGGAATCTGAATCCGCGCATGAAAACCACGATGATGACGACCGGCATGACACGTTCGACCCTTGGCCCGCGCTCCCGCACGGGGAGCCTCGTGGCCGCGCTCCTGTGCCTGGTGGCGGTGTCCGGCTGCGGCCGCACGCCCGCGGCATCCTTCCGCCCGAACATGGTGGAGGCGACCAAGCAGCGGCTCACGCCCGACCAGGGGCGGCAGGTGGCGACGATCCTTCTGGCGATGTTCGGCACACCCGACGAACCGGTCTGCCTGCCTGAGACGGGCCTCGACGAATCAAAGCTGAGGCTGGCGGCCGGCCCGGTTCGGAGCGACATCGCGGGCCGCAAGAACGGCCTCTACCGCGAACACTGTGCCCATTGCCACGGCGTCACCGGCGACGGGCTCGGGCCCACCGCGGCCTTCCTCAATCCCTATCCGCGCGACTACCGCCCGGGCGTCTTCAAGTTCAAGAGCACCGAGCGGGCCGACAAGCCGACGCAGGCCGACCTCGTGCGGATCCTCCACAACGGCATCGCCGGCACCTCGATGCCGTCGTTCGCCCTGCTGGGCGATCTGGAGATCGGCGCTCTGGCCGAATACGTGCGGTATTTGAGCATGCGAGGCGAGGCGGAGATCGCGCTGATGCGTGCCTTCTTCGAGCTCGACGACGAGGACCAGGGCAAGCTTCCCGAGACCCGCGAGTTTCTCGTCGATGAGACGCTCGCCCCGATCGCCGATCGATGGCGGTCGGCCGCCGACGCCGTGATTCCGGTTCCGGATATGCCCTCCGGCATCGAACTGGCCGCTTCGATCGATCGCGGCAAGGCGCTCTTCTACGGCGACAAGGCCAACTGCGTGAAGTGCCACGGTGTCACCGGCCTCGGCGACGGCCAGGCCAACGACTACGACGACTGGAACAAGGCGATCGTGCAGTGGAGCCAGGAGGTGGCCAACGATCAGGATGCCGGATGGTCCGCGAAGGCGGAGCAGGTGCTGCTCGGCGACGCGCTGCGGCCCCGCACGATCCCGCCGCGCAATCTGCGGCAGGGGATCTATCGTGGCGGCCGCCGGCCGCTCGACCTCTACTACCGGATCCATGCGGGCATCAACGGCGCGCCGATGCCGGCCGCGAAGGGCACCGTGTCGCCGGAGGACATCTGGCACATCGTCAATTACGTCCGCTCGTTGCCCTACGACTATGACGGCGAGCAGGGTGCCGGTCGATGAAGAGCCAAGAGTGAGTGATCGGAGGAGGCTGCCGTGGGAAAGAGACTGTCGGGAATCTTCTGGGCGCTGTTGTTCCTCGCGGTGCCGGTGCTCGGTGTGGCGACGTTCGCGATCGCGCCTGTCTACGACCACTGGCTGCCCAAGGACGTCTCGGCCCACGGTGCCGCGATCGACGGGCTCTTCTACTTCATCCTCGGCCTCACCGGCGTGGTCTTCATCGCCACGGAGGTGCTGCTCTTCTGGTTCCTCTGGAAGTACGACGCCGCGAAGAACGCCGGCCCAGCCGTCTACATCCACGGCAGCCACACACTGGAGGTGGTCTGGACGATCATCCCCGCGGCCACGCTCCTCTTCCTGGCGATCTATCAGATGAATGCCTGGGCCGACGTGAAGATGCGGCGGCCCCAGATGCAGCCCACCGTGGAGGTCGTCGCCCGGCAGTTCGAGTGGCGGCTCCGCTATCCGGGGCGCGACGGACTGATCGGCACGCCCGACGACCTGCATCTGGTCAACGACCTTCATCTGCCGATCGACGAAGACGTCCTCATCCAGCTCAAGAGCATGGACGTGCTGCACAGTTTTTTCCTGCCGCACGTGCGCATCAAGCAGGATGCCGTGCCGGGCATGAAGATCCCGGTCTGGTTCAAGGCGCGTGAGACCGGCGCCTTCGACATCGTCTGCGCCGAACTCTGCGGATGGGGCCACTACAAGATGAAGGGCCGGGTCACGTTCGTGACGCGGCCGGAGTTCGACGCTTGGCTCGAGCGGAAATACGCCGAGCAGGAAGCGACCCAGCCCGGTCCCGAGACGGTCACCGTCAACTGAGGAGGCTTGCCATGAGCACCATCACCGCCACCCCGACGATCGCCCCGCCGCCGGCCCCGAGCCATCGGCCCGTGGCCGAGTTTCTTTCGACCTACGTCTTCTCCAAAGACCACAAGGTGATT
>JBJTOU010000024.1:0-4629 GCA_046074725.1 Planctomycetia bacterium
GCCTACCTGCGGTTCAGCGATGAGAACTCCAACCCGCGGTCGCTCGACCAGCAGCTCATCAACGTCCTGAACCGCGCTCGGCGGGATAGCGTCTTTGTGCCGTGGCAATACGTCATGGCCGACGCCGCCGTCAACAAACGCAACGCCAGCACGGTCGGCGGGCCCAAGCGAGGCCATCGTTCCACTCATCCACGACCGCATGGCGGCTGCACGAAAGTCGCGACACAGCCGCGGTAGAGCCTCCTGTACAAGAGTGGTAGATTACAGAGGGTTTCATACGGAGGCTTTTGATATGGCGACTGCAGCGGAATACGTCTCTACAGACGAGCATGGCGTGATGCGAGTCGGGCAGACTCGCGTCATGCTCGACTCGGTGCTGGCCTCGTTCGTTGAAGGGTGTTCGGCCGAGACGATCGTGCAACAGTACCCGTCATTGTCGCTCGAGGAAGTGTACGGGGCGATCGCCTTCTATCTCGGCAACCGAGAGACGGTGGATGCCTATCTTGACAGGCAAGACGCCGTGTGGAGCCGGGCACGCGAGGCCGTGAATCGAACGGCCAGCCCAGTCGTCGCCCGGCTTCGAACCGCAGCCGTGCGGGCCGGGATTAGCCGGCCATGAGCCGGCTGCGCTTCCTCGCTGACCACGACCTCAACGAGCACATCGTCACTGGAGTCAAGCGGCTCAATCCGAGAATTGAGTTTATTCGGGTCCGTGACGTCGGCCTTGAAGCGGCATCGGATCACGAAGTTCTGGCCTACGCTTTCCGCGAGTCGCTCTGCGTCGTTTCGCACGATGTCAATACCATGACATCCGCAGCTGCGGCAACGATCGCCGCTGGACAGCAGTTCGCGGGGTTGTTTCTGGTTCGGCAGACGCCGCCGGTCCGAGCCGCGATCGAGAACATCTTGCTCGCTTGGTCGGCAAGCAAACAGGACGAGTGGCGCAATCAGGTCGTATTTCTGCCGTTTTGACGCAGCCTCTGGCCCTGGATTTCCGGACTCGGCGTCAGGCACGAGCCGTACGGCGCCGCTCCGCACGATAAGCCTTGATTTCAGCTTCGATCTCTTCGGCCGCCATTGACGGCATAGCGGCTGGAACCATCTTCTGTCGGGCGGCTTGCATCTTCCCGACACGAACTGCCGCTAGCCGCTGGCGAAGGATCGCTTCGAACGCGCCCGGCTCGAGCAAGCCTTCCGCAGCGGCCTCCTTGGCGAGGGCGTCAGAAATCGTGATCTGAACGGTGATCATGAGGGGCTATTCCGAAGATACTCCACTTTATACGCGGGAAGCGGGGCGGATCGCCTACAGTGCCCTCGCAGCCAGTCCCTGCCGACCATGATCCAACCGTCACCATTTGGGAGTTCCTACATGGTGACCGTTGGACAAAGCGCCCGGGAGCAGGGTTTCGGGATAGGGAGGTCGAGGCTCCGCTTTGCCAGCCCATGCGATACGAGGTTTTGCTGCCCGAGATCGTCAAGATGACGCAGGCCGGGTCGGGCATCGACCTCATCGCAAGGGCGCTCCGTACGTCGGCGTACGCCGTACACGACGCCCTCCACCTGCACCGCACGGGCCAGCATCCGCCGCGGCGCATCGACAAGCGGCGGCGGCGGCAACGCCCGCCCGGAAGCAGACTCGATACTGTGCGACTCCATAAAGTCGGGGCGACTCCCGACCGGCCACGTATAACCGGGGCGCCTTCGACATCGCCACGCTGCGATCTTCCCTGATTACCTCGAATTCGAGGGGCAGGAAGTGCTGCGGCTGGTGGTCGAGGGTGCCGCCGGGAGGACGGTCACACAGCGACCCGAGAGGGCCGCACCATGACCGACTCCCGGCCCGTGTCTCCCACGGTTGGCGAACCAGCAGTTCGCCCCGCGGGACACACCACCCATGGACATCATTTCCAACGCCGGCGGAGCCGGCTCGTTTTCGTTTGAAGATTCTCCCTCCCCTTACCTTCCTTCGAGCCGCCGCGGCCGGATTCGCAGCACCGACTTCGGCCTGCCCGAGCGGTCCGGTTTACTCGACCTGGCCCGCACCTACCTCGAGACCCAGGCCCGGCTTTGGCCGGACCTTGCCGGCACCTCCACGGTGCCGGCGGCCGATGCCGCCACGATCGCGGCCATGGCCGACGACTTCGAACGGCGGTTCCGGCAGCAGGCCGCGAATATCTTCCAGCCCGGCGCCGTGCCCCGCATTTGGACGGACCTCGGCCTCGCGTACCTACGGTTCAGTGACGAGAACTCCAACCCGCGGTCGCTCGACCAGCAGCTCCTCAATGTCCTGAACCGTGCCCGGCGGGATGGCGTGTTCGTGCCCTGGAAATACGTCCTCGCCGACGCAGCCGTCAGCGGCACCCTCGCCTGCCGTACCGGCTACACGCTCGCCAAATCCCTCGTCGAACGACGCGAAGAGTCCGGGGTGGCGTGGTTCCTGATCGACGACCTCTCCCGGATGAGCCGCAACACGATCGAGTCGCTGCGGCTCGGGGAACTCGCCAACGAAACCGGGGTGCGTGATGTCGGTGCCAGCGACGGATTCGACAGCGCCAACCCGCAGTCGTCCCTGCTCCTTCCTGTGCTTGGTTCGATGAACGAGGCGTTCATCACGCAGTTGCGGTCCAAGGTGAAGCGGGGCATGGATGATGCCTTCCGCCGCGGCGACAACATCCAGCCGCCCGGCGTCGGGTACCGGCTCGTGGAGGTGAAAGACCCCAGCGGAAACCTCGTGATCACCCACAAAGGCACGATCGAGAAACGTGCCGAGATCGATCCAGAAGCCGCGGCATGGATCGTGCGGGGAGCCGAGATGATTGCCCGCGAGCGGCTCGTCGGACGCGAGGTGTTTCGCACGACGCGACAGGAGAAAAACCGGACCACCGGCAAGGTCCGCTACGTGAAGCTGCCGCAGGACCAGTGGCTCGTTCGGGAATCGCCGCACCTGCGAATTCTTCCCGACGAGTTGGCGGACGCTGTTCGCACGAAGCTCAACCTTGCGGCTCAGTCGTTCGGCAGGACAGCGAAGGACCGCACCAAGAAGACACATCGCACCGACCTCTATCCGAAGGTGCTCATCCGCCCAATCTGTGGCGGCTGCGGGACGCCGATGATCTTGGGCCGTTCGCTCGGCAAGTATCAGAGCTTTTGCTGCTTCAACGCACTGCACGGGATTCATGGCTGTACGAACCGCGGCTACAAGTCGGCCCGGATCATCGACGAGGCGGTGCTCGGCACCGTCATGGCGACGCTGTTCACCGACGACTTCATCGGGTGCTCAAGGCCCTCGTGGGCGACGTCGTCCTCCAGACGCGGCAGGTCGAGGGGGCAGGCGAAGCCGCAGATGGTCGCCCGGTTCACAATCAGCGCTGTCCCGGCCCTGGCGGTGCTGGACCGCGACAGGGCAGACGAGACTGACGGAGAATCATGGCCGGCAGCCTCCAGCGAGCAGCCGGACGGACTTGCCGGTAAGGCGACGCCGAAGGAAGTGGTCGTGCCGCTGAAGCGCACATGCCATCGGGCAGGTGGCGACCTGCCGGTCACACCGCCAACCGACGCACAGCCGCCGCAGGCGTGACGATGGGAATCCCCCGGAACTCGCCGATCCCGAGAAGATGGGCATCGCCTGAGACGATCGCGCCTGCGTCACCGGCAACGGCTGTCGCAAGCACGATGTCGTCATCGGGGTCGGCGAGGATTACCGGGCCGACAACACTAGGAACGAAGAGTTGCACGAGGGCGGCATATCCCTCGAAGAGGTCCGCCGCGTCAACCCCCTGCTCAGTCAGTTTGGCGGTGAACTTCTTTCGAACCAGAACGTCGTGCAACTCATCCAAGAGCGGCACACTCGAAATGATCTGCGCCGTGCCGGCCGCAGCCGCGTCGATCAGTCGCCCTGGCACCCCGCCCCAGATGAGCCCGGACACGGCGGTGTTCGTGTCAAGCACCAGCCGCACGGCGCCGCTCCGCACGATACGCCTGGATTTCGGCCTCGATCTCCTCAGTCGTCATGGGAGGCGTTCCGGCTACAGCGAGCTTCTGCCGCGTCGCTTGCATCTTCGCGATGCGGGCTGCCGCGAGCCGCTCGCGCAGAATCGCTTCGATCGAGCCGGGCTCAAGGAGGCCTTCTGCGGCGGCTTCCTTGGCGAGAGCGTCAGAAATCGTGATTTGGACGGTGGTCATGGGCCTGATTCCGAAGACGCCTTCGATTATACGCGGAAAACGGCGCGATCCGCCTACAGCGCTCCCGCAGTCAGCCCCGCCGACCATGATCCAACCGTCACCATGTGGGAGTTCCTGAATACCGACCGTTGGATCGATGAATCCTGGGCCGCAAAACGTGAGCCGCGGGGTGCGTGACTGCAGTTGGAGCCTGTGGCGCCCGCAGGAGCGTGCGCCACAGGCCTCCTGACCGAGACATCGCCCGGATTGAGGCAGCAGTTGAAGGGGGCTCTGGTGATAGTCGCTCGCGTCGGCCTTGTCGCAGCGCTAGTGTACGGGCGAACACTTCTCTCGTCCATGCCCCGGTGCGCCCATGGTCGCCGTCCTGACTGCGTCGCCGACGCGGTCCAAAGTCCGCCCGCACGTCAGCACTGCGAGTTCCCGCCGCTACGAGCGACGCCGCTCGGA
>JBJTOU010000025.1:0-5357 GCA_046074725.1 Planctomycetia bacterium
CATCTCCATCGAGAGCGGATCGAATGCCAACGTCGTCGAGGCCAACCTTGTCGGCACGGATGCCAACGACACGGAGCTCGGCAACACCGGCGCCGGCATCCAGATCACGGGCAGCCTTTCAAACGTCGTTCGCGGCGGCAACACGGTGGCCCGCAACCAGACGGGCATCCGGATCATGGATGCCGTCGCGGCCACGACCGCCGTCGGCAATCGCGTCGAGGGCAACGCGATCCGCACCAACACGAGCCACGGCGTGCAGATCGCAGGCGGCGGCCGACACACGATCGGCGGCACCGCGGCCGGCACGGCCAACACGATCGTGAGCAATGGCGGCAGCGGTATCGACATCGCCGTGGGGGCCACCGGTGGGTCGTTGGGCAATCTCGTCCGCGGCAACTTCATCGGCGTCGATGCGGTGGCCACGGCTGGCCTCGGCAATAAGGGCAGTGGCGTGTCGATCACCGGGGGCAGCCTCAATGAGGTTTCATCCGGCAACGTGATCGCCAATAACACGGCCAACGGCATTGCGATCTCCGCGTCGTCCTCCAACACGATCGGCGGTTCGACGACTGCCGCCGGCAACTCGATCTATGGCAACACGCAAAACGGCGTGTCGCTCGCCGCAGGGAGTTCGAGCAACTTGGTGGCCGCCAACACGATCAGCGGCAACACGCAGGCCGGCGTCTCGGTGAGCGGTGCCGCGTCGCAAGGCAACGTGATCGGGGCGCGGGTGGTGGCGGGTGCGGCCACCGGCCTCGCCAACACGATCAGCAACAACACCGGCGGCGGCGTGGTCGTGGACGCCGCCGTCCGCAACCAGATCTTTGCCAACCTGATCTCCGGAAATACGGCAAACGCCGGAGCCTTGACCGGCCCGGCCGCAGGCATCCGGCTGCTCAATTCGGGCAACGGTGCCGCCCCCACGCCCGTGATCGCCACTGCCGCCGTGGCGGGCCGGCAGCTCACGCTCACCGGAACGATCGGCACGACGGCCGGTCAGCAGTTCTGGATCGAGGTCTATCGCAACGGCACGGTGGCCCCGGCACAGGCCAATCAGCCGATCGGCCGGGTGCTGGTCACGACCCGTGCCGGCGGGGGCTATACGACCGTCCTCACGCTCGCCAATGGCACGTTCCTGCCATCGGGCGAACTGCTCACGGCCACGGCCACAAGCACGGTCGGCAACACGTCGGGAATTTCGGCAGAGAAAGCACTCTCGTAGAGCATGGACTGAAACCTGGAAAAAATGATCGGGTTTGCGGGCAAGGAAAGGGGAGGTGTCAGGCTAGGCTGAACCACCTTTCCGGGTGATGCGTATCGGTAACCATTCGAAACGGACGAACTTCAGATTGAGGGTTTGAACCACTCGGGGCAGGAAGGGGCAGGCAAGATGGGTAGCGCACGGCGAATCAGGTCACAACGGGGTAAGCGGGCGGCCGCGCGCCGGAGGGCGGAGCGTCGCTGGCTTGGGCTCGAACCCCTCGAGGACAAGCGGCTTTTGGCCGTCACGGTGAATTTCGATGCCGCGACGGGTGATCTGCTCTTCTTCGACGACAACACGGGTTCCGCCACGAACACCGTGTCGCTCTTCATGAGGGATGCGGTCGGGTCGTCGCTCTTTTACAGCGTCAACGGCGCTCCCCTGACGCCGACACCGGCTCCGTTGGGCACCGGCCCGCAGACGGGCGTCACGAGCGTGCGGTTCATCGACTCGGCTCCGTCCGGGCCCGCAGGAGACAAGCTGGAGGTATACGGTTTCGGCGCAGGCTCGTTCACCGTCTCCGGAAAGAACCTCGTCTTCGGCGGCGCCCTGCCCATCACCACGCTCAACGTCGAGGAAATCGTGCTCGACGGGATGGAGTCGCGGGCGGCGGTGACGCTTGACGGCGTGGGCGTGCTTGGCGATGTCACCATTCGAAACGCCTCTGTGACGACGATCGCCGGCACCTCGGCCTACCAGATCGGCGGCGACCTTTCGATCGACACCAACACGCTCCAGTTGAACGGCGCCCTCTCTGTGACCGGCACGACGTCGTTTACGGTGTCGGGTGGTATCAGCCAGTCGGCCGATTCCCCAATCACGACAAAGTCGCTGACGGTCGTCAATTCGATCTCGGGCGACATTCTGCTGACCAACTCTTTCAATGCCGTCGATACGGTGGCCATCACGAATCTCGCCGAGGGGGGGAACGTGAGCTACACCGACTCCGACTCGGTGACTCTGGGCGTGTCCGGGGTGGGGATCGTCGCCAACAACGCGGCGGTCGTGAACGTGACGAGCGGCGGCGTTTTACAACTCAACGCCGATATCAAGGCCGGCGACGGAACTGTGCTTCTGTCGGCGGCGAACGGCATCACGCAGTCCGGTGCGATCGGCGTGATCGGCCAGTCGCTCACGGTTGTGAACGGCACGGGCCTCACACCATCGGGCGATATCAGCCTGGTTGGGACACTCAACAACGTCGATGCCATCGCAGGCGTGAACAACGCCTCAGCGGGCAGCATCGCGTTCGTCAACTCGACAGGCTTGGCGATCGGTGCGGGAGCAGGGGGCGTGAACGGACTCACGACGACCAGTGGCCGAATCAGCGTCACAGCGACCGCCGGTCCGCTTGCAATTCAGCAGGCGGTGACGGCAGGCAATGGCGGCGAAATCGTGCTATCTGCGAATCTTGGAATCACCCAGTCGGGCGCCGGTGTCGTTCTTGCTCGACAGTTGTCGCTCTCCAATCTGACGCAAGGGCTTATCGACCTGAATCTCCCCGGGAACGACGTGGAGTTTCTGGTGGCTGCGAACTCCACGCCCGATGGGACGATTCGATACCAAGATGCCAACGGGTTTGCGATCGGGGTCGGCGGCATTGCCACAACCGGCAACAGTGGCGCTGTGTCGCTCATCTCGCAGGGCTCGATCACGCAGTTGGGCTCGATCGTCACCCGTACGCTCTCGCTCGACAACCAAAGCGCAGCCTCCGGCGATTTGCTCCTGCCGTTGACGACCAACGACGTGGCCTTCCTCAATGCCGCCAACGCCTACGCCGGTGGCACGATCCGCTACACCGACGCCAGCGCCTTCAACGTCGGCACAGACGGCATCAACGCGGCGGGAAACAACGTCTTTCTTGCAGCCGTGGGAGCCCTGGCGCAAGACGGAGATATCGTGGCCGGATCGCTCGATATCCAGCAGACCGGATCTGGCAGCGTCGATTTCACGAGGGCGACCAACTCCATCGCCACCCTGACCGGCGGTATTGGCACGGGCACGATGGCCGTGACAACGCAGACGCCGCTGTCGATCGGCACGGCCGGAATCTCCGCGTCGGCCGCGACGGTAAGCCTCACGACCGCAGGCTCGTTGACGCAGACGGGCGCCGTCTCGGCGCAGTTGCTCAACGCGGTGAACATGTCGGCCCTCGCGGGCGATGTCGTGCTCGATAACACGGCCAACGCCATCGCCACGTTCACGGCATCGAACGCGTTCGGCACCGGACTGGTGACGCTCGTCAATTCGACCACCACGGTGATCGGCGCTGCCGGCATTATCGCCGACGGAAACGACGTCAGTCTCACGGTGAATGGAGGCCTTTCGCAGTCAGGGCGGGTTATCGCCACGGCCTTCACCGTGTCCAACACGTCCACCACGGCTGGGGCGATCACGCTCGACCTGGCGACCAACGACGTGACGAGTTTCGGGGCGACCAATGCGGCGGTGGGAGCAGGGACGACGTACCGTGATGCCAGCGGCTTCGACGTGACGGGTGTGAGCGGGCAGGGGTCGGTGACGCTCTCGAGCGTGGGCGACCTGACGCAGTCGGGTGCGATCACGACGCCGGGCCTGCTGACGGCCTCGAACCTGTCGGGCACGACGGGTTCGGTGGTGCTCGCCAATACCGGCAATCGGGTCACGAGCCTGGCGGGCGGCAACGCCAACGCCGATGCAACGAAGTTGCCGGTGTTCAAGTACACGGATGCCGACGACCTCGTGATCGGCGCCGCGGGGATCACGGCTGCGGTGAGCGACGTGACGCTCGCCGCGACCGGCAACCTCACCCAGGATGCGACGAGTGGTGCGATCCGTTCTCGTTCGCTCGACGTGTCCAACAGTTCGACGACCCGTGGTCTCGTCACGCTGACCAACGCCAAGAACGACACGGCGCTCTTCTCGGCCACGAACCTCTTCGGGAAGGGGTCGGTGAGCTACACGGATCTCAACAGCGTCACGCTGGGTGCTGGCGGCATCGCTGCGGACAAGAATGCGGTGACGCTCAACGTCTCGGGCAACATTCTGCAGAACGTCGCCAGCGGCGCGATCACCGCCCGGTCGCTGGTGCTCAACAACGCCAACGCCTCGCTCGGCCAGATCGCGCTTGCCAATGCGAATAACGACGTCGATCTGCTGGCGATCGCCAACGCCGCGGTGACGGCGACGTCGACGTACACCGACTCCGACGGCCTGACGATCGACACCGCCGGCATCAACGCCGCGGCGGGGGCCGGCAACGTGGTGCTCAACGCGGGCGGCACGCTCGACCAGCTTGGCGTGATCACGGCTCGGGAGTTCACGGCCAACACCACGGCCGGCAACATCCTGCTCACCACGGCGACCAACGACGTCAAGCTCTTCAACGCCTCCAACACCAACGCCACGGGCACGGTGAGCTACACCGACGCCAATGATGTCGGCATCGGCACGGCCGGCATCGCGGGCAACACGGTGAACCTCACCTTCGCCACCGCGTTGTCGCAGGACGTGACGATCGGCGGAGCGATCGTCGCCGGCACGCTCAACCTCGCCTCGACGAAGGCTGCCGCGAACACGAGCCTCGTGACCCTCGCCAACAACGTCGGCACGCTCACGGCCAGCTACACGGGCTCCGGCGGGTCGCTCACCTACGTCGACGCCGACGGCCTGGCCATCGGCCAGTTGACAAGCAGCACCGTGGGCATCCAGGCGACGGGTGCGGCGGTGAGTCTCAGCGTCGGCGGGGCAGGCACCCTCTCCCAGACTGGCACCGTGCAGGCCGCTTCGCTCACCGTCGCAAGTGTCACCGGCAGCGTGGATCTCTCCCTGGCCGGTAACGACGTGGCGAGCCTCACCGGCTCGAGCACCAGCGGCAACATCAAGTATCGCGACGCCTCGGCGTTGAACGTTGGTGCCGCCGGCCTTGTGACTGCCGGCAACGTCGATCTCACGACTGTTGGCGACCTTACCCAGTCGGGCAAGATCGTCGCCACGGCCTTCACCGTGTCCAACACGTCCACCACGGCTGGGGCGATCACGCTCGACCTGGCGACCAACGACGTGACGAGTTTCGGGGCGACCAATGCGGCGGTGGGAGCAGGGACGACGTACCGTG
>JBJTOU010000026.1:0-3008 GCA_046074725.1 Planctomycetia bacterium
CACATCGGCGGCATGGATGCGTTCGCCCGCGGCCTCACGATCGCCGCGGCGATGCGGGCCGACGGAGCGATCCAAAAGCTTCTCGACGAGCGGTATGCCTCGTGGTCGAGCCCGCTCGGCAAGCGGATCGAGGCGGGCAGCGAAAGCCTCGCGTCGCTCGAGCAGGAGATGCTCAAGAAGGGCGAATCGGCCCCGTGCACGAGTGGCCGACAGGAACTCTTCGAAAACGTGGTGAACACGTACCTGTAAGGCGATTTGACGGCACGCCATTCAATCGCCCACGGTGGGAGTGTGCGATCGCGTTTCAATGATGAATAAGTTCAAACTCTCCCACCGCATCTCCACGTGGCTGCACGAGCAGCTGCGACCCCTCAAGCGATTCGCCTTGGAGTGCCGTGCCGCGGAGTTTCTCTGGCCAAGGGATCCGAGATTCCGCCTACCGATCCGCGATCGTCAGCAGGACGGCATGGCCGGTTCCGTGGTGATCTTCGAGAAGGACGGCGGCCGCCTTCGCGAGATGCGATTCGATCGCGAGTGGCTTCAAAGCCGCGGCGGATTCACGACGGCCTGGCGGCGGGTCTCCGCGATGCTCGACATCCTCGCCGATCGCGATATCCCCGATGGGGCATGGCCTGCCGATCTCGGTGACTGGGTCCGCGATGAGGGCCGCACGCTTGGCTTTTCCTCTTGCCACTCCCAGACGCTGCTGGTGCCCGATCGAGGCTTTCAGAGTTCCCGCGGATATACCAAAGAAAGGCGTCGGTCAGCCGCGGCGCCACCATTTGAATCACGGGATCCAGCCATCGTGTGGCGGGGCAGTCCGAGCGGCCAGGGACTCTTGGTGGACGCGCCGTTCGTAGCCGGCAACCCATTGCTCCGTCAGCGAATACGATTGTGCCTGCTGTCCCACAGCCTTAGTGGCGACGTCGATGCGCGACTCATTCTCGGCGACGCGGCCGCGGCAGAGACCGTCACCGCGTTTCGCGAAACGGACATTCTCGGTGAGCCGATCTCGCAATCGTCGTGGAGCCATCGACGATTCGCGATCGATATCGACGGCAATTCCAATGCCTTCAGCAATCTTTTCATCCGTCTGATCTACGGATGCTGCATCATCAAGGTCGCCTCGCCCGTTGGCTTTCGACAGTGGTACTACGACCGGCTCGAGCCGTGGGTGCACTACGTTCCAGTGGCGGCTGACCTGTCGGATTTCTCTGAAGCGATCGCCTGGTGTCGATCACACTCCCGTGAATGCGGCGACATAGCGGCAGCCGGCCAGGCGCTCGCGGCGTCTATGACCGTCGATGCCGAGCGACGTCGGGTGATCGACGGCATCGTCCGCCGAACCGCCGGTCAGGGATTGTCGTCCGTTTCAGCGTCAGCTGCCGCTCTCGGTGGCTGAAAAACGCTCATCTGGCTGCGTCACGGCCAGGGCGGAGCCGCCACCCGCTCCAGCGCGCGTCGGAGCCGGTCGAGACGCTGCGGGCCGGTCACTTTGCGCCCGTCACCGTCGGTCACATGAAAGGCATCGACGACCTGGTCTGAAAAGGTGCCGATCTTCGCCGACTGCACGCACAGGCCCGCGTCGAACAGGGTCCGGGCGATGCCGTAGAGCAGTCCCGGTGAATCGTGCGTGAACACCTCGAGAATCGTCGATCGCTCCGAACTCTCGTTGTCGAATAGCACGCGGGTCGGGAGCCGCGATGCGGCGGCGATCTGGGGCGCGAAGGGGTTCCAGCACCGCGCGAAGACCGGCGGATCATCGGCCTTGAGCGACGCACGGATCGCCTGCTTGACGTCGGCCACGCGATCGGAGGGAGGCTCGCCGCCGTAGTCCGGATCCCGAACGACGAAGTGATCGATCACCAGCCCGTTGACGAGGGTATGGATGTCGGCCGCGAGAATCTCGAGCCGCTGACTCGTCAGCCCACCGGTGATCCGGTGGAAGATTCCGCTGGCCACGGTTTCGCGGGTGCCCACCATGATCGCGAGGGTGGATGTCTCCTCCTGCCAGCGGGCATCCACCAGCACGCCGTCGGGCGGCAACCTCGCCAACGCAGCGGCATGCCCGAGGATGGTCGCCGGATCGCGGTCGCGGAGACAGGCGAGGGGAAGACTGCGGGCGAGGGAGACGGCCGGATCGGCCGGGTCGCGGCCTTCGAGCATCCGTTCGATCGCCTGCCTGGTGCGCTCGGCCGGGATCGAAGGGCTCTCCCCGTCGAGGTGGCCGAGCGTCTTGAAATAGAGATCGCCGAGCAGGTCGGCCTTCCAGCGATTCCACGTGCCGGGCCCGACGGCGCTGACATCGGCGGCGGTGAGCACCGTGAGCATCCGGAGCACCTCCGGCGATCCGACATCGCTTGCGAATCGAACGACGAGGCTGGTGTCGTCCACGTCGCGACGGAAGGCCAGGTGCGCCATGAGGAGATGCTTGTGGACCAGAAATTCGAGGATCGCGGCCTCGTCCTCAGGCAGCCCGAGGATCGCCGCCGTGTCTCGGGCGATCCTGGCACCGACTTCGCTGTGATCCTCCTCGAATCCCTTGCCCAGATCGTGGATCAGGATCGCCAGCAGCAACGTCCGCTTCCGCCGAATCTGCCCCCAGACCGTTCCCAGCCATCCATCGTCGGTTGCCAGGGCCGCGGCCTTTTCCACGGCCACGATCGAGTGCTCATCGACCGTGTACTTGTGGTAGTTGTTGAACTGCAGCAGATGTCGCGCGTGTTCGAACTGCGGTATCACGATCTCGAGCACACCGACCTCGTGCAGCCGCCGCAGGGCGGCGGCGAGACCGTCGGGGTGGGTGAACAGCGCGAGGAAGGCCGCCTTCGTGGCGGAATCGGCGTCGCGGGAGAGGCTTGGTGCGGCGGCTCGGACCGCCTGCCAGGTCGCATGGGCGATCGACAGGTCGTAGAGCATCGAGAGTTCGACGAGCCTGATGATCGAGGCAGCATGACCGGTCACCCGCGGCAGGCAGCCGGGCAGGGCGGCGACGTCCCGTGGTCCCA
>JBJTOU010000027.1:0-5340 GCA_046074725.1 Planctomycetia bacterium
GTGAGCACCGACCGGATCAGCGCTTTCGACTGGATCCTGCCCACGCCGATCCCCGACAAAGGCAAGGTGCTCACCGCCATCTCGGCCTTCTGGTTCGACTGGCTGGCATCTGGGCCCGATCCGGTGGCCCACCACCTGATCACGACCGACGTGGATGCGATGGATCTGCCGGCATCGGTCGATCGTGAGCCGCTCCGGGGCCGCACGATGCTCGTGCGTGCCAGCCGGGTCGTTCCGTTCGAGTGCGTTGTCCGTGGATGGCTGGCAGGGTCGGGTTTTTCGGAATACACAAAGAGCGGCAGCGTGTGCGGTGAGCTCCTCCCGGCGGGGCTTGCCGCCGGCGACCGGCTGCCCGTGCCGATATTCACGCCGGCGACGAAGGCCGAGGCGGGCCATGATGAAAACGTACCGTTCTCGACGATGTCGGCGTGCATCGGAGCCGAGCTGGCCACCACGCTCCGCGACAAGAGCCTCACCGTCTACTCCCGCGGGGCGGAGTATGCGGCGACTCGGGGCATCGTCGTGGCCGACACGAAGTTCGAGTGGGGCATCGGCACGGATGGAACACTGCGGCTCATCGACGAAGTGCTCACCCCCGACAGCTCGAGGTTTTGGCCGGCTGCGGAATCGGGCAAAGGACGTGTTCCCGATTCCTTCGACAAGCAGTTCGTTCGCGACTGGCTCGAAGGGAGCGGATGGGACAAGGCGAGTCCGCCCCCTGCCCTGCCCGAGCATGTCGTCGCTCGCACCCGCGAAAAATACATCGAGGCCCTCCGGAGTCTCACGGGCCATGGGCTTCCCTGCTGATGGGCTTGGCTTCGGGGGTGTGACGCCGAAATCGCTCTAGGGAACGGCGGTTTTTCGAACTAGAATCTTTTCGCTCACCCTTCCGCCCGATCCCTCGCGCACACCCCATCCATGCTTCGCTATTGGACCGCTGGAGAATCGCACGGCCCCGCTCTGGTCGCCCTCGTGGATGGCTTTCCGGCCGGTCTGGTTGTCGATATCGAGGCGATCAACGCCGAACTCCAGCGGCGGCAGGGCGGGCACGGCCGCGGAGGACGGCAGCGGATCGAGACCGACACCGTCACGTTTCTCTCTGGTCTCTGGCGAGGCGTCACGCTGGGCAGCCCATTGGCGCTCGAGGTCATCAATCGCGACGCCAAGCTCGAGCGACTGGAGGAGGTCGATCGGCCGCGCCCTGGGCATGCCGACCTCGCCGGCAGCATCAAGCATCTGGGCGGCGTGCGTGCGGTTCTCGAGCGGGCCAGCGCTCGTGAGACGGCCGCACGCGTGGCGGCCGGCGGCCTTGCCCGCCAGTTGCTCACGGTCTTCGGGATCGAGGTGGCAGGCTGGGTCAGGGAACTTGGCGGGATCGTCTTGGGCGGGCCGGAGGCCGGGCTCGAGAATCGCACTCCCGCGGAGTGGCGATCGATCCGTGACTCCAGCGCCATCTATTCGCTTCATCCCGATCGCGACCCCGAGGTGACCTGTCTGATCGACAGTGTCGGGAAGGAGGGCGACACACTCGGCGGTGTCGTCGAGGTGCAGGTGCACGGTCTGCCGATCGGCCTCGGCACGCACGCGCAGTGGGATCGCAAGCTCGATGGACGGATCGGACAGGCGGTGATGGCGGTGCAGGCCATCAAGGGAGTGGAGATCGGAATGGGTTTCGAAGCCGCACGCCGCCGGGGATCCGAGGTGCATGACGCGATCCGCTATGACGCGAACGAGCGGCAGACGCCAAGCCTCGGGTTCGACCGTCCCACGAACAACGCCGGGGGGCTGGAGGCGGGCATGACCAATGGCCAGCCGTTGGTCGTGAAGGCCGCCATGAAGCCGATCAGCACCCTTCGCAAGCCGCTCGGCTCGGTAAACCTGCGGACGAAGCAGTCCGAGGAGGCCGCCTACGAGCGGAGCGATGTCTGCGCGGTGAGTGCGTGCAGCGTGATCATCGAGAATGTCGTGGCTTTCGAGGTGGCCGCAGCCCTCGTCGACAAGTTCGGCGGCGACAGCGTCGAGGAGATGCAGGCCCGCTGGAGTCTCTTCCACGACCTGGCCATGAGGCGGTAAGTCGAGAGTGGCTGCCACGGCCGGCGGTCGCGTGCGGGGAGCAGGGATGTTCATCGAGCGATCGACGGCGAAGATTCGCGGTGTTCGCACGCTCTTCGTGCTCCTTGGCCTGCTTCCCTGCGCCGCCCTGATCGGGGTGGCGGTGGTTCGGCATTCGGCCTCGCATCGGGATGGAATCCGGCGCGCCGCCGAACAGGCGATCGGCATGCCGGTGGGAATCGACGCCGTGGAACACGTCCGGCCCGGCGCGATGCGATTGCGAGGATGCTCCCTCCGGCTGCCCGAGGGGGGGGGCGTGGTGCAGGTGCCGGAGGTCGAGGTCGAGACGTCGGCCACCGAGGTTCGGCTTCGCATTCCGGCCGTTTCCTGCGGTCCTGCCGGGGTGACTGCCCTGGCCGGAGTGGCCCGCGCCTGGCTCGATGAGCCGGTGCGGTTCCCGCGTGCATGGGTCGTCGAGATCGGCTCGCTATCCTGGGGCGTCGATGGATTTCATGACGGCCAACGCGAGGCTTCGCCCGCCCCGGGTGCCGCGATTGGAGTGCCTCTCCGCATCGAATGCGTGGCGGCCGGAGGCTCGAGGGCTGTCCGAGTGCACCGAGTCGATGGCAGCGAGGGAGAGGACGAATTGCGGGTCATCGCCATGGGCGGATCTCCTCGTGGCTATGAGGTTCACGCCTCGATTCAAGAGGCCATTCCCTGGGGGATCGTCCGATCGATCCTTCCTCAGGATCTGGTGGCCGGCGTGCCCCTGGGATCGGCCGACGCCGTCACCGGTGTCGTCGAGGCATCGACAACGGGACAAGGGTGGATGGGGACGGCCCGCGGCATGATCGAAGGAATCGACATGGCGGAGTTCGCCGCGATGGGCCGCCATCGGATGGAGGGAACGCTCACGCTGTCGGTCGATCGACTCCAGTGGCGTGGCGGTCGGATCATCGCGATCGAGACGACCGGTTCCGCGGTCCGCGGCCGGATCGCCCAGTCCTTGCTCGGTGCCCTCGTCACCAACTGTGGCTGCCGCGCCGGCCCCGCCTTCCAGTCGCTCGCCGGCGAGGCGATGCGGCCGTTCGACGACCTCGAGATGCGAGTGGGAATCGATGGGGGAGGAGTGACCATTGCCGCAGGGGCGAATCGGGCCGGTGCGCTCGCTCGTCGGCAGGGGCTCTCCCTCATCGACGAGCCGACGGGCGTCGTGCCGGCCGATCGGCTGGCGTGGCTCGTCGGCCCCGCCGATGCGCCGGCCGTACCGGTTTCCGAGGCCTCGTCGTGGCTGATGCGGCTCCTACCCTCCCCTGCCCCGTCACGACGCCGTGAGGAAAATGCCGCCCCGAGGCCGAGTGCCTCGCCCCGGCGGGATGGGGGATTTTGACCTGTTTTTGACATCGGTTCGACGCTTTTCTGACGGCCTGCTCTGGCGAAAATCGTGAAATGAGTCAGAGTGGCGAATATTCGACGGGGCTTGTGCCCCGGCCGCCTCGACAAGGACATCCCATGACGCCTGCCACCGCACCACTCGCCACGCCGAAGCCCTCCGCTCGCCGGGGACAGCAGTCATCGACGATCTCGTTGGAAGACGAGAATTGCTCCTTCGGCCGCTCCTCCATCGTGTTGCCGGATGGCACGGATCAGCCGGGCATGGTCGAACCGCGGCGCGAGACGGCTGCCGCGTCGTGGGCCGATCTCGACTGGCCAACGGTCATTTGGATCGGAGGCATTCATCTCGCCGCGCTCGCCGCCCCCTTCTTTTTCACCTGGTCGGGCTTCGCGATCTGCATGGTGCTCTATTGGATCACCGGCGGACTCGGTGTCTGCCTTGGCTACCACAGACTCCTGACGCACGGCAGTTTCACGACCTACCGCCCCGTGCGATGGCTCTTCGCGTTTCTGGGCGGAATCTCGGGCGAGGGGTCGTCGCTTGTGTGGGTTGCCAACCATCGCAAGCACCATGTCTTCAGCGACAAGAATGGTGATCCCCATTCGCCGCGCGACGGTGGGCTATGGGCCCATATGCTCTGGCTGTTTCCCCGGCATGCCTCGGGCGAGGTGCGTGCGCATGTGCGACGGTGGGCCCCCGATCTCGACCGGGACGGTGGACTGCGGTTTCTCCACCAGACATTCCTGCTGTGGCACGTGATCATCGGGGCCGCGCTGTTGACCTCGGGATGGATGCTCTACGGCCGTGATGTCGGCATCTCGTGGCTGCTCTGGGGTCAGGCCGTCAGGATGGTGATCGTCTTCCACGTGACCTGGTTCGTGAATTCGGCCACCCACATGTGGGGCTATCGCAACTACGAAACGGACGACGACTCCACCAATCTCTGGTGGGTGGGTCTCCTGGCCTTCGGCGAGGGGTGGCACAACAACCACCACGCCTTTCAGCGGATGGCGAAGCACGGTCACAAATGGTGGGAGATCGACACGACCTACTGGGCGATTGTGGCCCTGGAAAAGCTCGGTCTTGCCTGGAACGTGGTCCATACCCCGCACGGCATCGCCAAGGGGCGGCGATAGTGGCTGTTGCAAGAATCGGTGCGATGGCTACACTACCGGTCTAACAAGAGTCATTTCCAACAACGAATGCCACCCGCGGATGGGTGGAAACGGCTGATGTCGCTCACCAAGGAACACAAGCACGAACTGATCGGCGCCTACCGGCGCGGGAAGGCCGACACCGGGTCGGCGGAGATCCAGATCGCCCTGCTAACGGGCCGGATCTCGCATCTCACGGAGCACTTCAAGAAGCACAGCAAGGACTTCGCCAGCAGGCGTGGTTTGCTGGCGATGGTGAGCCGTCGTCGTCGTCTGCTCGATTATCTCAAGCGCGTCGCGCCCCAGCGGTATCTCGACATCATCAAGCGGCTCGAGATCCGCAAGTAAGCCCTCGTCAGAGTGGCATTTGTTGGTGCGGGTCTCCCCGCACGGGAACTGGCTCCCCTGGCGGCGTCCGCCCGGGAACGGCATCGCAAGTTGCCGCGGGCGTTGCGCATCCCATCGTGTGGATGCCGGCCATGCGGCTGGAAAACGACACAGCAGGAAAGAAGAAGGAAAAGGGAAAAACCATGAAAGAACGAGTTGAACGAAAAATCGGCGATCATGTTTTGGCCATCGAGACTGGATTTCTGGCCAAGCAGGCGGCAGGCAGCGTGCTCGTGTCCTACGGCGAGACGACCGTGCTCGTAGCCGCGGCCACGGGCGCCCCGCGGCCCGGGATCGATTTCTTTCCGCTGACGTGCGACTACCGCGAGCGGTCGGCCGCCGCTGGAAAGT
>JBJTOU010000028.1:0-4994 GCA_046074725.1 Planctomycetia bacterium
AGGAGATCTTCGGTCCGGTGCTGGCCGTCTTCCGGGCCCGGGATTTTGACCATGCGATCGCGATGGCCAACGCGACCCCCTACGCCCTCACCGCCGGTCTCTACTCGCGGAGTCCCGCCCACCTCGCGCAGGCCCGCGAGCAACTGGAGGCCGGCAACATCTACCTCAACCGCGGCATCACCGGCGCCTTGGTCTGCCGGCAGCCCTTCGGCGGATACCGGATGTCGGGCATCGGCAGCAAGACAGGGGGGCCGGACTATCTCCATCAGTTCGTCGTGCCGCGAACGGTCACGGAAAACACGATGCGGCGGGGCTTTGCCCCGGAATCGTGAGTCTTGTGCGAAGCAAGGGCTCGCTCACGAAACGCTCACAATTCACCGGTAGACATCTCAGCGCGGAAAACGTGCGGAAAAGATGTCGAAAAACCCCGGCAGGAGCAGGGCGATGCATCGTGGCATGATATGCGGAGCGGCGTTGGTCGTGTTGGTGGCCGCGGTGGCGACACCGTGCTTTTCGCAGGAGGCCTCCAGCGGCCTCAAGCCCTACTCCAAGGCCTCGGGCGAGGTGTCCGGATCGCTCAAGTGCGTCGGCTCCGACACGATGAACAATCTTGTCGCCTTGTGGGCCGAGGGTTTCAAGAAGTACTACCCGAGCGTTCGTGAGGGGATCGAGGGCAAGGGCTCTGCCTCGGGACCGCCGGCCCTCACCGAGGGCACGAGCACCTTCGGCCCGATGAGCCGCGACTGGAAGCCCTCCGAGGTCGATGCCTTCAAGGAAAAGCATGGCTACCCGCCGACCGTCGTGCCGACGGCCATCGACATGCTCGCGATCTTCGTCCACAAGGACAATCCGATCACCGAGCTTTCGATCCAGCAGGTTGATGCGATCTTCTCGAAGAATCGCAACGGCGGGGCGAAGGCTGACATCCGCACCTGGGGCGACCTCGGCCTCGGTGGCGAATGGAAGGACAAGCCGATCAGCCTGTATGGCCGCAATGCTTCGAGCGGCACATATGGCTATTTCAAGGAACACGCCCTCTTCAAGGGCGACTTCAAGCCCACGGTGAAGGAGCAGCCGGGTAGTTCGTCGGTGGTGCAGGCGATCGCGAGCGACATGTTCGCCATCGGCTACAGTGGCTTCGGCTACAAGACGGCCGACGTGCGGGCCGTGCCGCTGTCCCCGAAGCCCGACGCGAAGGCCGTGCCGGTCGAGCCAGAGTTTGCCTACTCGGGCGAGTATCCCCTGGCCCGGTTCCTCTTCATGAGCGTCAACCACAAGCCCGGAACCCAGCTCGACCCGTTGCGACGTGAGTTCCTCCGCTACATCCTGAGTTCCGACGGACAGGCCGACGTGACGAAGGACGGCTACCTTCCGCTCACTCCGGCGGTGGCCGGGCGGGCTCTCAAGAGCTTGGGCGCCGAGTAAACTGCCGCCTCGACGAGCGTCGCGACCCCGCCGAGAAACCGGCATGCAGAGCAGGACGACATTCACGGGTCGATCGCGGCGACGGAAGACAACCCCGTGGGTTCGTGCGGGCGACTCACTCGCACGCGGGCTGATCACGTTCGGCGGCATCGGCACGATCGTAGCCGTGCTCGCCGTCGGGATCTTCCTCTTCGCGGTCGCCGTGCCACTCTTCAAGCCGGCCCGCATCCGGTTCCAGCATGTGATGCCGGTGTCGCAGGGGACGGACGGCGCCACCGGCATGGGCGTCGATGAGTCGGGGCTCGTCGCGTGGCTTCTCGACGCCACCGGCGGCCGCGTCCGGATCTTCTCCGTGGCCGACGGTGCACCGCTCGGCGAACGGTCCGCAGCCGACTGCGGACTCGAGGGAGCGACCGCGATCCAAGTGCTTCCCTCCGGCCTTCATGCCGCCTGCGGCTTCGCCGACGGCAGCCTGCGAACCGGCCGGCTCGGCCTCGAGTCGTCGTTCGTACCCGAGGCCGACCTGCCATCCGGCCTGACGGGCATGCGGATCGGCGAGGTGCGCCCCGTCGGTGACTCGATCTACCTGCGAAGCCTGGGGGGCCAGCATGCCCGAATCGAGTTCGTTGCCGACTTTCCGGGCCAGCCGTCGCGAACACTCTCCACGCGGATCATCGATATCGACCTGGCGATCGTCGCCGGCGGACCACTCGTGGCCGCCCTCGACGCCGAAGGGCGCATCCGTGTGGAGTCGGCCTCGTCCCGGCGGAACCTGCTCACCGACGAAATCATCACGAGCGTCTCCGGGGCCACGATCGAACCGGGCGACGAGGCCGGAGGCACCGCCGAGGCTCAGACGCATCCGTTGTTCGTTCGGGTTTCGGAACTGGGAGACCAGTTGTTCGTCATCGCAGCCGACGGCACGGCCCGACGGCACGCGATTCGGAACATCGAGCGGCCCGAAGCGATGGAGACCTTCGACGCGGCGACGGGCGAGGCACCCGTCTCGGCGGTCGCCCGAATGTTCGGCGGCAACGCGCTGGCCATCGGCGATGATGCCGGTGCCGTGCGAATTTTCTTCACGACACGCGGCGGCGAGAAACCTGCTGCCGATGGTCTCACCATGGCGGCCGCGAAGGCATTTCCGGAGACGGGACGGCGGATCACGGCCTTGGGAGCGTCGCCCAGATCTCGCTTGCTGGCGGTCGCCGACGCCACGGGAACGATCCGGCTTGTCCAGACGACGACGGGCCGCACCGTGCTCGATACCGGCCGGCATGATCCCCTGGAGGCGTCCGCACGGCAGGTGCTGATCTCCCCGCGCGAAAACCGGCTGCTCGCGGCCGACGGGGCCGTGGTGGCCGCCTGGTCGTTCGATCCGGGCTATCCGGAGGTGTCGCTGCGATCGCTCTTTGGCCGCGTCTGGTATGAGAACTATCCCGCCGCCGTCCATGCCTGGGAAACGACCGGGCACGAGTCGTTCGAGGCGAAGTTCGGGCTCGTGCCGCTCGTCTTCGGCACGATCAAGGCGACGCTCTACTCGATGCTCTTCGCGACGCCGATCGCGATTCTCGCGGCGATCTACTCCAGTCAGTTCCTGCACCCCTCCTGGAAGGCGCGGATCAAGCCGATGATCGAGATGATGGCGAGCCTGCCGAGCGTGGTGCTTGGGTTCATCGCCGGGCTCGTTCTCGCGCCGGTGATCGAGAAGAACGTGATGGAAGTGCTCACCGGCATCTACGCCGTACCGCTGGCACTGGTTGCCGGAGCCCACCTCTGGCAGATGCTTCCCGGCGGGCTCCGAACCCGGCTCGGCGGCTGGCGGTTCGCGGCGATCGGCCTGTTCGCCCTTCCGGCCGGCCTGGCCGCGGCCCGCGCCGCGGCGCCGTGGCTCGAACGGCTGCTCTTCCAGGGCGACATCGCGACCTGGCTCGATGGCCGTGGGGGTAGCGGCCTTGGCGGGTGGGTGCTGGCGGTTCTTCCGCTGGCCTGCATCGGGGCCACGATGATCGTCGGCCGTATGTTCACTCCGTGGCTGCGGCGTCGCAGCGGCCGTTGGTCGCCCCAGCAGGCGGCGGCGGCGTCGCTGGCCACATTCGTCATCGGCCTGGGACTGGCCGCGGCCCTCGCCCTCGCGGCGGCGATGCTTCTCGACGCGCTTCGGCTCGACACCCGTGGCGGCCTCCTCGGCACCTACGTGCAGCGCAACTCGCTCGTCGTGGCGATCGGCATGAGCTTCGCGATCATCCCTCTGGTCTTCACGATCGCCGACGACGCCCTCGCCGCGGTTCCAGCCCACCTCCGCAGCGCGTCGCTCGGCGCCGGTGCGACCCCGTGGCAGACGGCGGTACGGGTGATCGTGCCGGCCGCCGCCAGCGGCCTCTTCTCGGCGGTGATGATCGGACTCGGACGGGCCGTCGGCGAGACGATGATCGTGCTCATGGCGGCGGGCAACACCCCTCTCATGAACTGGAACCTCTTCAACGGCTTTCAGACCCTCTCCGCGGCGATCGCCACGGAGCTTCCTGAGGCGGCCCGCGGGACCTCGCATTATCGCGTGCTCTTCCTCGCGGCGCTGGTGCTCTTCGCGATCACGTTCGTGGTCAACACGCTGGCCGAGATCGTGCGGCAACGCTTCCGGAAACGTGCCCATGATCTCTAAGACCCCGCTCATCGACACGAAGCGTCCGCGGCGAGTCCGCTCCGCCTACTCCAGCATGACCGCCCATGGCGAGCCGTGGGTGTGGCTCACCGGCGGATCGCTGGCGCTGGCGATCGCCATGATCACCGGACTGCTGGCCTTCATCGCCATCCGTGGCGCGACGACCTTCTGGCCGGCGCCGTTGGAACTCCTCGAGTTCCGCGATGGCCGCAAGGCTCTCGGAGAGGTGACGGAGCGTGAACGAACCGGTTCGATCGCCCGGCAGCTCGTTCGCACGGCGAACTTCGAGCTCTCTGGAAACCACTACGAATGGTTCGACGACGCCGACGTGACGGCGGCGAGCCGACCGGAATGGGCCACGGCCATCGAACGGCGGGAGGGGGGACGGTTCCACGGCTTTCCGGTGCGGCTGCGGCATGGCGGCGAGGTCGTGGCCGAAGGATCCGAGCCGTCATGGAAGGCCTTCCTGGCGGAGCACCCGGCCGTGCGGCGACGGCATCGGCAGGAGGTACGGATCGACAAGCACGACCGGGGCGAACTGCAGCGGAAACTGCGGGCTGCGCGGCTGTCGGTCGTGCAGGCCGAAATCGATACAGGCCGCGACAGCCCGCGTCACCGGGCGGCGGTCGAGGCCGAGGCGATGGTGTCTGCCCACGCCGCGGAGGAATCGGCCCGACTCGACCGGGAAACGGCCGCCTTGCGTTCGCAGAACGAAGGATGGGACTACGAGTTCGTGACCGCGGCCGGCCAGACGCAGTCGATTCCGCTCGATTCGATCGTGCAGATCTGGCAGCCGAATCGTCTCTCGCTCCCGGCCAAGGCTGGCGTCTATCTCTCGCGATGGGGCGAGTTCTTGGGCGACGATCCTCGCGAGGCCAACAGCGCGGGCGGCGTGTTTCCCGCGATC
>JBJTOU010000029.1:0-4068 GCA_046074725.1 Planctomycetia bacterium
GACGCCGAGAAGCTCAAGAAAGAGCTCGAGGAATCCGGCGCCAAGGTCTCGATCAAGTAAAAACACGCAAATCAGCCGAACGGCAGCCGGGTCCTTGGCGTCCCGGCTGCCGGTTCGGTATAGTTTTTGCGTGCTCGAGCCCCCTCGCCCGCTTCCTGCCTCTCGTCTGCTGTCTCTTTTCGTGCCGCTCGATCGGCATCGTCGCCTGCGGCGCTCGATCGTTCGGCACCGCCCCAAACCTTTCTGAGGAGTGTCTCGTCAATGGCAACCAGCGCCGTTCGCCGACTCCAGCCCACCGAAGTCCGTCAATTCGGGAGCCGCCGCGCAAGCCACTTCATTCCCGACCTCACCGAAATCCAGACTCGGTTTTACGAAGCCTTCCTGCAATACGACGTCCCGGCGAACAAGCGCAAGGATCAGGGCATCGAGGGCGTCCTGCGCGAGATCTTCCCGATCGAAAGCTATGACAAGACGGTCAAGATCGAGTACCTCCGGTACGAATTGGGGAAGCCTCGCTACACGCCCGACGAGTGCCGTCAGCTCCGGCTCACCTACGGCCGTCCGCTCCGCGTCTGGCTCCGGCTGACCCGCGAGCAGCCGATCGAGGAAGAAGTCTATCTCGGCGACATCCCGATCATGCTCGGCGGCGGCGAGTTCATCATCAACGGTGCCGAGAGGGTCGTTGTCAGCCAGTTGCACCGTTCGCCCGGCATCGACTTCGTCTCCGACACTGAGTCGGCCGACCGCAAAACCTACAACTGTCGGATCATCCCCGAGCGTGGCAGCTGGATCGAGATCAATATTTCCAAAAAAGACACGCTGCAGATTCGCATCGACCAGAGCGGCAAGTTCTCGGCCCTCACTCTATTGCGGGCGATGGACCCCAGGTACAGCCGGGATTCCGAAATCCTGAAGCTCTTCTACAAAACGAGCATCGAGAAGGTCGCCGGCGGCAGGAGTGTGGCGAAGCTCGAAGGCAAAATCGCCGTCGACGACATCGTCTATCCCAAGGACAGTGATCGGGCCGGCGAGATCATCATCGATGCGGGCTGCACGATCACCCACGACAAGGCCGAGCTGATCTGCACGTCCGGCCTCAAGGCGGTCGAGGTCATGCAGGAGCAGAAGATTCCGCTCGTCATGAACAGCCTTCGCGAGGATGCGGACGAGTCGCGCCGACGGACCGGCGTCTCCCCGAGCCATCAGGATGCCCTGATCCGGATCTACCAGCGGCTTCGCCCGGGCAATCCGCCCGCCCTCGACAAGGCCACGGCCCTGTTCGACGAGAAATTCAAGGACACCAACCGCTACCGCCTCGGTCGCGTCGGCCGTTTCCGCATCAATCGCAAGCTCGGCTTGAATGTTCCCGAGACGGAGATGACCCTCCGCGCCGAGGATCTGATCGCCGCGATCAAGTACGTGCTGCAGTTGAGCGAGGGCGAGGGCGAGGTCGAGGTCGACGACATCGACCACCTCGGCAACCGTCGTCTTCGGACGATCGATGAACTGGCCAGCGACGAGCTCCGCAAGGGCTTCCTCAAGCTCCGCCGCACCGTGCAGGAGCGGATGAGCCTGAAGGACGTCACGGAGATGTCTCCCCGGACGCTCATCAATCCCAAGAGCATCTCGGCGGCGATCGAGTATTTCTTCGGCCGCGGCGAACTGTCTCAGGTGGTCGATCAGACCAATCCGCTCTCGATGCTCACGCACGAGCGGAGGCTCTCGGCCCTCGGCCCGGGCGGTCTCAATCGCAAGCGTGCCGGCTTTGAAGTTCGCGACGTGCACATCTCGCACTACGGTCGGATCTGTCCGATCGAGACGCCGGAAGGCACGAACATCGGCCTGATCTCGAGCCTGGCGATCTACTCGGGGGTCGATTCCTACGGCTTTCTCGTGACGCCCTACCGCAAGGTGTCCAGGGGCAAGCTCACCGACGACGTCGTTTGGCTGCGGGCCGACGAGGAGCACGAGGCCTGTCTGGCCCCGGCCGACGCCACCGTTGTCGATGGGCGTCTTGAAGGCGAGACGATCATCGCCCGTCATCGCGGCGACTTCGTGCTCGTGCCCGCCGACAAGATCGAATACATCGACGTCGCTCCGAGCCAGATGGTCGGCGTGTCCGCCGGCCTCATTCCGTTCCTCGAGCATGACGACGCCAACCGGGCGCTCATGGGCTCCAACATGCAGCGTCAGGCCGTGCCGCTTCTCGTCACGGAGCCGCCGATCGTGGCGACAGGCATGGAGCGCGACGTCGCGACCAACTCCGGCCTGCTTGTCCGCGCGACCAAAAAGGGGACGGTGACCTACGTCGATGCCGAACTCATCGAGATCACGCCTTCCTCGGGGGCGCCCGACAGCTATCCGCTCCGGAAATACGTCGGCCTCAACGAGCGCACCTGCCAGAACCAAAAGCCGATCGTCACGCTCGGCCAGAAGGTCGAGAAGGGCGAGGTGATCGCCGACGGTGCCGCGACCTACAAGGGGGAGCTTGCCCTGGGCCGCAACGTGCTCGTCGGCTTCATGGCCTGGGACGGCTTCAATTTCGAGGATGCGATCATCATCAGCGAGGAGCTGGTGGAGAACGACGTCTACACCTCGATCCACATCGAGGAATACGACATCGAAATCCGTGACACGAAGCTCGGCCGCGAGGAGTTCACCCGCGACATTCCCAATGTGGGCGAGCGGGCCCTCAAGAGCCTCGATGAAGGGGGCATCGTCAAGATCGGCACGTATGTTCGACCCGGAGACATCCTCGTCGGCAAGGTGTCGCCAAAGAGCAAGACGGAGCTGACGCCGGAAGAGAAACTGCTCCACGCGATCTTCGGCAGGGCCGGCGAGGACGTCAAAAACGACTCGCTCGAGGTGCCGTCGGGCGTCGAGGGCATCGTGATCGCTACCGAGAAGTTCTCTCGCCAGATGAGCCTCTCCGAGGAGGAACGGCGGGAGTTCCAGAAACAGGTCAAGGAGGCCGAGAACCAGGGCAACCTCCGGATCGCCGAGACCTTCGGGGCGATGGTGGCCGAGATGGAGAAGGTTCTCCAGAAGCCGCTGACGGCCGCCGACGGAAGCCCGTTGGTTCGCAACCAGGATCACAAGGTGGTCGCCGAGCGTGCCGTTTCGTTCACGCTCGAAGGCCTCGACATCCGTTCGCCCCAGCGCAAGGCGGAGATCGACAAGCTTCACAAGACGATGTGGCCGGCGGTCGAAGAGGCGATCGACGCCAAGGATCGCACCCTCAACAGCATGAAGCGGGGCGACGAGCTCCGGCCCGGCGTGCTGCAGATGGTGAAGGTCTACGTCGCCGCCAAGCGGGTGATCTCGGTGGGTGACAAGATGGCCGGCCGGCACGGCAACAAGGGTGTGATCGCCAAGATCCTGCCCAAGGAGGAGATGCCGTTCCTGGCCGACGGCACGCCGTTGCAGATCCTCCTCAATCCGCTCGGCGTGCCGAGCCGGATGAATGTGGGGCAGATCCTGGAGACGCACCTTGGTTGGGCGGGGAAGCTGCTCGGCTTCCAGGCGATCACGCCCGTGTTCGACGGAGCGAGCGAGGAGGACATCAACGCGTTGCTGGCCGACGCTGGGCTTCCCCGGCACGGCAAGGCCCAGCTGTTCGACGGCCGTACGGGCGAGCGGCTCGAGCAGGAGACGACGGTCGGCTACATCTACATGCTCAAGCTCCATCACCTCGTGGACGACAAGGTGCATGCACGGTCCACTGGCCCCTACTCGCTGATCACCCAACAGCCGCTTGGCGGCAAGGCCCGCTTCGGCGGCCAGCGGTTCGGCGAGATGGAGGTGTGGGCGCTCGAGGCCTATGGTGCCGCCTACATCCTCCAGGAGCTTCTCACCGTGAAGAGCGATGACGTCGAGGGGCGGACGAAGATCTACGAGAGCATGGTCAAGGGGGAGAACACGCTCGAGGCCGGCACGCCCGCCAGCTTCGACGTTCTCACCAACGAGATCCGTGGCCTCGCACTGAACATGTCGCTCGAAAAGCGCCGCATCTGAACCACAACCACACCAGCAACGATCACATCAGCAAGGAGACCCACGCGTGAGCAT
>JBJTOU010000030.1:0-3843 GCA_046074725.1 Planctomycetia bacterium
CCGCTCTTGGCGTCGTAGAGTTCCGTCGCGGCAACGTCGAGGGCGATGCAGATCTCCTTGCCGGGGGTGTAGCCGGCGTTGGAGATCGCGGCCAGGATCACCTCGAGCGCCTCGGCGCAGGTGCCGATGTGCGGGGCGAAACCGCCTTCATCGCCGACGGCCGTGGAGAGTTTCTTGTCCTTGAGGACCTTCTTGAGGGCGTGAAACGTCTCGACGCCGGCCCGAAGGGCGTCGTCGAACGTGTCGAAGCCCAGCGGCATCACCATGAACTCCTGCACGTCGAGCGGATTGTCGGCGTGGGCGCCGCCATTGATGATGTTCATCATCGGCGCGGGGAGCAGGCGGGCGGTCGCGCCGCCGAGATAGCGGTAGAGCGGCAGTCCGCAGTGCTCGGCCGCCGCATGGGCGACCGCCATCGACACGCCGAGAATCGCGTTGGCGCCGAGATTCTTCTTGTTCGGCGTGCCGTCGAGCTCGAGCATCCGCTCGTCGATCGCAGTCTGGTCGAGGGCGTCGCATCCTTCGAGTTCCTCGGCGATTTGCGTGTTGACGTTTTCGACCGCCTGAAGCACACCCTTGCCGAGATAGACGGCCTTGTCGCCATCCCGCTTCTCCCAGGCCTCGTGGGCGCCCGTGCTCGCGCCCGACGGCACCGCCGCCCGACCGAAAGCACCATCGGCGAGGCTCACGTCGACCTCGATGGTCGGATTGCCCCTGCTGTCGAGAATCTGGCGGGCGTGGATGTCGACGATCGTGGACATGAAACCTCCGAGGGGGTTGGCAGGCGGAACGGTCTGGGGAACGAGGCCGACGGCCGGGGCGATCGGCGACGCTGATTGTGCCCGAGCATCGTCGTCATGCAAGACGTTTCAGGGGCGGCCATGGCCCATGCACAAAGAGACGGTATTCTGCATCGTGAAAGCGGATTGCCCTTTCGGTCCCGTCTGGTGCGACCGGGCCACGCGGTGTCACCACTCCTGGTGCGTTCATGTTCACCGGACTCGTCGAATCACTGGCCACGGTCGTTGCGGTGTTGGATGAACCGCCCGGCAAGCGGCTCGTGATCGAGGCGGCCGACATGGCCTCTGACGCCACGATCGGTGACAGCATCTGCACGAGCGGCTGCTGCCTGTCGGTCGTGCGGATCGACCGGCCTCGACTCGAGTTCCAGGCCGGCCCCGAAACCTTGAGCCGGACCACGCTCGGATCGCTGCGGCCGGGTGACCGGGTCAACCTGGAGCGATCCCTGCGACTCTCCGACCGGCTCGGGGGCCATCTCGTGACCGGGCATGTCGATGGCCTCGGGCGGCTGGCATCGAGGCGGCAGGATGGGGACTGGTTGACCTGCTTCTTCGCGGCACCCCCTGCCCTGCTCGCGCAGATGGCATCGAAGGGATCGGTGGCGATCGACGGCGTGAGCCTCACGGTCTGCGACGTCACGTCTTCGGCCTTCAGCGTGGCGCTCATTCCCCACACGCTGGCCCAGACGACCCTCGGCGGGCTCGTCGAAGGAGACCCCGTGAACCTCGAGACCGATCTCGTCTTCAAATATGCCGCCCGATGGCTCGAAGCCCGCGAGGCCGCCCGATGACGGATCGCCCAGCCGCGGAGCCGGCCAGGCAGACGACTGCCTACCTCAAGCATCTCTTCGAACAGGTTGGCTTCACGATCGATGCCCGCCGCGGCCAGAACTTCCTCGTCGATCTCAACCTGCTCGACCTTCTCGAGCGTTCCGCCGGCATCACCCCGGCCGACGTGGTCCTGGAGGTCGGGGCCGGCACGGGCGCGCTCACGGAGCGGCTGGCCCGTGCCGCAGGCCGCGTGGTCACGGTCGAAGTCGATCCGCGTCTGGCTCAGCTCGCCCGAGATCGGGTGATCGACTTCGAGAACGTCAGGCTCGTCGAGCAGGACGTGCTGGCCGGCAAGCACCGGTTCGCCCCCGAGGTGCTCGAGGCGATCGAGGAAGCGACCGCCGCGTTGCCGGGGGGACGATTTCTGCTCGTGGCAAACCTCCCCTACTGCGTCGCCACGCCGGTGATTTCCAATCTCCTCGCCCTGCCGCGGCCATTCGACAGTGCCACGGTCACCGTGCAGCGGGAAATGGCCGAGCGGATGGTGGCGGCCGCCGGCTCGCATTCCTACAACGCGCTCTCCGTGTGGATCGGATGCCAGTGCCGTTCGGAGATCATCCGGATCCTGCCGCCGAGCGTCTTCTGGCCTCGACCCAAGGTCGATTCCGCGATCGTGCGGCTCGACCTCGAGCCGGAGCGTCGGGCACGGATCGCAGACCTCGATCGCTTCCATGCATTCGTCCGCGACATCTTTTGCCACCGGCGAAAGGTGCTCCGCGGTGTGCTCGTGCGGATGGCCGGGGGAAAGCAGCGGGCCGATGCAGCCGCACGGGTCGATGCCGTCTACGCGACGCTCGGCCTCGATCCCTCGATCCGTGCCGAGGACATCCCCCCCGATCGCTTCGTCGAACTGGAGCTGGAATTCGCCGCGTCGGCTCCGACGAATCCGTGACGAAACACCCGCCGGGTTTCTCCAAGCCGCATGATCGGACCTGGCCGATCGGTTCAAAAAGGCCCGTTCACGCCGGGGAAAGACCGAAACTTCCGGTTGTCTGGCGCATCGGGGTAGACTCTGTCCCGGGCACGAGGAACCTGCCGAATTCCAAGAGGTTTCCCGCCACGAGGCACCGTTCGTGAATCCAGCACCGTCCACCGAGGCCTCGATCGCCCCCACCATCGTCGATTTGCTCCGGCAGAGGGCGGCCTACCGCCCCCACGACCGGGCATTCACGTTCTTGGTCGATGGGGAGGCGGAGGAACTCAACATCTCCTACGCCGAACTCGACCGGAAGGCGAGGGCGCTCGGGGCCTGGCTCGTGCACGAGGGCATGACGGGCAAGCGGGTGCTGCTGCTCTATCCGTCGGGCCTCGATTTCATCGCCGCGTTCATGGGCTGTCTGTACGGGGGCGCGATCGCTGTGCCGGCCTACCCGCCCCGCAAAAACCGCTCCGTGGAGCGGATCGAGGCGATCGCCGCCGATGCCGATGCGTCGGTGGCCCTGACCACGCGAGACGTGTTCGATCGGTTCGATGCCCTCCGGACAGCGGCCCCGAGCCTCGAGCACCTGATTTGGAAGGTGGACAGCGAACTGGAGCCGACCTGGGCCGACCGCTGGCGTCGGCCCGACATCGATGGCGAAACCCTCGCGTTCCTCCAATACACCAGTGGCTCGACCGGCACGCCCAAAGGCGTGATGCTGTCGCACGAGAACCTGCTCCACAACTCGCTGCGGATCATGCAGGCCTTCGAGATCACGCGGAGCCAGTCGGGCGTGTTCTGGCTGCCGAGCTTCCACGACATGGGGCTCATCGGCGGGATCCTCGTGCCGCTCTACGGCGGCAAGTTCAACGTGCTCATGTCGCCGGTGGCCTTCCTGCAGAAGCCGCTCCGTTGGCTGCAGGCGATCGCGAAGTACCGGGCCACGATCAGCGGCGGCCCCAACTTCGCCTACGAGCTGTGCGTCCGGAAAACGACGCCCGAGCAGCGGGCCGCGCTCGACCTCTCCAGCTGGTCGCTGGCCTTCAACGGCGCCGAGCCGGTCCGCGCCGAGACGCTCGACGCCTTCGCCGAGGCCTTCGCGGTGAGCGGCTTCCGCCGCGAGGCCTTCTACCCGTGCTACGGCCTCGCCGAGAGCACGCTCATGGTCACCGGCGGCATGAAGTTCGAGAAGCCGGTGGTCCGGGCCTTCGACGCCGCCGACCTCGAGACCGGCACGGCCGTGCCGCGCGAGGACGCCGCCACGGGCGTCCGCCGGCTCGTCGGCAGCGGCCG
>JBJTOU010000031.1:0-3943 GCA_046074725.1 Planctomycetia bacterium
CAGGCAGTCGACCGGCCTGAGCCTGCACCGCTTCGTCAATCGTCGGCGCGTCAAGCGCTCGCTCGATGTGCTCCGGGACGAGTCTTCCACGCTGACGGAGGTCTCGATCCGCCTCGGGTTCTCCTCGCAGAGCCACTTCACGCGGCTCTTCAGCGGCCTGACCGGCATGACGCCCGCCAAGTACCGGAAGCAGTTCGGCCGTGTGTCAGGCTGAGCCGGTACCGCACAGGCCGTTTGCCGAGTGAGGGCCTGGATCGGAGCGTCGGCCACGCGCAGTTCCACACTGCGCGAAGGTGAAGACCACGACCTCGTCCCCGGTTGTCGGATCAACGTCGTGGAGAACTGACTGCGGATGCCGCCCGAGGGATGCAGCCAGGGTTGCTGCCAGTTCGCCACGTGCCTGCCGGACCAGCCGATCCCGCACCTCACGGACCAGCGATTCCGAGGTCGTCCGGGAATTGCCGTCTGTCGAGGCGAGGCTACGTTCCGCGGTGGTGAGTACGTCCCGAAGATGCACGTAGAGGCAGCACGGCGTCAGCGTCGCGCTGACGGTCCCGGCCCCGCGGCCAATCATCCGCTGCAGGCACTGATTGACGATCTCGCAGGCAAGTGCCTCGGCCTGTCCGTCCGTGTGGACGGAGCGGCACTTCTTTTCCATACGGACCCCCCCTTGCAGCTACGGGCGGCGGTGATGCCTTGCCATCTTCCCGTTGTCGCTGAAGCGGGACACTATCCGACGGACGATGCAAGCGATCTTTCACCAGGCGACCATCGATCTGGCGGCACTTCGGCTGATCATTGAAGGAGTCGGTTTGCCGGACGGTCGATCGATCACTCGGCATGCGCAGGCACGGGCAACGAGACATGGACGCTGCGCACCTCACTCGGTATCCGCACGTGTCGTGGTCAGCAGGCTGTCGACACACAGCCTGCTCGACCGCACCGACGCGATCGCGACAGTACAACTGCCGATAAACCGGAGGTCTTCTCGCCGGGAAAAAGACCCGGACGACTTCTTCCGCGGCCTGCTGGCCGCCTTGCGAAGACAGGTCGACGCGACACTCAAACCTGTGCTTTCGGACAAAGCGTTTCACGACTTCGACCTCGACCGGGCGATCGCGCTTGTCGTGGATATGGCGACACCGGTCGCATGAGCCTCACCCGCGGCGGCGGGCGAGATCGCTCGCCCAGGCGCGGCACGCGGCGTGGCTTTCGAGGAGAGAGGCGCCGCGGCAGGACGATCCATCTCGATCCACAGGGAAACGTCGGCGGCGATGCCGAAGCCGAGGCCCTGCTCACGCGCCCCTGCCGCTCCCCGTGGCAGCTCCCGACGCCCGAGAGCGTGTGAGCGGCCGCTCGACCGGCCGTCAATCGAGCGGAATGAGGACGGTCGCCTCGCTCTCGTCCTCGAACGGGTCGAAGTCGTCGTCGAACGGGCCGAAGCCGCCGGGGGCACGGTGCCCGGCGGGCGGTCGCGCGAAAAAGCGTGTCTGGCACATGGGTGTGGACGGGGTGGGCTGGGCGAAAACCACTCCTCCACTCCACCCCCGCGTGCGGGCGGAATCAATCGGCGGAAAACGCCCGGGCTGACGACGGTTTTTCCCCTTCCCCCTCGCGGGAGGCGACTTCCCAACACCCCCCCGACAGGTGATTCATCATCGGGCGATGTGGGTGTGCAGCGGACCACGCGGGGGCAGATGCCGAGACCTCGCGATGCTTCGCCATATACTTCGCGACTCGCCATGCCGCCCGGTCGCACGACGCCCCGCGCTCGTCGCCGGTAATTCCGCGGCCATCCTCTCCGGAGCGTTTCCCGTCCCATGGCCACGATCGCGCCCGCCGCCGCGGACCCCTGGTTTCAAGACCGTTTCGCCGCCCGGATCGGGGGCTCACAGTTCGGCAAAGGCAACGAGATCTACAAGTTCGAGTTGATCAAGCGGGCCAAGCGGAAGGCGATGGCCGAGCATCCCGAGCGGCGGATGCTCGACTTTGGCATCGGTGAAAACGACGAGATGGCCCCGGAAAACGTCCGTGCCGTCATGCGCCGTGAAATCGACCGGCCCGAGAACCGGGGCTATGCCGACAACGGGATTGCCGCCTTCAAGCAGGCGGCGGCGGCCTTCATGCAGCGTGAGTTCGGCGTCTCGCTCAATCCCGAGACCGAGGTCAACCACTGCATCGGCTCGAAGACCGCCTACGCGATGCTGCCTGCCGCCTTCATCGATCCGGGGGACATCACGCTCATGACGGTTCCCGGGTATCCGGTCGCCGGCACGGCCACCCGATGGTTTGGAGGCACGGTCCACAAGCTACCGCTGGTGCCGGAACATGATTTTTTTCCGGATCTCGACGGCATTCCGGACGATGTGCTCGCCCGAACGAAATTGCTCGTTCTCTGTTATCCCAACAGCCCGACCGGAAGGACGGCAACCCGCGAGTTCTACGAGCGGGTGGTCGAGTGGGCCCATGCGCACCGCGTCATCGTCGTGCAGGACGCCGCCCACATCATGCTCTCCTATGACGACGAGCCCCTCTCCTTCCTCTCGATCGATGGAGCGAAGGACGTGGGCGTGGAAGTCCACTCCATGTCGAAGGGCTTCCACATGATCGGGTGGCGATTGGGATGGGTGTGCGGTCACGAAAAGATCGTCCGCGCGTTCGCCGACGTGAAGGACAACTGCGACTCGGGACAGTTCATCGCAATCCAGAAGGCGGCAGCCGCGGCGCTGGCCGACGCGGAGATCCCCCGTCGGGTTCGCGAAAAGTACCGAAGGCGGCTGGAAAAACTGGTCGGCGTGCTCCGCGCCGTCGGCTTCGACTGTGAGATGCCTGGCGGAACATACTTCCTTTACACCAAGAGCCCCGTGGCCGCGGGCGACCGGGCGTTCACGACGGCGCAGGACGCCAGCCAGTTCCTGATTCATGATCTCTCCATCTCGACCGTTCCGTGGGACGACTGCGGGGCATTCCTGCGATTCTCGGTGACGTACGAGGCGGAGGATGAGGCGGCGGAGGATGAACTGATGGCCGAAACGCATGCGAGACTCTCGCGGGCCCGGCTGAAGTTCCATACCTGAATGCGGCGGAACGAAGTCTCAGGCAGTGCCTTTGCCCGAACAGGAGCGATGGTGATGCAGATGCCGGCTTGCAGGCGAATCGCCGTCATGGTCGCGGTGCTCGTGCCCCTCGTGGCGACCCAGGGCTGCGGCACGCCCAAAAAGAAGGAACTCACGATCGCCGAGCGACTGGCCGCGGCGAGGCAAAAGGCTGCAGGTCCGCAGCGGGCGCTGTCGCAGCTGAATGTCGCAAAAATCCAGATCGCCCGGGGCGATCTGATCGACGCCCGGGACACGATCGAAGAGGCTCGTGGAATGGCCAGCGGAGAGGGTGGCATCCCCGTCCTACTCGAGGTCGCACGAAGCTATGTCGCTGCGGGTGATCCACGGGCGGCCCGGAAGGCGCTGACGGAAGTCGTCACGATTGGAAACGATGTGATCGAGGATGCGGCCCGGAAGGCGAAGGTCATGGCCGACGCCGGAGCTCTGTTTGGCAACGAGGAGAACGGTCTGGCCGATCGTCAGCAGGCCAAAGCGCTCCTCGCCCAGGCGACCACACTGGCTGAAGGTGTCGATGATCGGTTCCGCGCCGAGGCACTTGCGGTCGTGGCGATGGGCTACGTGAGCGGGGGCATGCCGGACGAGGCTGCGAAGATGGTTGCGAAGCTCGAGGCATGCCTCGAGGCCCTCGATGAACCGCGGGCCAAAGCCGAGGCGCTGGCCTCCGCGGCGAGCGTGTATGCCAAGACGGGGAACACCGACAAGTCGGCGTCGCTGTTGCGGGATGCCGCCGCCGCCGCGGAAGGGGTCGAACGACCCGATGGCAAGGCCTATGCGCTCCTTGCGGTTGCCAACGCGGAGTATGCCGCAGGCAATACCGAAGCGGC
>JBJTOU010000032.1:0-23854 GCA_046074725.1 Planctomycetia bacterium
GGCTTCGGGAAGCGGATAGGTCCCCTCCTGCTCGATCGGGTTTTGGGTGGCGATCGTGAAGAATGGATCGGGGAGTTGGTAGGTTTCCTGGCCGACCGAGACCTCTCGCTCCTGCATCGCCTGCAAGAGCGAGAGGTCTCGGTCGGCCAGGAAACCTACCAACTCCCCGATCCATTCTTCACGATCGCCACCCAAAACCCGATCGAGCAGGAGGGGACCTATCCGCTTCCCGAAGCCCAGCTCGACCGCTTCATGTTCAACATCAAGGTGGGCTACCCGTCCGCCGCCGAGGAAGAGCAGATACTCATGGCGACCACCCTGTCGGAGAAGCCGGAGGTTCGGAAGGTGCTCTCCGGGCGGGCGATCGTGAACATCCAGAAACTGGTCGGCGGTGTGGCCGTCAGCGAGTATGTCGTGAAGTATGTCTCGAGCCTGGTGCGATCGACTCGGCCGAAGGATCCGCAGGCGCCCTCGTATGTGCGCGACCTGGTCGAATGGGGTGCGGGTCCGCGGGCCGGCCAGTTCTTGATCCAGGGGGGCAAGGCGATGGCCGCCATGGACGGACGATTCAGCGTGTCTCTCGACGACGTGCGGCGGATCGCCGTGCCTGTGCTGAGACACCGGATCGCGACCAACTTCCAGGCCCAGGCCGAGGGTCTCACGAGCGAATCGATCGTGGAGCGGCTGATCCGCGAACTGGCCGAGCCCGAGATCCCCAAGCTCGTGAGGTAGCGAGGAAGCCCGGGGATCGGTCCGCTCCGTCGCCCCGGGGAAGACGCCATGGCTCGCGCCGTCGAGGAATACCTGAAGCCGGAGGTGGTTCGGCAGATCGCCCGCCTCGACCTCCGTGCGCAGTTCATCGTGAAGGGATTCCTGCAGGGGCTGCATGCCAGCCCCTACCAGGGGTTCTCCGTCGAGTTCAGCGAGCATCGAAAGTATGCGCCCGGCGACGACCCGAAGGATATCGACTGGAGAATCTTCGCCAAGACCGACAAGCACTACGTCAAGAAGTTCGAGGCCGAAACCAACATCACGGGCTACCTGCTCATCGACGTGAGCAGTTCGATGGCCTACACCTACCGGCAGGAGCTGAACAAGCTCGACTACTCGATCTCGCTCGCCGCCGCCCTCTGCTGGATGATGGTGCACCAGCAGGATCCCTGCGGACTCATGCTCTTCGACGAGAAGATCCACGACAGCCTGCCGGCCCGGTCGCGACGGACGCAGATCGCCCAGGTGCTCTCGATGCTCGCCCGCGTGAAGCCCTCCGGGAAGACCGATATCGCCCGCAGCCTCGGGCAGGTGGCGGCGATGCTCCGCCACCGGTCGCTCGTGATGGTGTTCAGCGACCTGCTGACCGACCCCGAGCCGATCCGTGAGTCGCTGCTGCGGCTGCGGCACCGCGGCCACGACGTGATCCTCTTCCACATTCTCGACGAGGCCGAAGTGCGGTTTCCCTTCGACGGCATGGTGGAGTTCACCGAACCCGAATCACGGGAGAAGCTCGTCGTCGATGCCGCCGCGGCCCGCCGCGATTACGTGGCCCAGATCGAGGACTTCCGCGAAACCTATCGCAAGATGTGCGTGCAGACCCGCATCGACTACGTTCCCCTCGACACGAGCATGCAGTTCGACCGGGCCCTCACGGGGTATCTGCAAAGCAGGAAGAATCGGTTTTGAATTTCCGTGGAAAAAGCCATCCATGGCCTTTTCCCACTCGGCCGCTCTCCGGGCGGAAGGGAAGAGTTCGGATAAACTGGCGGTATGGGATTGTCGTTTCTTGCACCGATGCTGCTGGGCGGAGCGGCCCTGGTGGCCGTGCCGGTGATGCTGCACATGCTGATGCGGCAGAAGCCCGTGAAGCGAGCATTCCCGGCATTGCGGTTTCTGAAGGCGCGGGTGATCGCCAATCGTCGCCGGCTGCGGCTCACCCATCTGCTGCTGCTCCTCGCCAGGATGGCGGCGCTGGCGGTCCTCGCCCTGGCGATGGCCAGGCCGGTGCTTCGCAACGCCGGATGGCTCGCCGATGCCGAGGGGCCGGTGGCGGCCGTGCTCGTCTTCGACACGGCGCCGCGGATGGCGATCCGCGAGGCCAATCGCACGCGGCTCGATCAGGCGAAGGCGATGGCCCGGGCGATCTTCGACAAACTGCCCCCCACGAGCGACGTGGCCGTCATCGACACCGCCGGTGGCCAAGCAGGCTTTCTGCCGACGCTCGCGGCGGCATCGGCACGGGTGGATAGGCTCGACACGGCCACGCCCTCGAACACACTGGCCTCTGCCATGGCCGAGGGCCTCCGGCTGCTCGGGACGTCGGACCTCGCACGCCGCGAACTCTATGTCTTCACCGACTGCTCCCGTGGCGGCCTCGCCGGTGCCGCGCCCCTTGCCGGTTCCGACCTGCCGGCCGATACGCGGCTTTTGTGGATCGACGTGGGCGCGGCGAGCCCCTCCAATTTTTCGATCGACTCCGTCGAGCTCGCGGCCGACCGGCTGTCGGCCGGCGCACCGCTTGTGATCTCGGCCGGTCTCGGCCGGACCGGGCCCGAAATATCTCGGGCCGTTGCCGTGGAAGTGCTCGGGAATGACGGGCGCTACGTGCGCCGGGCGGTAAAGCCGATCACATGGAAGCCCTCGGTGGCCGGGGAGGTGGTCTTCGAGGTCGGCGGGCTCGAGCCGGGTGTTCGCCAAGGCAGGCTGCTCGTCGATGGCAGCGACGACCTGCCCGCCGACGACGTCCGGTACTTCACGGTCGAGATGGGGGCGCCATCGAGAGTGCTGATTGCGGCACCGGCGCCGGCACGTCGCACCGGCATGTTCATGGCCGAAGCACTCGCGCCCGCGGCGCTGGCGAAGGCGGGCCGCTCCCGGTTCGACGCGGTGCTCGTGGACGCCGAAAAACTCGACGCGACCGCATGGGATGGCTTCGATGCGATCGTCCTGGTCGATCCGCCGCCACTCCCGCCACGGGCATGGGAACAGCTGCGCGAGTGGGTGTCGCTCGGCCGGGGGCTCGTCGTCTGGCTCGGGCCACGGGCCGGTGATCCGGCGCAGTTCACGAGCGAACCGGCACGGCAACTGCTCGGCGGCGGGATCGTGCGGGTGTGGCGGAGCCCGGACGAAACCAACTTCCTCGCGCCGACTGCGCTCGATCATCCGGTGCTGTCCGCCTTCCGGCGGGTCGGCGATTCGGTCCCCTGGCAGGATTTCCCGGTGCGGCGGCATTGGGAATTCGCTCCTGACGAGGGCCCTGCGGCGGCGGTTCCCGTGGCCCTCTACCGCAACGGCCTCCCGGCGATCCTCGAGCATCGCGTGGGTCAGGGAACCGTGATGGTGGTCACAACGCCCGTGTCCCAGTCGGCCGACGATCCCGACGCGTGGAACATGCTGGCCACCGGCTTCGAGCCCTGGCCGTTCGTGATCCTCGCCAACGAGATGCTGCTGCATGCCATCGACACCCCCGACGACAGGAACATCACCGCCGGCCAGACGGCCGTGCTGAACGTCGGCCGAAGGGACGTCGCCACCGTCTTCGTCCGCACGCCGAAGGGAGACGAGGTGCCCGTGGCCGTCGATGCCCGGCGAGGCACCGTCACGATCGCCGACACGCATGCCGAAGGGAATTACATCGTGCGTTCCGGAGGAGAGGCGGGGGGCTTCGCGAAGGGGTTCAGTGCGAATCTCGCGCCGCCGGCCACCGACTTCACGAGACTGGCACCGGAGCAACTGGCGGTCGCGTTGGGGTCGGATCAACGAATGGCCCGCACGGAAAACGACCTGGTCCGTGACGTCGCGCTGGGCCGGGTCGGCGCGGAACTCTTCGGCTGGCTGATCCTGTTTGCCGCGGTCGCCATGGCGGCCGATTGGATGCTGGCCAATCGTTTCTATGCGCCGCTCGATCAGACCTCCGGCAGCACGGCGGCGGAGGCATGGGCGGTCGAGACCGCCCATGCCCCGGCTGCCAGGTCGTCTGGTCGCACGCGCGACCGCAGCATCCCTCCTCCCCTGCCCGAGGACGACGCCTTCGAAGAGGTGGCGCCATGACCGTGTCGCAGGTCTTCCTTGCGAGCGGGGGCTTTTTGGCCGCGATCCCGGTCGAGGATTTCGCGATCCATGTCGATCCGGTCGGGTCGTGGACACTCATCGGTGTGGTCGCGGCCCTGCTCGCGGCCGTCCTGGTGTTCGTCGGGCCCGATCGAACCCGTGTGTCGTCGGGACGACTCGCGGCGCTGGTGCTCCTGCGGCTGGGGGCGTTTCTCGCGATCGTCGCATGCATGCTCCGGCCGACGCTCGTGGCTTCGACGAAAGCGAGGCAGGAGGCCACGCTGCTCGTGCTCGCCGATGGATCGGAGAGCATGTCGGTGGCCGACGGCCCCAACGGCCGAACGCGCTGGGATGAACTCAGAGCCGCACTCGACGCGGCTCGGTCGAAGTTCGACGCCATCACCTCCGACGGCTTCATGGTGTCGCTCTGGAGGTTCAACAGAGAGTGCCGAGAGGTTCCGCCGGAGGGCGGCGGGGCGCCGGTTCTCGGACCATGGAAGAAGGATCCGGCGGGGGAGGAGACGGCCATCGGCGCCGCGCTCGACGATGCCGTGCGGGCGATGGGGGGGCGGACGCTCGCGGGGGCGATCGTGCTCTCCGACGGCGCGCAGCATGCGTATCCGCCGAGGGACATGTCGCCGCAGACGATCGCCCGAAGGCTCGGAGATGCGGGTGTGCCGCTCTGGAGCATCACGTTCGGCCAGCAGCGGGGCACGGGGCAGGGGCGCGATGCATCCGTCGTGAACCTCTCCGTCGGCGACACCGTCCTGCTGAAAAACTCGATGGAGGTGGCCGGACGTGTGCGGCTCGACGGGCTCGCAGACCGTGAGGCGGTGGTTGCGCTGCGGGTGGAAAACGATGCCGGCCGCATGGAGGAGGTGTCGCGGACGACGGTGCGCGGCACGGCCGACGCGACGGAGGTGCCCGTTCGCCTGGCGTGGACTCCTGCGGCCCTCGGCGAACGAAAACTCTCGCTTGTGGTCGAGCCACAGGAGGGGGAAGCCGTGACCGGAAACAACGAACTCTCGACGTTCGTCGATGTCGTCGATGGCGGGATTCGTGTGCTCTATCTCGAGGGGGCCCTGCGAGTCGAGCAGCGATTTCTGCGCCGAGTGCTTGCGGCCAGCCCCGACATGCAGGTCGATTTCCGATGGATCGATTCGACGCGCGAGGGCAGGGCGGCATGGCCCATCGACCTCTCACGCGACTTGCAGGCGGCATGCAACGTGTTTGTGATCGGCGACCTCGATTCCTCGGCGCTGCGGCCCCAGGACATCGAGGCGATCGGCCGAAACGTCGAGCAGGGAGCGGGGCTCGGCATGCTCGGCGGCTTCCATGCCTTCGAGGCCGGCGGATGGGGAAGCACGCCGCTGCGGCCCGCGCTTCCCTTCGAGCCAGATCGGCTTGCACGGCAGGCCTTCGACCAACCGGTGCGGGAAGGGCTGCATCTCAAGGGACCGCTCCGAATGATGCCCGACCAGCGGTTCGGTGGCGTGTCGATCCTCAGGCTCGGCCGGTCGGATGACGAATCGCGGGAGGCATGGCAGAGGCTCCCGCCACTCACGGGCGCCAACGATCTGGGGCGGCTCGTTCCATCGGCAAAGCCCCTCGCCGTCACGCCCGACGGACGGCCGCTTCTGGTTGGCCGTGAGTATGGCGCCGGCCGGGTGCTCGCCTTCGCCGCCGATTCGACCTGGCAGTGGGCGATGCAAGGGGCGATCGAGCAGCACCGACGCTTCTGGAGACAGATGGTGCTCTGGCTCGCCCGCCAGGACGACGCCGAAAACGAATCGCTCTGGCTCCGGCTCGCGCAGCGGCGGATCGCGCCGGGCATCACGCTGGAATTCGACACCGGCCTGACGAAGCCCGATGGCACGCAGGTGACCGATGCGTCTTCCCTGGGAGCGGTCGTGACGTCGCCATCGGGCCTCGCCAGGCCCATCCGTGTGGGACGGCGGGGAGAGACCTTCGCCGGTGCAGTGGGCGATTTTTCCGAGCCGGGGGACTGGCGGGTCACCGTCACGGCGACCAGGTCGGATGGCAAAGCCCTCACACGCTCGGCCCGTTTCACGGTCTTCCGGCAGGATCTCGAACTGGCCAACCCGCGGGCCAATCCCCTTCTCATGCGGCAGCTGGCCGAGGCGACTCCGGGAGGCGTCCGCCTGCCGGAGGAGATCGGCGACATCCTCGACGAGCTTCGCGGAAAGCCTGCGACGTTCGAGACGCTCGAGCAGTGGTCCTATACGCCGTGGGACAAGTGGCCGATGTTCCTGCTGCTGGCGATGCTGCTGTGTAGCGAGTGGTTCCTGCGGAAGAAATTCGGCCTCGTGTAGGTCGGGGCCGGCTGGGGTGGTAAAAACGCTCTAGGAGCAACGGATCACCGGCCCGTAGCATGGAAGCTTCTCCCCGAGCGGCGGTGCCGCTCGCCCGACAAGGAGGTCGGACGTGGCGAAGCGACGACCCATTCGCGACAAACTGCTGCTCGGTGGCCTCCTCGTTGGATTCATGGTCGCCACGCTCTCGGCGAGCAGCTTTCTTGGCGTTTCCTCCTATCGCCGGCTTGTCCGTGCCCTGAGTTACCGGGCCACGGAAATGCCGCGGGCCAGCGACTTGAACGAGAGCGTGGGGCTGCTTCGGCTCGCGCAGGCCCGGGCCGTGGCCGGCTCGGACGAGGCGGCGCCCACCTTCATCGAACAGTTGGACTGGACCCGGCAGGCCCTCGAACGATACCGCGAGCAGTTGGTCGAAACCGAATTCGACGACCATCCCTTCGGAGATCGAAGTCTCGAGTGGGAGACGACCCGCGAGATCGACGCCTGCCTGACGACGATCGATCGAGTCGTCGCCGATGCCGCGGGGGAAGGAGATGCCCCGTCGGCAGAAAACGCGACGGACCTGCGCGACCCGTTGGTGGCGGCCGAGCCGCACCTCGAACGGCTGGCCGCGCTGGCGGTCGAGCTGCCGACGTTCCTCCAGTCGCGGTTGCATGATCTTTCGCACGAGGTACGGGATGGCTATCGCACGTTGATCTTCACGACGGTCGTCTCGTCGCTGGCAGCCGTGGCCCTGCTGGCGGCGCTGGGCGTGCTCACCTACCGGTGGGTGTTTCGGCCGCTTCGCCACCTCGGCCACGCTTCCCGCCGGGTCGCCGCCGGTGACTTTTCGTTTCGGATCCACCTCGACACCCGCGACGAGATGGCCGAACTGGCGGACGCTCTCAACGACATGACGAAGCGGTTTCGGGAGATCCGTGACGATCTCGACAGGCAGGTGGAGATGCGGACCCGCGAGGTGATCCGGAGCGAGCAGCTGGCGAGCGTCGGCTTCCTCGCCGCCGGCGTCGCCCACGAGATCAACAACCCGCTCGCCTCGATCGCGATGTGCGCCGAATCGCTCGAGGGCCGCATGGAATCGATGGCCACGACGGCCGACGACGCTGCCGTGGTGAAGCGATACCTCGAACTGATCCAGGCCGAGGCCTTTCGCTGCAAGGGCATCACCGAGAAACTGCTCGACTTCAGCCGGCTCGGCGAGGTGCGCCGCCAGGCCACGGCGATCGCGGCACTCGTCGGCGACGTGGCCGAGATGCTCCGGCACGTGGGGCGTTTCGCCGGCAAGGCGATCGAAATCGTGGACGGTCCCGACGTGCTCGTCATGGTGAACCCCCAGGAAATCAAGCAGGTCGTGCTCAATCTGCTCGCCAACGCGCTCGATTCGATCGAGGAGACCGGCCGCGTGCGGGTGACGGTCCGCCGCAGTGGGGGCGAGGGTGTGCTGACGGTTTCCGACAACGGCTGCGGCATGACGGCCGAAGTGCTCGAGCATCTCTTCGAGCCCTTCTTCACGCGGCGCAAGGCAGGGCAGGGAACGGGCCTCGGCCTGTCGATCGTACATCGCATCGTCGCGGACCACGGTGGGCGGATCGAGGCGTTCAGCGACGGGGAGGGGGCTGGATCGACCTTCCGGGTCATGCTTCCGCTGGCCGACGTCGGCACCCCGGCGGCACCGGCCCGCACCGCGGCGGTCGGAGCCGAATCGCCCCGCGACACGAGTGAGGAGGTGGATCATCCAAGCCAGGCAGCCTAGGCCGATGCGGATCTTGTTTGCCGACGATGAGAACTCGATCCAGGAACTGATGCGGATCGAGCTTCCGCGGCTCGGCCACGAAGCGACCGTCTGTCCCGATGGCCGCACGGCACTGGCGGCGCTCGATCGCACCTCCTACGACTGCGTGATCGTGGACCTCGACATGCCGGGCGTCGGCGGTCTGGAGGTGATCGCACGGGTTCGGGAGACCTCGCCCGACACGGAGACGGTCATCATCACCGGGAAGTCATCGTTGGAAAGCGCCGTCACGGCGGTCCGGCAGGGCGTGTTCGACTACCTGACGAAGCCCTGCAAACTCGTCGATATCCAGGCGGTACTCGAACGGGTGCGAAAGAAGCGGGAACTGACGACGAGGCTGCGGGCGCTGGAAAGCCGGGTCCGTCGGGCCGAGGGGCCGGGGCGGATGATCGGCGGCTCGGCCGGGCTCGAGCAGGTGCGGCGGCTGGTGGCGCGGGTGGCGGCCACCGATTCCAGCGTGCTCGTGCGGGGCGAGACCGGCACAGGCAAGGAACTGGTGGCCCGCGCGATCCACGAGGCGAGCCCACGGGCCGGTGGCCCGCTCGTGGCCGTCAATTGCGGCTCGCTGCCGGAGCACCTCGTCGAAAGCGAGCTCTTCGGTCATCGAAAGGGCGCCTTCACGGGCGCCGACGAGCACCGCGCGGGCCTCTTCGAGGTGGCCGACGGCGGCACGCTCTTCCTCGACGAGGTTGGCGAACTGCCGAAGATGCTCCAGCCCCGTCTCCTGCGTGCACTGGAAAGCGGTGAGATCCGACGGGTCGGCGACAATCAGCCTCGCATGGTCGATGTCCGCGTCGTCTGCGCCACTCACCGGTCACTGGAGGAGATGGCGGAGGCGGGCGAATTCCGCGACGACCTTCTCTTTCGGATCAACACCTTCGAGATCACGATTCCCCCGCTTCGCGAGCGGCTCGAGGACATCCCCGAGCTTGTGCGGCACTTCGTTCGCCAGGCACGGCCGCAGGCTCCCGTCGCGGCCAAGGTCGCCACGGACGAGATGCTGGCGATCCTGGCCGCCCACCGCTGGCCGGGGAACGTTCGTGAACTGGCCAATGTCGTGGAGCACGCGCTCGTGCTGTGCGACAGCCTCCCTCTCGAGCCGGCCCACTTGCCAAGCCGCCTGGGAGCGAGGGCAGCGGCCGTGGCAGCGCCCCCGTTCGGCTCGGCCCCGGCCGTTCCGGCGGTGAAGCATGTCGATGTCACGACCGCCCCACGCCACACCCCCGAGCCGACCGGATCACGGCCGGAGAGCCTCCGGGAAATGGAGATCCGTGCGATCCTCGAAGGACTCGAGCGGAACCATGGCAACAAGGTGCGCACGGCCGAGGAACTCGGCATCAGCCTGAAGACGCTCTACAACAAACTGCACCAGTTGCAGGACGCATCGAAGTGAGCCGTGGGCCCAGTGGTTACGTCTTGCGGACGACACCCACGAGCACACCGAGCACCTTGGCATTCTTCACATAGATCGGCCGCATCGAGCTGTTGGCCGGCTGCAGGCGGATGCGGTCCCGCTCCGGAAACCACTGCTTCAGCGTTGCATCGCCATCCTCGGTCTGGGCGACCACGATGTCGCCGGAATGGGCCGTTTGCTTCTTCTGGATCACGACCCAGTCGCCATCGGCGATCTGTGCGTCGATCATCGAGTCGCCCATCACCTTGAGCACGAAATGGTTGTCGCGGTTGAAGAGGTTCTCGAAATCGATCCGCTCCTTCTGCTCCTCGGCCGGACGCAACGTGCCGGCGGCCACCCAGCCGGCTAGTGGAAGGCCACGGAGATGGGCGGGCTCGTTGACCAGTTCGATCGCCCGCGACATGTTTTTGCCGCGTGTGATCATGCCCTTCCGCTCGAGGGCTTTGAGATGGCATACCACTCCGTTTGGCGATTTGATCTTGAACGCCTGCCCGATCTCGCGGACCGTGGGACCGTAGCCGCGGGACTGGATCTTGTCGCGGATGAACTCGTAGATGTCCATCTGCCGCTCGGTCGGGGTTCCCTCGCCGTCCTCGTCCGCGATCGCCGTGGTGCCGAACAGGCCATTCCTGCCGGGAAGCGATCCGCGGGCGACGGAGGCCGTTCGCTTGGTCTTGGTACGAGCCGATCGGGTGGCGGAGCGGGTCGAGGAAGGCTTCCGTTTCGGGGAGATTCGGGACATGATCGTGAGCGAGTCGCTTCCTGTGCGGGGATGGTTCGAAGCCACATGAGCGATGTGGACGTCGGTATCCTACTATACGATCGTTCATTTTCAAGTGACGTTTTTGCGGCCGGTTTCAAGGCGGTACACTGCGAGCCGGCGATCGTTCCCTAACAGGAGCCTGTGAAAAGCATGAGAACCCCGCGTCGTGGTGGCAGTGGAGCCTGGAAGGTGGTGGCTGGTGTGATGGTGGGGTTGGCGGCGGCCCGGGGATGGGCGGAGCCGCCACAGGCGAAGAACACCGCCGCAACGATCGCCCACATCGGCCTGTCGGGCTCGCTGTCCGAGGGCGTGGGGCAGGGGGGAATCCTGGCCGACGTGTCGCCGCGTCTCCACAGGATCGTCGAGCGGCTCGATCGGGCGGCGGCCGACAAGAAGGTGAAAGGGGTGCTCCTTTCCATCAACAGCCCCGACCTCGGCCGGGCCCGTGCCGACGAAATCGCGGCCGCGATCTCCCGCGTTCGAAAGTCGGGCAAGCCGGTCGCTGCGCACCTGATCGGTGGCAGCCCTGTGCACTTCTGCCTCGCCACGGCCTGTGACATCATGGCCATGCCTCCGGCGGCGACGCTCGAGATCAGCGGCGTGCGGGTGGAGGTGACCTTCTTCAAGGCGATGCTCGACACGCTCGGCGTCGATGCCGAGATTCTGCAGGTGGGCGAGTTCAAGGGGGCCGGGGAACCGCTCACGCGGAAGACCATGAGCCCCCAACTTCGCGAGCAATACGAGCAGTTCGTGGGCGACCTCTACGAGCAACTCGTCGAACGTGTGGCCACCGGCCGTGGACTCGATCTCGATCGTGCCCGCGGACTGGTCGATATCGGCGTCTTCACTCCCGAAGCGGCCGTCGAGGCGGGCCTGATCGACATGGTCGCCTACGAGGATGAGTTGGCGAGCAGTCTTGCCGCACGCATCGGAGTCGATCATCCCACGCTGGCCCGCGAGTATGCGGTGCAGAAGGTCGATAACGACTTTTCGGGCATCGGCGGCATGGTGAAGCTGATCGAGATGCTCTCGGGCGGCAAGCAAAAGTCCACGACGAGCCGTGACAAACGGGTGGCGATCGTGCACCTCACGGGCGAGATTCGAGAGGGCGGCGGAGGGAGCGGGCTCCTCGACGCCGGCGGCGAGGGAAGCGGCTCCGTGATCAAGGCGATCCGCGAAGCTGCGGAGGATTCGACCGTGGCGGCGATCGTGCTGCGGATCGATTCGCCCGGCGGATCGGCCCTGACCAGCGACCTGATCTGGCGGGAGGCCGAGCGGGCCGACAAGCCGGTGGTGGCGAGCCTGTCGGATACGGCCGCCAGCGGCGGGTATTACGTGGCGGTCGCGGCCGACAGGATCGTCGCCGCACCGGGCACGCTCACGGGGTCGATCGGCGTGGTCGGCGGCAAGATCGCCGTCGGCAAGGCGCTCGACAAGATGGGCGTGCATACGGATGTTGTCAGCAAGGGCCGCAATGCCGGCTGGCTTTCGATGCAGTCGCCCTTCACCGAGCACGAACGGGAAGCCTTCCTCTTGACGATGAAGGACATCTACCGGCTCTTCACGTCGAAGGTCGCCGAGGGAAGAAGCCTGGATACCGAGAAGCTCGGAAAGCTTGCAGAGGGAAGGATCTTCACCGGCCGAATGGCGAAGGATCTCGGGCTCGTTGATCGCCTGGGCACGCTCGACGATGCCGTTGACGAGGCGCGGAAGCTGGCTGGGCTGCCAGCGGAGGAAAAACTGGAGCGGCTTCTGCTTCCGCAGCCGCGGAGCCTTCTGGAGGAACTCCTGGGAGCAACGCCTGCCGACATGGCCCCGGTCGCGAAGACAGCGATTCTTTCGGTGCTCGGCGGCTTCCCCGGGATCGAGGCCTTTGCCGATCAGATCAATGCGATCTCGCTCGTTACCTCGGGCCAGCCGCTGATGATGCCGCCGGCACGGGTTCTCGTACGATAGCGTCGAGCCCGGGTTACCAGGCGAAGTGGGCAAACGCCTTGTTCGCGTCGGCCATGCGGTGGACGTTCTCACGCTTTGTCACCGCCGCGCCCTCGCGCTTGTAGGCCGCGATGATTTCCTCGGCGAGTTTCTCGAACGTCGCCCGGCCCTTCTTCTCGCGGACTGCCTGGAGGATCCAGCGAATGGCCAGCGACTGCTGCCGGTTGCGATTGACCTGCATCGGCACCTGATAGGCGGCACCGCCGACACGCTTCGACCGCACCTCGACCGACGGCTTGACATTCTCGACCGCGCGGTTGAAGACCTCGATGGGCTCGGCATCGGAGATCTTCTTGGCGACGATCTCCATCGCGTCGTAGAAGACCCGCTGGGCAACGCTCTTCTTGCCGTCTTCCATGAGGCAATTGATGAACTTGCTGGCCAAGAGCGACCCGTAGCGAGGGTCGGGACGAAGCTGTTCGCGGCTGGCGGTGATCTTTCCCATGATGCGAGAACCTTCTGCTTACCCCTTCTTGGCGCCGTAGAGACTGCGGGACTGCTTGCGGCCCTGCACTCCGAGCGTGTCGAGGGCGCCACGGACGATGTGATAGCGAACACCCGGCAGATCGCGCACACGGCCGCCGCGAACGAGCACGATCGAGTGCTCCTGAAGGTTGTGACCCTCGCCCGGAATGTAGACCGTGACTTCCTTTTGATTGGAGAGCCGGACGCGGGCGATCTTCCGCAGCGCCGAATTCGGCTTCTTGGGCGTCATCGTCCTGACCTGCAGGCAGACGCCTCGCTTCTGCGGGCAGCGGTCGAGCACCGGCGACTTGGAAAACTTCCGCTTCGGCCTGCGGCGGCTGCGAACGAGCTGGCTGATCGTGGGCATGGGACTGAATCGGGGTGACAACGGAGCCGTCCGCCGGATCGGCGGGCCCCAGAGAATAGCCGAAACCTCCGGGCGGCGGAAGCGGCCCTCAGGAAACGGCCGTGTTTGGGCCGACGGCGTGAAGAATCTCACCGCGCCCGCCCGCCAGAGGGTCGCCATGCCACTGCTGCCACGGGCGGCCGAAGGCGTCGTCGATGCGGCCGATCGACGCGAATCCGGCACGGCGAAGGCCGGCTGCCAGAAAAGGCAGAAACGGAGGGAGCCAGAGGGCCCCGCGGCTGAAGAGCGGGGGAATATCGGGTGCCGAGGAGGCGGCAACAAGCGACCCCCTCCGCATGCCAAGCCCGGCATGGGGGGCGATCCGGCCGATGACGAAGACGGTGCCCGCCCGCAGTTCGAAGGCGGCCGCCGGGCCGCATCCGCCCCCGACCGCCACGATGCCGCGACGCATCCGTGCCCCGACCAAGGCTCCCGCCCGACCCTCGACGATCACCATCCCGCCTCGCATGCCGTGCTCGCTTCCCGGAAGGCCACCGGCGAGGTTGTCGCCTGCGTCGCCGCCCACATGGACGGTGCCACCGCCAAGCTCGGCTCCGGCCCAATCGCCTGCATCGCCGCCGATCGACAGGCGGCCTCCCGTCATCGCTTCACCCGCGTGACGACCGGCATCACCCTCGACGAACATCTCGCCCCACTGCATGCCCGCTCCGATCCAGTGGACACGTGAAAAGTCGCCACGGCACTCGATGCGACCGTCGTCGGTGCTGCCATGCACGTCGCAGACATCCCCGAGCCTGCAGCGGTCGCCGTCAGCCTCTACCGGAATCCGTGCGATGTCGGCGACCGGCCGGGCGGCACCGCGGTCGGGCGTGATGCCCCGAAGGTCGATCGAGAGGGGAATGCCCGGCACGCGAGTGAAGCGGTCGGCAACGCGATCGAGGACGAGTGGCATGGGGCATGAGCCGTCGGGAAACGAGCAGGGGCCGCGGGAGCATGATCCCGCGGCCCCTCCAGAATAGCACCTCGCGACCGGCCTTTGCCTGTCGCTACGCCGTCACCACCGGGACTTTCCTCGAAGTGGCCGTCGGCGACTTCGAGAGTTCGATCGTCAGCACGCCCTTGTCGTAGCGGGCCGTCACCTTCGATGGATCGACCGCCTCGGGGAGCGGAATCGCACGCGTGAAGGAGCCGTAATGGCTCTCGCGATGCGCCCAGCCGTTGCCGGTCTTCGACGACTCCGACTTCTTCTCGCCCGAAATCACAAGCCGATCCTCGGACACGCTGACATCGACATCCTCGGGGGCGATGCCGGGAAGTTCGGCCCGCACGTGAATGCGGGAGCCGTCTTCCGACAGATCGACGGCCGGCATCCATTGCCCCGGTTCCACCGACTCGAACCACGTGGGCATCATCAGCGGTCTGCTGAAGAATCCCTCGAAGAGGCGGTTCATCTCGTTGCGGAAGTCGGCGAGGGTCGCCATGTTGCCGGCTTCGATGCCGCTCGTGCGCTTCGTGCGAAAAGGAATCAGACTCATCGATCTCTCCTTCTCTACGGTGACACAGGGGGAAACCAAACGGTCGGTCAAGCCGTGGCGGCTCGCACCTCGACCTTCCGAGGCCTGACCGCCGCAAGGCGGGGAACACGGATCGACAGCACGCCGCGACGGTATTCCGCGGCGATTTGCGAGGCATCGAAGCCGTCGCCGAGGCGGAAAGACCGGCGGTAGTCACCGATGCCGTATTCCTGCCGCAGTAACCGCCCAGGCTGCTCGCGAGGGGGCACCGCGGCATGGACGGCGAGCACGCCGTCCTCGAACGAGACGTTGATCGAGTCGGTCCGGGCGCCGGGAATGTCGGCGACGATCGTCACCCCGTCGCCCGTGTCGCGGATGTCGACGTTGGGCTGGTAGGTGAGTGTCGGCGCGGCGCCGGCCGGCTGGTCCGGCGTGGCGACGGGCTTCGTGCTTTCACGGGTCGTAGTCATCGATGGGGTCATGGAATGATCTCCTGTGGTGGTGTGGATTGCGATTCGTGGAACTCCGCCCGACCGTCAGCCCGTCCGCACCGAAACCCTGTGCGGCTGGCTTTCCGGTGCCTTCGGGCAGGTGATGGTCAGCACGCCGTCGTCGAGGCTCGCTTCGACACGCGTGGCATCGACCGCCACCGGTAGTTGCAGCCGTCGCTCGAAGCAGCCCGTGCCTCGCTCGCGCCGCAGCCAGGCGGCACGCTGCGCCGCTTCGGCTTCGCCGCTCGCAGCGGCGTCGGGTCGCGTGCCCTTGAGCACGAGCTCGTCGGCCGTGACGGCGATCTCGATGTCGGACACGTCGAGGCCCGGCAGTTCCGCCTCAATGAGAATTGCGTCGTCGCGATCCCGAATGTTCAACGCCGGAAAGACACCCGTCCTTGTCTCGGTGCCCCAACCGTGAAGCGGAGGGGCCGCTGTCAACGATGTCCACAGCCGATCCAGTTCGTCGCGCAGTTCCTCGAATGGCAGCGCGAAGCCCGCACGAAACGTTTGCATGATCGTCTCCTCGGTAAAGGTGATGGTTTCGACACCGTCCCTGGAGCGATGCGACCGCGTTGCAGCCAGCGCGAGGCAATCTTTCGTCGGGACGTTGCCGAAAGGCAAGCGACGGCGCCGGCCGTCGTCGCCGAGGGACCGTGCGATGCAAGGAGCGTGCCGAGATGAATTCGGGCTGCCGTCGGAGTCCGGAGAGGCCTCCTCACGGCCGTGAAACAGCCCGCCGTGGTCGGTCCGAGGAAAACCGTCGCGGTCGCACCGGTCGTGACGGCTGTCAGCCTGGCAGCCGGCCTTAAAATGGTTGTCAGACTGACCGCCACGGCTGTGAATAGGCCACCGTCGAACGATATACTCTCCCGCTCTTCCCCCTGGAAACGGGGGGCAGGCCATCACGGCTTGGATCAGCTCAAGCTCACGCACTTCCACCTCGAACGGAACTCGCATGCGATTCACACTCCTGGATCGGGTCGTCGCCATCGACCCGGGCAAAAGCATCACCGCCGTCAAGACGCTCTCGCTATCCGAGGAGTATCTCGCTGATCACTTTCCATGCTTCCCGGTGATGCCGGGCGTGCTCATGCTCGAGGCGATGACCCAGGCCGCCGCCTGGACGATCCGCCTGGGTGAGGATTTCGCTCACAGCATCGTTGTGCTGCGGCAGGCGAAGAACGTGAAATATGGCGATTTCGTCGAACCGGGTCGGATCCTCACGGTGACGGCCGAGGTGCTTTCCCAGGACGAAACCACGACCAAGGTCAAGGCCAGCGGCACCGTTGGCGATCGCACCAGCTTGACCGCGAGGCTCGTGCTCGAGCGGTACAACATGGCCGATCGGCGGCCCTATGGCGACGCGATCGATGCTCGGGTCCGATCCGAGATGAGGAGGCTCTGGAGCCTCCTTCATCCCGCCTCCCGAGGCGGTCAGCCACCGCGACGCGTCGTGTATGGGGGGGCGTCTTCGGGCCTCCCGGAGGCCGACGTCCTTGCACGCACGCCCTCCTTCGCCCGGTCATGACGAACGAAGCGGGCCGGTTTTCACGGTTTTTAGGCCATTGCCGGGGCGACATCGGTGGGCTCGGGTTCCCAACCGGGCAGGCCGACAGTACAACCGGCGTCAGCGTTTTGGAGCATTTCCCGTTTTCGAAGGTGCCAGTCGATGCCGAATCGTGATGAAATCTTTGAGAAGGTCAAGTCTGCCCTCGTCGATGCCCTGGGCGTTGACGAGGATGAAGTGTCGCCCTCCGCGACGATGGTGGGTGATCTCGGGGCTGAGTCGATCGACTTTCTCGACATCGTCTTCCGTCTCGAGAAGGCCTTCGGCATCAAGATCCCCCGCGGCGAACTCTTTCCCGAGGACGTGCTGTCGAGCACGGAGTACGTCGCCAACGGCAAGCTGAACGCCGCCGGCCTCGCCGCCCTCAAGGCGCGGATGCCGTTCGCCGATCTGACGAAGTTCGAGGCTGATCCGAGCGTGCAAAACTTCGCCAACACGCTCACCGTCGAGGACATGGTCCGCTACGTGCAAAGCAAGGTGGCCGGCTGACACGCCGGCGCGGACGCGTTCCATGCGGTGGTTCTGGATTGATCGCTTTGAAGAGTTCGTGCGGGGCACACGTGCCACGGCCGTGAAGAACGTGTCCTTGGCCGAGGAGCATCTCCACGACCACTTTCCGGGCGTGGCGCTCATGCCCAACTCCCTGATCGTCGAGGGGATGGCCCAGACCGCGGGCCTGTTGGTGGCCGAGGCGATTGACTACAACCGTCGGGTGGTTCTTGCGAAGGTGGCCGGGGCCGATTTCCACTTCGACGCGGTGCCCGGCGACGCGATCCGCTTCCATGCCGAGATCGTCGATCTGAAGCCGACCGGCTCGCTGACCCGCGTCAAGACGACCGTCGGCGACTCGGTGCAGGGGGAGGCCGAGCTTTTCTTCGCGCATCTCGAGCCGGGCGAGGGCGTGCCCAAGCTCTTCGAGCCGCACGAATTGCTTCGGTGGCTCGACCAGATGCATATTTATGACGTCGGCCGCGACGAGGCCGGGCAGCCATTGGTGCGGCCCGACTGGTGAGTAGCGGCGGCGCAACCTCGAGGAAGGACGCAGTTCACATGGGTGCCGGCAGGCGCAGGGTCGTGGTCACCGGCATGGGCTGCGTGACCCCGCTGGGCGTGAAGGTTGAGCAGCTGTGGCACAATCTCAAGGCCTCCAAATCGGCCGTGGGGATGACGACCGTCTTCGACGCCTCCAAGTTTCCGACGAAGATTTCCGCCGAGGTGCGCGACTGGAGCGTCGCCGACGAGGGTGAGGATCCGAGGCGGTGGGAGTTTTGCGGTCGGCACACCCGCTTCGCCGCCGGGGCCGCGCTGCAGGCGATGCGGGATGCCGGCCTGGAAAAAGGGCTGGCCTCCGATCCGACGCGGCTGGGCGTCTACCTTGGCAGTGGTGAGGGGCAACAGGATTTCGAATCCTTCACCAACATGATGATGGCGGCGATCTCGGGCGACGCGCTCGACGTCGCGAAGTTTACGAAGCTCGGGCTCGAGACGCTCCATCCGCTCACGGAGGTCGAGCAGGAGCCCAACATGCCCGCTGCCCACCTCGCGGGGATGTTCGACGCTCAGGGTCCGAATCTCAATTGCCTCACGGCCTGCGCCGCCTCCAGCCAGGCGATCGGCGAAGCGGTCGAACTGGTCCGCCGGGGCGATGCCGATGTCATGCTCTCCGGCGGCACACACAGCATGATCCATCCGTTCGGCGTCACGGGCTTCAATCTTCTCACGGCCCTTTCGACGCGGAACGACGAGCCGACCCGGGCCAGCCGTCCGTTCGACAACGACCGCGACGGCTTCGTGCTCGGCGAGGGGGCCGCGATGATCGTGCTCGAGGAACTCGAGCACGCTCTGAAGCGGGGCGCGACCATCCATGGCGAGATTCTCGGCTACGGCTCGACGGCCGACGCCTACCGGATCACCGACACGCATCCCGAGGGCCGGGGCGCCGCATCGTGCATCAAGCGGGCCCTCCAGGATGCCCGGCTCGGGCTCACCGACATCGACTACATCAATGCCCACGGCACGAGCACGGACGTCAACGACAAGGTCGAGACGCTCGCCATCAAGACGGTTTTCGGCGAGCGGGCCTACAAGATCCCCGTCTCGAGCACCAAGAGCATGATGGGCCACCTGATAGCCGCCGCCGGTGCGACGGAATTGATCGTCTGCCTGCTGGCGATCCGCGACGGCGTGCTTCCTCCGACGATCAACTACGAGACCCCCGACCCCAACTGCGACCTCGACTACGTGCCCAACACGGCCCGTGAGGCGCGGTGCGACCGTGCCCTTTCCAACAGCTTCGGCTTCGGCGGGCAGAACATCTCGCTCATCGTGGGCCGCGCCAGCCGGTAGCAGAGGGTCTTCCAAGGCCCCCTATTTTCGCGTCGGCAGGGTTTTCTCAATCGGCACGACCCGTGTGACCGATACCGATTCCTGAACGATGGTTTCAGTTCGGCCCCACGGAAAACTGCCATGAAACGCTCATGCGGACTGCTGCTGGCCATGTTGGTGATGTCGCTTGCCAGCGGGTGCTCGATCATCGATCGACTCTTCCTCCTCAACACCGATGGCCCCCACGGCCATCATGCTCAGCACGGGAACTGCGAGGATGGCGCATGCGAAATGGATGCGTGCGGTCCTGGGGGCTGTCGGACCGGTGGCTGCGGGCCCGACGGCTGCAATGAGTGCGCCGACGGCACCTGCCGACCCCGTCATGTCGGCCGCTACGGCGGTCTCGCCAAGCACCACCTTTCGCCCGAGGAGCGAGCCGCCCTCAACGCCTCCGACTACGGTGCGACCACTCCGGCCGGCCCGCCATCCGGTGCCGTCGCCTATCCCTACTACACGACCCGCGGCCCCCGCGACTTTCTCGCCAAGTGCCCGCCTTCCATCGGACCGTGATGCATCGACCATGACGGGGGGCCGGGTTGCCGATAGGCTTTCATGCCTGATCGGCAATCCGTTTTTTGGTCCCGTCCGCGAGGTCTTTGCATGGCGCGCCCGGTCAACCACTCCATGCCTTCCTCGGGCATGACCGCTTCCGGTCGGCTCACGCTCACGGGCTGGCTCGTCTGTGCGATCGCGGCGACGGGCTTCGCGTTCGACATCTACGAACTCCTCATGCTGCCGCTGGTGATCAAGCCCGCGCTGGCTGCCCTCGGCGGCACGGCCGCGGGAGGAGGGCCGCTGCTCGTGCCCGGCTCACCGGAGTATGCGAAGTGGGCGAGGCTGCTCTTTTTCGTGCCGGCGCTGGCCGGCGGCGTGTTCGGCCTGGTCGGAGGCTTCCTGACGGATCTGCTCGGCAGGCGACGAGTGCTTACGTTCAGCATTCTGCTCTACGCGTTCGCGGCGTTCGCTGCGGGCTACGCGACGTCGCTCCCACAGCTGCTCTTCTTTCGGTGCCTCGTGTTCATAGGGGTGTGCGTCGAATTCGTCGCTGCGGTCGCCTGGTTGGCTGAACTCTTTCCCGACCGTGAGCAGCGGGAGCGGGTGCTGGGATGGACGCAGGCCTTCTCGTCGCTGGGGGGGCTCATGGTCGGCGCCGCCAATCTCATGGCCGCCCGGTTCGCGGAGAGCCTGCCGGCCATCCATGGCGGGCACGACGCCTGGCGGTACACGCTCATCTCGGGCGTGCTCCCCGCCTTGCCGCTGATCCTCATCCGGCCGTTTCTTCCGGAGAGCCCGGTATGGGCTGAGAAGAAGGCCTCAGGCACGCTCCGTCGGCCGAGCATCCGCGAACTCTTCAGCCCGGCCCTCGTGCGCACGACGATCGTGACCACGCTGGTCTTCGCCGCAAGTTATGGCATCGCCTTCGGCGCGATCCAGCAGTTGCCGCAGATCCTCGGCGGGCCGAAGGGACATGCGGCGATCGTGCAGGTCGCGAAGGCGGCCCAAGGCGAGGCGGTGGCCCAGGCTGCGGCCCAAGGCCGACCGGCGCCGAACGCCGCCCGGCTCGCGAGCATCGCGGGCAACGCCACCGACGAGGCCGTGGCCACCGTCACGATCTTCCAGGAGATCGGAGGCCTCGTGGGCCGAGTGCTTCTGGCGTTCGCGGCCCTCCGCATCCTCGGGCGTCGGACGCTGCTCCGCGTGTTTCAGATCCCGGCGTTGATGGTCGTGCCCGCCCTCTTTTGGTGGATCTCCACGCAGCTTGGCAACGCCGGGTCGCTCCCGTGGATCAAGGTGGGCGTCTTTGTCGCCGGCCTGCTGACGGTCGCCCAGTTCAGCTTCTGGGGCAACTACATCCCGCTTGTCTTCCCGACCCACCTTCGGGGCACGGGGGAAAGCTTCGCCGCCAACATCGGCGGCCGTGTCCTCGGCACCGCAGCCGCATGGCTGACGATCACCTTCGCCGCCGCCACGCCTCCGAACCCACAGCGGATCGCGATGGTCGGCGGCTGCGTGGCTGGCCTCTACGCCCTCGTCGGCGCCGTGCTCACCCATTGGCTCCCGGAACCGGAAGACCGATAGCGCGGCCGATCTACAGCGTGCGCGGCGAGTCTGGCGCCTCGTCGGGCACCGTGGGAACGGTCCAGATCGTGTAGAGCCCGATTGCGACGGCGGCCAGCGCGACATACTTGAGCCACCATGGGAGGCTACCGAACAGTAGGCTGCCGAGCACGACCAGGGCCACGAGGGCGAAGGCACGGTTCTTCACGCTGCGACGGATGCCCCGATAGTGATGCCAGTCGTCGAGCGTGGGGCCGAAGGTTCGGGATCGATGAAGCCAGGCATGGATCCGCGGTGAGCCGCGGTAGAAGCACCAGCTGGCCAAAAGCAGGAACGGTGTCGTGGGAAGCAGCGGCAGGATCGAGCCGAGAACGGCCAGGGCCACGCACGTCCAGCCCCCCACAACGTAGAAAAAACTTTTCAGCGGGTCGCTCGTCGGCTTGAGGTCCATGGGGGGCTTCCGGCTGCCACGGGAACACCGAATCGTATCACGCGGGAGAACTCGCGGGGCCCTTTGTGAAGAACCGGCGGAGTTTCTATGCTTCACAACTCCGCGTTTGATTTCCGCCACCAGCCTGCTTTCCGCCTTCGCCCGAGGAGACCCCACCATGCCCCTGGTTCCCATGCGCATCCTGCTCGACCACGCCGCCACCAACGGCTATGGCCTCGCGGCCTTCAACGTCAACAACATGGAGCAGATCCAGGCGATCATGGAAGCGGCCAAGGAGACCGATTCGCCCGTCATCATCCAGGCCTCCCGCGGTGCCCGCAGCTACAGCCAGGACAACTACCTGCGGCACCTCATGCTGGCCGCAGCCGAACTCTATCCGAAGATCCCGATCGCCATGCATCAGGACCATGGCAACTCGCCTGCCACATGCCAGAGCGCGATCGACCATGGCTTCACGAGCGTGATGATGGACAGATCGCTCAAGGAGGACGGCAAAACGCCGGCCGACTTCGATTACAACGTGAAGATGACCCGCGAGGTGGTGCAGTCGGCCCATCGGCAGGGTGTCTCCGTGGAGGGCGAGTTGGGCTGCCTCGGGTCGCTCGAGAGCGGCGAGGGCGAGGCCGAGGACGGCCACGGCGCCAGCGGAAAGCTTTCGCACGACCAACTGCTCACCGATCCCGACGAGGCTGCCCGGTTCGTGGCGGCCACCGGCGTCGATGCGTTGGCCGTCGCGATCGGCACGAGCCACGGGGCCTACAAGTTCACACGCAAGCCTGACGGTGACGTGCTCGCCATGAAGCGGATCGAGGAGATTCACGCGAAGCTCCCCAACTGCCACCTCGTGATGCACGGCTCGTCGAGCGTGCCGCAGGAACTGCAGGACATCATCAATCGCTTCGGCGGAAAAATGCCGCAGACGTGGGGCGTGCCCGTGGAAGAAATCCAGAAGGGCATCAAGCACGGGGTTCGCAAGATCAACGTCGATACCGACTGCCGCATGGCGATCACCGGCGCGATCCGCAAGGTTCTCGCCGAGAGCCCTGAGAAGTTCGACCCGCGCGACTACCTCAAGCCGTCTCGTGAGGCGATGAAGAAAGTCTGCGCCGAGCGAATGGTGCAATTCGGCCAGGCCGGCAACGCCGGCAAGGTGCCATGCATCACGCTGGCCGAGATGGCGACGCGCTACGGCAAAGCCTGACGCCCCTTTCGCGTCACTTCGCCCACCCCGGCTCGGGACTGCCCACGCCCTCGCGCGGACGTTCGCAGATGCCCTCCAGGCATCTGCTCTCTGCATGTCCGCTTCGCTTCGCCTGGCGGCTGTCGCGCCGTCGCCGCCGTCCCGGCGTCGGCTCCGGCTTACGGTCGCCTGGCGTAGCCAGGCTCCTTCCTGCCCGCCGCTCAACTGCATGTCCGCTGCGCTTCGCCATCCTGGCTGCGCTTGCTTCCATAGCCCGGCTCTCAGGGCATCGGGCAACCCCTCACCTACCGGATGGCGATCCCGCCCTCCTGTAGCGGCGGTCTCTGACCGCCGTGCCTGCGGCGCAACTACCTGCGGCCGATGGCGATGGCGGTCACCGGGCCGAGGGCCTCGCCGGCGCCCGTGGCGTGATGGGCCGGACCGGAGGGCGTGACGAGGAGCGTGTCGCCCCTGGCGATGCTCCGGCTCGGGCCGCCGGCGGCAACACCGATCGACACGCGACGCGGGGCCATGCCACGGCCCACGAGCAGGGCCTCGCCGGATGCCGGATCGACGAGGTCGAAGGCGATGCAGGGCTGCGGGCCGGAGGCCGCCGGACGCCCGATCCACACCGTCACCCGTTCGCCCGGCCGGAGGCCGGCGAGGTCGATCCGCTCGGGTCCGCCCACCGGCGGCCGGAGGTCGCCCGCGACGGGGGCCGCCGGGAGCGGGGCGGGCGGCCCGCGGAAAGGGTCGGCGGCCCGCGGACCCGGCGGGGCCGCCATGGCTGGTGACGGCGGTGCGGCGGGCGTGAACGGTGCGCCGGGCGACGGCGCCGGGGCGACGGGTTGCTCCGCGGCGGCTTGCTCGGACGGTACGGTACGGGCGTTGATGAGCCGCATGCCGCGGGCGGCGAGCCAGCCGAGGTCGCCGGTGACGGCGAAACCGCCGCCCACGAGACCGATGGCGGCACAGCGGGCGAGGAAGTTGGACATGGGTTGACGCCGGATGGGCTGCCGCGAACCTTCCAGC
>JBJTOU010000033.1:0-4037 GCA_046074725.1 Planctomycetia bacterium
GTCGAGATGCCCGATGCCGCCGGGCGGCGTCGGAAGGCCGTTGATTATTTTGGCGCCGCGGCGCCAAAGCTCGACTGGCTGGCCAAGGAGGCGATCGTGGCGAGGCAGGTGGCGGCCCTCGATGAGGCCGATGTCCACCCGGCCGCCCTCGAAAACGTCGGGCCGCAGCAGGCCTTCGCCGCGGTCCATGACCGGCTCGACGAGGTGGCGGATGCCGACAGGCGGGAGCGGCTGATCCTCGGACTTTTCGGCCCCCGGGGGGGCGACCTCTACGCCGATGCCACGAAACAGCACGAGGGAATTGACCATGCCTGGGTTTTCCGCTACGAACGTGCCGATTCCCAGTAGGGCGTGTGTATACGGCCCGCGTGGCCGGCAGGATCGAGGAGACAAGTCATGGCCCATAAAAAAGGTCAGGGTTCGAGCCGCAACGGCCGGGATTCCAACGCCCAGCGCCGTGGTGTGAAGAAGTTCGCCGGAGAGCAGGTTCGTGCCGGTAACATCCTCGTCCGCCAGGTCGGCACAAAGTTTCATCCGGGACGAAACGTCGGCATGGGCACCGATTACACCCTCTTCGCACTGGTCGATGGCGTCGTTGGTTTCGACCAGGAAGGCCGGCGTGTGAACGTCATCGCCTGACCCCTTGATGCGGGTCGGGCCCAACAGGCCGGGCGGATCGCGTGTTTGTCGATCGCGTGCAGATCGAGGTGGCTGCCGGCAACGGTGGCAGGGGTTGCCTCAGCTTCCGTCGTGAGAAATACGTTCCCCTCGGTGGTCCCGATGGCGGAAACGGCGGCGACGGTGGCAGCATCATTCTTCGAGCCGAGGCCGGTGTCGATTCCCTTGCCGCACTGGCCCATCGGCGACAGTGGCGGGCGGCATCGGGCACTGCGGGTGGCCCTGCCAATTGCCACGGACGGGCGGCCCAGGATCTCGTGCTCCTCGTTCCCCCCGGCACGATTGTCGTCGATGACAGCACGGGCCTCGTCCTCAAGGACCTTGCGTCGGCCGGCGAAGAGATCGTTGCCGCTCGCGGAGGCGCCGGCGGAAAAGGCAATCAGCACTTCAAGACCTCGACCAACCGCGCGCCTCGGGAGACGACGCCGGGAGAACAGGGAGAAGTCCGTCGGCTCACGCTGGAGCTGAAGGTGATCGCCGACGTCGGGCTCATCGGCAAGCCCAACGCCGGCAAGAGCACTCTCCTCTCCCGCCTCTCGCGGGCCAGGCCTGAGATCGCCGACTATCCCTTCACGACCAAGTCGCCGATGCTTGGCATGGTGGCGGTATCTCCGGACCGCAGCTTCGTGCTGGCCGATGTGCCGGGGTTGATCGAGGGCGCCCATGCCGGGGCAGGCCTTGGCCACGAATTTCTCAGGCATGTCGAGCGGGCCGGAATCCTGGTGCATGTCGTCGAACCCTTGCCCGTGGATGGGAGCGATCCTCTCGAGAACTATCGGGCCATCCGCGAGGAACTCATCCGATACGACGCCTCACTCGGGCAGCGGCCGGAGGTGGTCATCATCAGCAAGTCCGAACTCCCCGGATCCGAAGCGGTGCGGACTCGGCTGGCCGCGGAACTCGGTCGCGACGTGCTGGCGGTGAGCGCGGTCACGGGGCAGGGGCTCGACCGGCTCCTGCGGTCGGTGGTGGCCCTGCTCGACGCCCGCCCCTCATGAGGGAGCCGCCACGGTCGTGCGTGGGTCGGGGCTGCCCACGCCCCGTCGCCGGACGTTCGCTCCGGACATCCTGTCCTTCGCTCTCTCGGATGCAGCCTGCGCTACGCAATCCTTGCTTCGCCGACCAATCCGCCTCTGGCGGATCGGTGCCCGTGCATACGCCGGCTCTCGGGGCATGGGCACCCCCTCCCGGAACCCTTACGTCCACGAAAGTGCCGGATGGACTCATAATGATTCCATGAACGCTTCCACGACCTCCTCTTCGTCTGTCCGTACCGTTGACGCCCTGCTTGTCGCCGATGTCGGCAACTCTCGGATCAAGCTTGGCGTCGTGAGCGGGCCGGGTGCCGGCGCGAGCCTGCCCGTGATCGCGAAACGACACGATCTTGAAAGCCGCTCGTTCCGCCCCGAGTCGCTCGAGCAATGGCTGCGGTCCGCCGCCCCCGGGCCGGCGATGATCCTCGTGGCCAGCGTGCACGATGCGGCGGCGGCTCGGCTGGAGGCGGCGATCGCTGCGGTGTCGGCCACGCAGCATCGGCCGCTCCGGCAGCGGCGAATCGGCCATGCCGATGTTCCCGTGGCGATCGCGCTCACCGAGCCGCACCGAGTGGGCATCGATCGGCTGGCAGGAGCCGCCGCGGCCGCTCGCATCAAGCAGCCCAACCGTCCGGCCATCATCGTCGATTGCGGCACTGCGGCGACGGTCGATGTCGTGTCGGCCACAGGCGATTTTCTCGGCGGGGCGATCCTGCCGGGGCCGTCTCTCATGACCCGAGCCCTCGCCGAGGGCACCAGCCGATTGCCCGAGGTGGCGGCACTGGAGCAGGGGATTGTTCCCCCGATGCCAGGCCAATCGACGCAGGAGGCGATCGCTGCGGGGATCGGCTGGGGAATGCGGGGCGCCATCGCGCGACTGATCGAGGAGGCCCGCCGATCGTTGACCGGATCGCCAGAGCCGCAGATGATCCTCACCGGCGGCTGGCGGTCGGCTGTCCGCGATGCTGTTCCCGGGGCTTTGGAGGTGCCCGACCTGGTCCTCTGCGGGGTCGCGTTGGCGGCCGATCACGTCGGCTCCCGCTGAAACGCTACAATCGACCCGCCCATGGCCACCCCACGACACGAGCCGAAAGACACCGCCACACCGTCGCCACCCCGCTCTGGCGACCGGGGCCGTGCGACGGCGCTGGTTGCCGCGCGGGTGATCGAGGAGACGCGGGGCACCGACGTCGTCGTACTCGACCTGCGAAAGGTCACCGACGTCTTCGATTACTTCGTGATCGCGACCGGCACCAGCCGCCGTCAGATGCATGCCATGGCCGACGAGATCAAACACGCGATCCATCGTGACTGCCGTGACGATGCCCGGAGCGTGGAGGGCTACGAGGATGGCCACTGGATCGTGATGGACTACGGCGACGTCGTAATCCACCTTTTCGACGCCGAGTCGCGGGAGTATTGGGATTTGGAGAACCTCTGGAGCGATGCTCCGCGGGTGCCGCTTCCCGCCGCCGGGGTGACGGCCGGATGAACGACGACGAGTACTCCAGCCCGATGGCGGCCGGAGCGGCCGCATGCGTAAATTTTCGCTCTGCCCTGAGGGGCATGTTCTCCGCCGCGCTCCAGCGGCTCGCCGCCGATGGCGTCGTCGCGATCTCCTCGGACGAACTGCCGGGGCTGATCGACCAGGTGCGCGAGACGGCCGACCCGAAGTTCGGCGACTACTCCGGCACGATGGCCATGGCGCTTGCCAAGCGGGCCGGCATGAAGCCTCGGGACATGGCTGCCGCGATCATCGCGAGGCTCGACGTGGGCGACCTGTTCGAGCCCCCCTCCGAGCCGGTGGGGCCCGGGTTCATCAATCTGCGGGTGAGGGACGACGCTCTCGCCCAGGCCGTGATGGCAGCCTGCCGCGATCCACGGGATGGCGTGGTGGCGGTCGCGTCTCCGACGACGATCGTGATCGATTACTCGTCGCCGAACGTCGCCAAGCCGATGCACGTCGGCCATATCCGATCGACCGTGATCGGCGACGCCCTTTCCCGGATTCTCCGGTTTCGCGGCCACCGCGTGATCACCGACAACCACCTCGGCGACTGGGGCACGCAGTTCGGGATGATCATCTGGGGTTGGAAGCACTGCCGCGACGACGGCGCCTTCGCCGCCGACCCGACCGCCGAGCTGGGGCGGCTGTACCGGCTGGTGCGCAAGGTCGCCGACGCCAAGCCGGAGGATCTCGCCGTCGATCCGCTCGCCGCCGACCTCGCCGCCCGCCATCCCGACGCCGGCCGCGAGGTGCTCGAGGAGACGGCCAAGCTCCACGCCGGCGACGCGGAAAACCGCGCCCTCTGGCAGCGCTTCATG